>CACIPU010000010.1 GCA_902588625.1 uncultured Pelagibacteraceae bacterium | reverse complement strand
GTTGCGTTTATAAATTTTCTCATACCGTCCAAGTCATATTTAGAAGCTAATAGTTCTTTTTTAGATGGTGTATCTACACCATAATAATCTGGGTACTTTATAGGAGGCGAAGCAATTCTAACATGCACTTCTTTTGCTCCACAATCATAAAGCATTTGTATAATTTTAATTGATGTTGTTCCTCTCACTAGAGAGTCATCAATTAAAATTAATGATTTATTTCTTATTAAAGTCTTGTTAATACTATGTTTTAATTTAACACCAAAACTTCTTATTTGTTGAGTTGGTTCAATAAAAGTTCTTCCAACATAATGATTTCTTATAATTCCAAGTTCAATATTCTCCTTAATTTCCTCAGCATAACCAATGGCAGCAGGAACACCTGAGTCGGGAACGGGAACAATCAAATCAGTTTCCACATGAGATTCTTTTGCTAATCTAGCTCCAAGCTTTTTTCTGTACTCATAAACGCTAATATTTTTTATAATACTATCTGGCCTTGAAAAATATATATATTCAAATATACATGGGCGCTCTTTTATTTTTGGAAAAGGTTTTATACTTTCCAACCCTTTATTATTTATTACTACAATTTCTCCATTTTCAACTTCTCTATGTAATTTAGCACCTACAATATCTAGAGCACAAGTTTCTGAGGCTAGAATAAATGAATTTTTTAATTTTCCAATAACTAAAGGGCGAATTCCAAACGGATCTCTAATACCTATTAATTCCTTATTTGTAAGCAATGTTAGAGCATAACCTCCTTGAATTTTAAATAATGTCTCAATTATTTTATCTATTATTTTAATTTTTTTTGATTTTGCAATCAATTGAACAATAGTTTCTGTATCTGAAGTAGTTTGAAAAATAGAACCACTTTTAACTAATTCTTTTCTAAGATGAAATGCGTTACTAAGATTTCCATTGTGAGATATTCCAATACCTCCAGTATATAAATCAGCAAAAAAAGGCTGTATGTTCTTAATTAAATTATTCCCAGAAGTTGAATATCTATTATGTCCAATCGCAGATGAACCTGGTAAGTTTTGCAAAATTTTTCCTTTCGTAAAATTATCACCAACCAAACCCAGTCTTCTTTCAGCATAAAAACTAGTTCCATCAAAAGTAACTATTCCACATCCTTCTTGACCTCTATGTTGTAAGGAATGTAATCCCAATGCTGTTAGGGCAGCCGCATCTTTATTGTTAAAAATACCAAAAACACCACATTCTTCTTTTAATTGGGACATCTAAATTTTCTCTATTTTATTGCCAGTTTCTTCATAGTAATCTTTACTATTCGGAAGTTCTTCTACTAAAAACTCACTTCCTTTATATATTATTTGAAAAGAATAAGTATTATCAGTTTCTAATGGCCATTTCTGGTGTGGATAAAACCAATTAAATAAAGAAAAAATACACACACAGATTACATATCCTTTAAAAATACCAAAAACAAATCCAAAAGATTTATCTACGCTACCAAGTCCAGTCCAAGTAACAGCTTTGCTTATTGCTTTTCCAATATTTATTATAATAAAGAGTGAAATTATATATATGAAAATACCTAAACCAATGTCAGCTATAAACTTTGATTCTATGATATCTTGAACCCACGGATTAAGCTTTGGAACTAAGGTGATTGTAATTATTAAGGCTAATAACCATTTTGAAAAAGACAATAAACTTCTCATAAAACCTTTAGCAGCACATTGAAACATTGAATAAAGAGTAATTAAACAAACTATAAGATCAAATATAGATATATTATTTTGAATAAATTCTATTGTATTATTCATTGCCAAAAGGTTTTACTACTAGAATTAATTTAGGTAAGAGCGTCAAAACTGAAAGCATAGCTAAAAGCATAGCTATTCCTGTGAACACCCCAAAGTAAATAGTTGGTATAAAATTAGACAACACTAATATTGAAAATCCAAAAACTATTGTTATTGAGGTATTTAAAATTGCAACTCCAACAGTATCGTGACATATTTTTAATGTTTGAATATAATTTCTTGTTTTCTTAAATTCTTCTTTAAATCTATATATATAATGAATACTATTATCGACTGCTATACCTATTGTTATAGCAGCTATTGTAATCGTCATCATATCTAAGGGTATTCCAAGTAGACCGATAATTCCTAAAATAAGAAAAGCAGCCATAAAATTTGGAACAACTCCTATCAAAGATAAAGTAATATTTCTAAACAAAATTAGGAACATAAATGTAATACCCGCCATTACTACACCAAGAGTTAATATTTGTGATTTAAATAAGCTTTGTAGTAGATTATTAAATAATATTAAAACTCCAGCTAACTTAAATTCTTCACGTTTTAATCCAATCTTATTTTCTAAATCATAATTTATTTTTTTTATTAGTTCGTTTCTTCTAAGGTTTTCATCAGAATCAAGGATTCTTAAACTTATTCTAGCTTCATTATTTTTTATGGAAATATAGGGGTTTATTATACTTTCTTTAATCGAGTCAGGTATTTTCGTGTATAACACTCCCATTTCTAGTCCTTGTAATTTGTTCCCATCATTTAAATCTTCAGCAACTCTAACCATAGAAGCAAAAGATATAACTTTTCCAACAGCATTAAGGCTATCAAGATAATCATGTACTTTAGTAATCTTGTCTATTTTATTTCTTGTAAACCAATATTTATCATCATCAACTTCTTCACTCTCCCAATCATCAAATTCATCTTCTATTTCTTCTTCCTCTTCTTTGCCTGGAAACTTGAGTATAACACTTAGAGGTGTTGTGCCCCCTAACTTATCGTCAATTAATTTCATTCCTTTATAAATTTCAGTTTTTTTATCAAAATAATTTATAAAACTATTTTCTACTTCAAGATTTAATATACCTACTACACTTACTAAAATAATTAAGAAAGAAGATAAAAAAATTGTTTTAGTATTTTTTTGTGCAACTTGACTTAAAAAAGATGTAATTCTTGATTTTTTTTCCTCTTGAAAGCTTTTATTTTCTCTACTTAGTATATTTAAAATTACTGGTAATAATGTAAAAGTAATAAATAGTGAAACTAAAAGACCTAAGGTCATCATCCATCCAAAGTCAATAATAGGTTTAATACCACTAAAGATTAGAGATAAAAAAGCACAAATTGTTGTTAAGACGGTATATAAAATTGGCCAAAACATTTTTTTTGAAGTCCAGAGTATTGCGTCGACATTGGATATATTTTGATTTTCTTTTTTTAATTGTAAATATCTAACACTCATATGAATATTCATTGCCATAGTTAAAATTAACATTAAAGCAATAAAGTTAGAAGAAATGACAGTAACTTTCCAACCTAACAAACCTAGCAATCCAACCATTATTAGTACTGAAAAAAAACAACTTAGAAGAGGAATAAAAACCCATAAAAAACTTCTAAAAACAAACCACAAAGTAAAAATTATAAAAAGAAATACACCTGCACCAAATACTATTATATCACTTTTTACATAACTCATCATATCGTCAGCTATCATGGGTATTCCCCCCAAGTGGATTTTAGCTTCGTTTTGATATTTTTTTATAATAGATCTTATTTCGTTTATGTTTTGATGATTTTTTTGATTGTAGATTTTTTTATAACTATCATATTCGTTCAAGAAATTTTTATAGTCATCTTTTTCATTAGGTTTTAATTCTTTTTTATCAATTTTATCCAAATAATTATTTTTGGTTTTTACAAGACTTGATAATTTTTGATCTTTTTTTATGTAAACAATGATTCCACTAGTTTTAGCATCATTACTAATTATGTATTCTTTATAGATAGGGCTATTAATAATTTCATTAAATCCTCTTTCTTTATCAACATCTTCACTAGATAAAGTTTTAAAATTTTTTATCCTTTCAGCTAAAGGATCATCGTTATTTTTAAGCAGAGGTACATCTAAAATTGTTATTACGCTACTAGCCCAATCTAGACGCTGCAAATCATTCTTTAAATTGCTAAGATTTGAAATTGTTTTATCATCTAATAAATTATTCTTAGGAGTATATGTTAATACTAAAAAATCTTTAGAACCGTAAGTTTGGTTAACCTCTCTCAAATATTTTAAATCTGGATCATTTTCTAAAAGCAATGTGTCTGAGGATGCGTCTAGTTGAAAATTTTTTGAAAAATAACTAAAAAATAATAATACAATGACAAGTAATGATAAAGTAAATTTAGGTTTTTCAATAATTAAATTTTTATAAATATTGCTAAACATGATTTGTAAGTTTTATTTGTTTTCTAAGTTTTTGAACTTAGTATACATTGCTTCAAATTCAACTTTTACATTTCCAGTTGGTCCATGTCTTTGCTTACTTATCATTATTTCAGCCAAATGCGATATTTCATCCATTTTTTGTTGCCATTCCGCATGCTCAATAGATCCCATAGTTGGTTCTTTATTTTGTAGGTAATATGATTCCCTAAATACAAACATTACAACATCTGCATCCTGTTCTATAGAACCTGATTCTCTTAAATCTGATAATTGAGGTTTTTTATCATCTCTTTGCTCAACCTGCCTAGAAAGTTGAGACAATGCAAGAACAGGAACATTTAGTTCTTTAGCTAAAGCTTTTAACCCTTGCGTAATTTCAGATATTTCTTGGACTCTATTAAATTCTTTATTTCTACTTGATCTCATTAATTGAATATAATCTACTACAATTAACTCAAGTCCAAATAATCTTTTAATTCTTCTTGATCTATTACTAATAGCAGCGATTGTTATTGCAGGAGTTTCGTCAATATACAAAGGTAGCTCAAAAATATTTTTAGAAGTTTCTATAAATTGTTCAAATTCTTTTTCAGAAACTTTACCTCTTCTTATATCATTTGATTTTATTCTAGCTTGCTCTGAAAGGATTCTTGTTGATAGTTGTTCAGATGACATTTCTAAAGAAAAAAAAGCAACAGTAGATTTAGTTCCTTTTTTTTCAATGTTCTTAGCTGCATGAAAAGCTATATTTGTTGCTAAAGCTGTTAGATTTGCCTGCTCTAAATTTAGCATTGTATTCATGAGTAATTTCAACAAAAGTTCTAACCATTCCTGGATTTTCTTTTAAGAATTTATTAGTTACAGAAGTTATATCAATACCAGAAATTCCAGCATCAGTAGCTTCTTTAACAGTTAACATTCTTGTACCAGCTTTAAGTGCATTTTCGATAGATTTACCACCGAACAAACAAGCCATAGCAACATCTCCGTTGACTAAAGCAGCTGAACCATCTTCAGGTACCATATCAACAACTGTTACTTTACCAGCGTCAGCTCCTATAACTTTCATTGTTTCTTTAAAAACGTAATCAGCCATAGTTCCAACTGGAACTGCAACTTTTTTACCTTCTAACTGAGCAGCATTCGCTTTTGTAATACCAGAAGCTTTAGAAACAACACAAGTAGTTCCACCCATTCCGTATGTAACCGCGATATCTACAAGTTTGATTGGTGCTTTAGCATTAACAGCATTAACAAATGGTGTTAAACCTTGAGAATAAGAAATATCAATATCTCCAGATAACATAGCTTCAGTCATTTCACCACCTGTTGCAAAGTTCGTCCATTTAACTGGCACTCCTAAAGCGTCATCAAAAACTTTTTTAACTTTAGCTTCTTGGTTTGGAGTAGCCCATTCTAAAAAGAAAGCTATTCTTACCTCGTTAGCAGCCGAAAAAGCAGCCGACATACTTAAAGTAAAAGCAACTATACTTCCTAGTATTATTGTTATTATTTTTTTCATTTTTTCCTCTTAATAATTATTAAGTTAAGTTGTACATTTAATTAGATAATCAAAGAGAAGTAAAACAAAAATATCTACTACCTCAGGTTGTATCAAGTAATTTTTTATTGGTAGTTTTAGATTAAATGATAGTCTACAAATATTTTAAGAGAGGAAAATATGAGTTCAGGAGATATTTCAAAAATACCAAATTCTTTACAAGAACACTGGATGCCATTTACATCCAATAAAGATTTCAAAGAAAACCCAAGATTAATTACTGGAGCTAAGGGAGTTTACTTAACAAATCATAAAGGAAAAACTATGATTGATGCTAGCTCTGGATTATTTTGTAATCCATTTGGCCATGGAAGAAAAGAAATTACAGAAGCAGTAGCAAAGCAATTAGAACAACTCGATTACTGCCAACCCTTCCAACAAGGATTTGGAGGATCGTTTGAATTAGCGACAAAAATATCAAGACATACTCCAGGTAATTTAAATAGAATTTTTTATACAATTTGTGGATCTACAGCTGTTGAAACTGCAATTAAAATTGCAATAGCTTATCATAGAGCAAAAGGTGACAGCAAAAGATTCAGGTTTGTTGGAAGAGAAAGAGCATATCATGGGATGAATATAGGAGCTACTTCCGTTGGAGGAATGATTAATAATGTAAAAACATTTGCAAGTATACTAATGCCAGGTGTACTTCATATGAGACACACTCATTTGCCTGAACATAAATTTATTAGTGGTCAACCAGATACTGGAGCAGAACTTGCAAATGATTTGGAAAGAATTTGTGCAAATTTTGGTGGAGAAAATATTGCAGCTTGTATAGTTGAGCCTATTGCTGGTTCTACAGGAACGCTAGTTCCACCAAAAGGTTATTTAAATAAATTGAGAGAAATTTGTGACAAACATGAAATACTTTTGATCTTTGATGAAGTAATTACTGGATGGGGAAGAACTGGTTCTGCATTTGCATCACAAGAATATGGTGTAACTCCAGATATGATGACTATGGCTAAAGCAACAACTAATGGTGTTGTTCCTATGGGTGTGGTTGCGTGTAAGGAAGAAATTTATGATGCTGTTATGGATGCATCACCAAAAGGTGCAGTAGAACTATTCCATGGCTATACATATTCAGGAATACCAGTTTCTGTAGCTGCAGCACTAGCTGTTCAAGATATTATTGAAAAAGATGATATATTTAATAGAGCAAAAGAAATGGCTCCATATTTTCAAAAGGGATTATTTACATTAAAAGATATAGATGTGGTGGAAAATATTAGGGGATATGGAATGATGGGAGGTGTTGATATAAAAATGAACATCAAACCTGGAAAAGCTGGCTTTGAGTGCTTTAAGGCTTGTTATGAAGTTGGTGTAAATTTTAAAGCTACAGGTGATTGCTTAATCATAGCTCCTCAATTTATTTGTGAAAAAAAACATATTGATGAAATAATTGATAAACTGAGAACAGGAATATTAAATTATTCTAAAAATTTAAAAAATTAACCTCCATGAAAATAGGTGTTCCTAAAGAAATTAAACCTCAGGAAAACAGAATAGGTTTAACCCCAGACAGTATTAAAATTCTTACAGCGAATGGGCACGAAGTTTTAATTGAAAATAATGGTGGTTTTGAAGCTGGCTTCGAAAATGATCACTATGTAAAAGCTGGAGCAAAAATAGTAAATAAAGCTGAAGATATTTTTAATGATTCTGAAATTATTGTTAAAGTAAAAGAACCATTAAGCAATGAAATTAAAATGATCAGAGAAAATCAAATTGTCTTTACTTATTTACATTTAGCAGCAGCAAAAGAATTAACAGAAGGCTTGGTAAAATCAAAATCAGTTTGTATAGCATATGAAACAGTAACAGATAATAATGGTCGTTTACCCTTACTAGCACCAATGAGTGCAGTAGCTGGGCGCATGTCTATTCAAGCTGGAGCCCACTCATTAGAAAAACATCAAAAAGGTAGAGGTTTATTGTTAGGTGGAGCTCCAGGAATTGACCCAGCAACAGTAGTAATACTTGGTGGTGGCGTAGTTGGTGAAAATGCAGCTTTAATTGCCACTGGTATGAAATCTAAAGTCCATATTGTAGATAAATCTCAAAAACGCTTGAATGAATTACAAAAAATATTTGGTGATTCAATTATTCCAGAGTTAAGTGATAAAACAGACTTAAAAAAACTAATTTCTGATTGCGATTTGTTGATTGGTGGAGTTTTAATACCTGGTGCAGAAGCACCAAAATTAGTTACGAAACACATGTTAAAATTAATGAAAAGAGGATCAGTTATTGTAGATGTTGCTATTGACCAAGGTGGTTGTGTAGAAACAAGCAAACCTACCACGCATGCCAATCCAACATATATAGTTGATGATGTGGTTCATTATTGTGTTGCTAATATGCCTGGTGGAGTTCCCAGAACATCTACACTTGCATTAAATAAGGCTACTCTTCCTTTTTTATCTAAGTTAGCCGACAAAGGTTATGAAAGAGCTTTAAAAGAAGATAAAAATTTCTTAGCAGGACTAAACGTTTTTAAAGGACAGGTAACATATAAAGCTGTAGCAGATGTTTTTGGGCATAAATATATGTCTCCAGCTGATGTTTTAGGAGCTTAACAAAGCTTCTTTCTTAGAGGAGAAAGAGAATGTATAGACCATTGCCGGATAGTTTAACAATTAAAAAGTCACCCATCGAAGGCCTAGGACTTTACGCAACAAAAGATATTAAAGCTGATGTATTTGTTGGATTAACTCATATTCTAGATGAAAGGTTTGAAAATAACTATTTAAGAACACCTCTTGGTGGTTTTTATAATCATTCAGACAATCCTAACGTACAAAGAATGGTAACCAACGTTTTACCTAAATTGAAATTTGGAGATCCAGCACCAAACCCGGATGAACAAAGCGAAGTAAAAAATATAGAAGGATCTAGAGAACATTTATATCCAAATGTGTATGCAAGATTTATGTACCTTGTAACAATTAAATATATTAAAGCAGGCGAAGAGTTGGCTGCAAATTACAATTTGTATACTTATCCTAAAACTGGAGTTGGCGTTCAATCGTTTTAAATGAAAGAGTTACCATCAAGCTCAAAAGTAGTGGTAATAGGTGGTGGTGTAGTAGGCTGCTCTGTTGCATATCACTTAGCAAAATTAGGCTGGAGAGATACAATCCTCCTTGAAAGAGATCAGCTTACATCAGGGACAACATGGCATGCTGCAGGTTTAGTCAGTCAGCTTGGACCTTCTGCTGCAATAACTAAAATAAGAAAGTATAGTTTAGAGCTTTATAAAAAATTGGAAAAAGAAATTGATTTTTCTAGTGGATTAAAATTAAACGGAGCGCTTTCCATAGCAACTACCAAAGGTCGTTGGCAAGAACTTTTAAGACAAGCAACAACAGCACAATTGTTTGATGTGAATGTTGAGATTTTAAATGTTGAACAAATTAAAAAAGTTTACCCAATTATAAATGATAAAGATATCTTAGGTGGTATATTTATGCCAGGAGATGGTCAAGCAGATCCAGTTGGAGTGACAAATTTATTGGCAAAGGCTGCTAGAAATGAAGGAGCTAAAATATTTCAGAATTCTCCAGTTCAAAAAATCCTTATAAAAAATGGAAAGATTCATGGAGTTAAATTAAAAGATCATACAATTAGCTGTGAATACGTTGTGCTTGCAACTGGTATGTGGTCGAGACAGATAGGAGAAGATATAGGAATTAGTATCCCATTATACCCCACAGAACATTTTTATGTCATTACCGAACCAATAAAAGATTTACCAAAAAATATTCCAGTACTAAGAGATTTTGATAACAGTTTATATTTGAAAGAAGATGCAGGAAAAATGTTAATTGGAATTTTTGAAGGCAAATCAATTCCAGCTTTTAAAAAAACTAATAGAGTTCCAGAAGATTTTTCTTTTGGAGAGTTTCCAGAAAATTTTGAACATTTTGAACCGTATTTAGAAGCATCTTTAAAAAGAGTTCCAATTTTACAAAAAGCTGGAATAAGAAAGTTTTTTTCAGGACCTGAGTCATTTACTCCTGACACTAATACTCTCTTAGGTGAAGTTCCAGAAGTTAGAAATTTATTTTCATGTTGTGGACTAAATAGTATTGGCATAGGTAGTGGAGGTGGTGTTGGAAAAGTAACAGCAGAATGGATGATGAAAGGGCATATAAATGAAGATTTATTTATTTATGATATAAAGAGATTTGAAAAATTTAATTCAAAAATAAGCTTTATTAAAGAAAGAGTAACAGAATCACTTGGTGATTTATATGGAATGCATTGGCCATATAAACAATATAAAACTTCAAGAAACCAAAAAATATTACCTTATCATGAAGAATTAAAAAAAGCTGGTGCTTGTTTTGGGGTTGTTTCTGGTTATGAAAGAGCGATGTGGTTTGCAAGAAATAGAATGGAGTCTAAATATAATTATAGTTATGATTATCAAAATTGGTACCCGTCAGTAGAGTATGAGACTATAAATACAAGAAAAAATGTTGGTTTATTTGACCTAACGCCTTTTGCAAAATTTGAGTTAAAAGGAACGAAGGCACATGCAGAATTACAAAAAATATGTACAGCAAATATTAAAAATGAAGAGGGAAAAGCTACCTATACCCAAATGCTAAATAAGGATGGTGGAATAGAAGCAGATTTAACAGTTGTGTGTTTAGGTAAAGAATATTTTAGAATTATTAGCTCAGCAGCAGTGCGTGAACATGACAAACACCATATATTAAAACATTTGGATACAAGTGTTGAATTTAAAGATGTAACAGATAATTATGCTTGCCTTGGGGTGTTTGGACCAAAAAGTAGAAATCTTATGAGTGATATTGCAGGAAAAAATTTTGAAACCAAAAATTTCCCTTTTGGACATTGTAAAAAAATTAAAATTTTAGGAATTAATCTTTGGGCTCAAAGATTGTCTTATGTTGGAGAACTAGGGTGGGAAATTTATATACCAACTATACACGCAAAAATAATTTATAATAAAATTATCTCAGCAGGAAGTAAGTATAAAATTTGTAATGCAGGAGTTCATGCTATGGACACATTGAGAATGGAGAAAGGTTATTTACATTGGGGACACGATATATCACCCGAAGAAAATCAATATGAGGCCGGATTAAGTTTTGCCGTAAGTTTTAAAAAAAAAATAGATTTCATCGGAAAAGAATCATTACTTAAAATTTACAAAAACAAGCCTAAGAAAAAACTTGTAACTTTAAGTTTAAAAAAAAATAAACCTGGTTATCCACTATTACTTCATGATGAGCCTGTTTTTCTAGACAAAAAAATTATCGGAAGAACCACATCAGCTAATTATTCTTTCAATTATAAGAAGAATATTGCTTTTGCTTATATAAATAACCAAGAAAATGTTGAAGGAAAAAAAATAGAAATTGAAGTAGAGAAAATTAAATACGAAGCTGTTATCGAAAGTAAACCATTGCATGATGCTAATAATAAAATTATAAGAAATTAAATTTATGAAAAAATACTTTTTATTTTTTATTATTTGGATTTTATCTATTTTTTTTGCTGTTTTATATTCTTTTGAAAATCCAGAGTTAGTAGAAAAAATAAAAGCTAACTTCGAAAAAAACAAAAAACCCAAAATTGAGACGCAAACAAGTAATATTTTAAAAACCCCTGGTAATTCTTTTATTCTAGAGTTTTCTAACTTACTTTCTACTGATAAAAAAACGTCTTTTCTTTATTATGATGGGGATAATTTAAATTTTGATAAAAATAATATTTACATATATTACCAAAATGGATTTTTTTTTAAAAATGGTGTGTTAAAAAAACTTAATTTACCAAAGAACTTTACAACAAAGAAAAATGGAGGATTAAAATCAGTTTTTATTTATAAGAAAAATAAATTTGGTTTAATTTCATCTAATAACGATGATTGTTTCTATGCATCAATTATTTTCCTTAAAACAGGGAAAGAAATATTTAAAACAAAATGCTTGCCCGATAAAAACATAGATTTTAATGGGTTGGGTAGCAGTCATGTTCATCTCAATGATAAAATTATTCTAAGTGTAGGTACACCCGAACAGTCTTCAAGTAAAATTAGAGAATTAGCTCAGGATAAAAATTCTATCTTTGGTAAAATGATCGAAATAAATAAAAATAATTTAGATGAAATTATTGATGGAAAAAAGAATATGCTTGCTGTTAATATGTTTACTTTAGGACATAGAAATCCCCAAGGTCTCACAAAAATGAATAATCTTTTATTTAATGTAGAGCACGGACCAAAAGGAGGAGATGAATTAAATAGGATTATTGCAAATAAAAATTATGGCTGGCCTAGAGTTTCTTATGGAACGCAATATGTTTATGAAAATGACGGGAAAGCTTACGAAATTAACCATGAAAAAAATAATTTTGAGGAGCCTTTGTTTGCGCTCGTTCCCTCAGTAGGAATTTCAGCTGTAAATACGTGCCCAAAGGTTTTAAAAGAATATTACCAAAAACCTTGTTTATTAGCATTATCTTTATATGGTAACAGCCTTAGACCAGGAAGATCAGTAATTATTTATTTACTAAATGAAAAAAGAGATAAAGTGCATTCAATAGAAAAAATTCAATTAAGGAAAGATCTTAAACTCAGACACTTTTTAACTAATGAAAAAAATGAACTTTATGAAGATTATGATGGAAATATTTATATTTCAGCTGACAAAAAAGGTATATACAAATTAAGCTTTACAAACTTTAGAGATTAAAATTATCTTTTGTATTAAAATCTTTATTAATACTAATACTATCAATTTCAATTTCTTTTATTCTACTTTTATTTAAACTTAAAATTTTTTTAGCACCTACATCACCATGAATTGACATAATTTCTTTTTTCACTGAATTATCAAATAACACTGGGTGACCTTGTGTGCCATTATAAATAGGAACCACAATATCTTTATTATTCATTGAATTAATTAAAAGATTATAGATTTCACTTTTAATATAAGGCATATCTCCAAGAGATATGAAAAAGGCTTTATTTTTTTTTGGTAATTTTTTTAGTCCAGTAATAATAGAGGAGGCCATACCAGTTTTAAAATTTTTATTAAAAGCAAATCTAATTTTATCATTTTTTTTAATAATTTTCTTAATATCATCTTTTTGATAGCCAAGAACTATAATTAATTCATTTATAGAACTAGATAAAATATTTTTAACAGCATGATTGATTAATGGAATTCCATCAATTTTTTTTGTAAGTTTATTTTCACCGTTCATTCTTTTAGATTCTCCTCCTGCTAATAAAATTGCCGATATCATTATTTTTTATATATTTCTGAAACCAGTTGAGCGATTATCGACAAAGCAATCTCAGGTGCAGATTTTCCTCCAAGTTTTATTCCAATTGGGCCAAAAATTCTTTTAATTTGATTTTCCGTATAATTTGATTCTTTAAGTCTTGAACATCTGTTAGCGTGTGTTTTTTTACTCCCCAGAGCTCCTATATAAAAAAAATTATTTTTTATAGCATGTTGAAGGGCAGGATCATCAATTTTTG
This sequence comes from uncultured Pelagibacteraceae bacterium, assembly GCA_902588625.1. Classification (GTDB taxonomy): domain Bacteria; phylum Pseudomonadota; class Alphaproteobacteria; order Pelagibacterales; family Pelagibacteraceae; genus AG-414-E02. Next base: position 17,088 of record CACIPU010000010.1, on the reverse strand, counting down.
GATCGTGCGTCAAAGCTATTAGAGCAGTATTTTTATCTGTTTTTATTTCAGCAAAAGCTTCATTGGGCCACTTATTAATTATTTTAATATTTGGAAATCTTTGTTCTGATGCAAAATAACCTCTTGGATCGATTATGGTAATTTCCAAGTTTAAGTTTTTTGCATAATTGACTAAATATTGAGCTATATGAACTGCACCTACAACAATAACTTTAATTGGACGAATATAGCTTTCTATGAATATATCAGTATCTTCAATTGTTCCATTTTTCTTTAATTGAAAAAAAGTATTTATTTGACTTGTAAACTTTTTAAAATTTTTACTTAAAGACTTACCTTCTTCATATATAGCACTTTCACCTGTAGTTAAATTTGTAACAATAGCAAATTCTGATTTTTTTTCTTTTTTTTTTATTATTTCTTTTAAGATTTCTAGTTTCATTATTTAATAAAAAATTGACTTCATTAATTTATTTGTTCTAAATAAACTTCTATTTCTCCACCACAAGCAAGTCCAACTTCCCATGCGCTTTCATTAGAAACTTTAAATTCAATTTTTTTGAAAAGCTTGTTGTTTTTTAGAATCTCAAAGCACTCTTTAACAACAGCTGACTCAACACATCCTCCAGAAACTGAACCTGAAAAATCTCCATTTTCATTTACAATCATTCTACTACCAGCTGGTCTTGGTGAAGATCCCCAGGTTTGAACAACAGTTGCTAAAACAACCTTTTTATTAGCTTTTATCCAATCATTAGCCTCTTCTAAAACTTTTTCATCAAATGAATTTTTCATTACAACAGTCTAAATTAAAATTTAATAAGTTTGAACTAGCAGTTTGAAACAGCCTTTTGTGCCATTACTTTAATTAAATGAGCCCTATAATCTTCAGAAGCATGTATATCAGAATTAAGATCCGCGCTTGAAATATTGATATTATTAATTGCGGAAGCTGAAAAATTGTTAGTTAAGGCAGCTTCTAATTCTTTAGACCTGTACACTGAACTACTTGCCCCTGTTATAGCAACCCTTACTTCCTTTTTAAGTTTAGCAATATACACTCCTACAATAGCATATCTGGAAGCAGGATTTGGAAATTTTGCATATGAAGATTTTTCAGGAATCTCAAATTCAATTGCTTCTATTAGCTCTCCTTTTTTTAAATCTGTTTCAAACATCCCTTTAAAAAATTTATCAGCTGGTATCTTTCTTTTGCTTGTATGAATAATTGCATTTAGGGCCAAACAAGCAGAAGGATAATCAGCAGCTGGATCATTGTTTGCAATAGATCCTCCTATGGTTCCTCTATTTCTAACTTGGGGATCTCCAATTCCATCTGCTAAAAAAGAGAGAGATGGTATAGATTTAATGACTTCTTTAGACGAGGCTACAGTAACATGTGTAGAAGCCGAGCCAATCTTTAAAGATTTGCTTGATGCTTTAATACCGGACAATGTTTTAATTTTTTTTATATTTATGAGATCAGAATAAGCAGCTAATCTAAGTTTGATTGCAGGAAGCAATGTCATTCCTCCAGCTAAGAAAGCTGCCCTTCCAGAAAATAACTTTGTAGCTTCTTTTGTACTTGTTGCTGTTTTAAAATTAAAATTTTTCATATTTTAAGCTGCAGCCTTTTTATATCCATTTTTTTTAATAGCGCTCCAAACTTTTTCAGCAGTAGCAGGCATAGAAACATCTGTACCTATTGCATCTATAACAGCATTCATGACTGCTGGTGGAGCAGCAATAGCACCTGCTTCTCCACAACCTTTTGATCCTAATGGATTCGAAGTAGCTGGAGTTGTTGTATAATCAATTTTAATTTGAGGAAAATTATCTGCTCTAGGCATTGTGTAATCCATGTATGATGCTGTTGTAAGTTGTCCGGAATCATCATAATGACTATTTTCATATAATGCTTGCCCTATACCCTGGACTATACCCCCATGAACTTGACCTTCTACGATCATAGGATTAATTATTGTTCCAAAATCATCTACAGCAGTATATTTAACAACTTTTGTCTCTCCGGTATTTTGGTCAACTTCCACCTCACATATATGTGAACCAGCTGGGAAAGAAAAGTTAACAGGATCATAGAAAGAAGTTTCTTTTAAACCTGGCTCTACCCCTGGAGGTAGAGGTGATTTAGCGTCTCCAAATTGACCAGGCAGGTAACAAGCAAAAGCTATTTCACTAATAGTTTTTTTCTTATTTGAACTTCTTAATATAAAGTCACCATCTTTAAAATCTATATCTTCAGGTTTACCTTCCAACATATGGGCAGCAACTTTTTTTCCTTTTTCGATTATTTTATCACAAGCTTTAGCAATAGCTGAACCACCAACGGCAAGGGATCTAGATCCATATGTTCCCATACCAAAAGGTCCTTTATCCGTGTCTCCATGAATTACTTCTATATTTTCTATAGCAACACCTAATCTATCACCTACAATTTGCGCAAATGTTGTGTCATGACCTTGGCCATGACTATGAGCGCCTGAAAATACAGAAACATTTCCTGTAGCGTTAAATCTTACTTCTGCAGACTCCCAAAGACCCACCCCACATCCAATAGACATTACGACTGCTGATGGAGCAATTCCACAAGCTTCTATGTATGTAGAAAAACCAATACCTCTTAATTTACCATTTTTTGCAGACTCGGATTTTCTATTTTTAAAGTTTTTATAGTCAGAAATTTCTAAAGCTTTGTCTAAATGAGCTTTATAGTCTCCAGAATCTATATTATGCACTAAGCATTGTTGATGAGGAAATTTATCTACAAAATTTTTTCTTCTAAATTCTGCTTGATCCATACCAATTTCATTTGCAGCTTTATGAACTATTCTTTCAATAAGATAAGTAGCTTCAGGTCTACCGGCTCCTCTATAGGCATCAACTGGAGCTGTGTTTGTAAAAACAGCTTTTACATTAATAAAAGCTGATGGAATGTCATACAAGCCTAATATTAATGGGGCATACAAATATGTTGGCGTAACAGTGGCAAATAGGGAAGCATATGCTCCAATGTTTGCAATCGTATCAACTTTTAATCCAGTTATTTTACCATCATTTTTTATAGCCAATTCAACATGTGTAATATGATCACGACCATGGCAATCTGATAAAAAAGACTCACTTCTTTCAGCAACCCATTTAACTGGTCTTTCTATTTTTTTTGATGCCCAAGCCGTAACTGCATCTTCTGCATATGCATAAATTTTAGATCCAAATCCACCACCAACATCAGGAGCAACTACTCTAAATTTATGTTCTGGATGAATACCTCCAAAAGCAGATAAGACTAATCTGGATAAATGTGGATTTTGACTTGTAGTATATAAAGTTAATTCATCAGAAGAAGAATTATAATCTCCGATACAAGCTCTGGGTTCCATAGCATTTGGTATTAGTCTATTATTTCTTAAATCAAGTTTAATTATTTTGTCTGCAGTAGAAAAAGATTCTTCAGTTTTTTTTTTATCGCCTAAAATGAAATCAAAACAAAGATTGTTATCAATTCCTTCATGAATAGTATCAGATTGCATTGCGTTACCTGTATCAACTATAGCTTTTAGTATTTTATAAGATACATTCACAAGTTCAGCAGCATTTCTAGCTTCTTCAAGGGATTCTGCAATAACAACAGCAATATGGTCACCCACATAATTTACCGAGTCTTTTGCTAATGGTGGATGATTTGGTACTTTCATATCTTTTCCATCCTGGCTAACAATTTTCCATCCTGCTATTAGACCACCAATTTTTTCTCTAGCAATATCATCGCCTGTAAAAATTTTTATTACACCTGGAGCTTTTTTGGCTTTAGATATATCTACATTAGTAATTTTAGCTCTAGCATGAGTAGATCTAACAAAATAAGCATAGGTTTGATGCGCAAGATTAATATCAGCAGTATACCTACCTTTCCCTGTTAGAAATTTTTTATCCTCTTTTCTTTCAACTTTAGATCCAATTAAACTCGCCATATTTTTATATCCTTATAATTTTGATGCAGCATCCTTTACTGCAGCCACAATATTTTGGTAACCAGTACAACGACAAATATTACCCTCTAACCAATCTCTTATTTCTTGTTCATTAGGTTTTTTATTTTTTTGTAATAAATCAACAGCGCTCATAACCATACCTGGTGTACAAAAACCACATTGAAGACCATGATGTTTTTTAAAAGATTGTTGCATAACATGCATTTTTCCATTTTCAGCTAAACCTTCAATTGTTGTTATTTCTGAACCTTCACAGTCAGCAACTAAAGTTGTACAACTTTTAACAGACTGCCCATTTAAATGAACTACACATGCACCACATTGTGAAGTGTCACAACCTACGTGTGTTCCAGTTAGTAGTAATTTTTCTCTTAAAAAATCTGATAAAAGGGTGTTATCAGAAACTTCTTTTGAAATACTTTTTTTATTTACCTTTAAATTTACTTTTACCATAATTATCCCTCTAAAATAACTTCAGGTATATTATTTATTAGAACTTAATAATTTGGATACTGCAAGATTAATCTAACGCAAAAATAACAAAATTTAACGTGAAACAAAATAAAATATTGCAACCAAAAGGAGAATTAAAAGTGCAATCCCTGAATAAATATACTTGTTTAAAAAATTTGATTTAATTTCTTTAACTCTTTTTTCTTGTGAAGTAACTTTGATATCTTTTGTATCATTTAATCCTAAAGCTTTCTCAAAATTATCTTTTGGAATTGGAGACACAATATCAGCAAAACGACCAAAAAAATAATCAGCCATTTTTTTTGCTACACCATTTATAAGTCTTGATCCTAGTTGTGCTATTTTTCCCCCAACGTTTACATTAACTTCATACTTTAAAATTGTTACTCCATTTTCTTCATAAAGATTAATGTCTGCAGAACCATTTGCAAAACCTACTGAAGATTGGCCTTCACCTGATAGTGTATAACTCTCATTTTTTTTTATATTTGATAAGTTAATTTTACCAGAAAAAGAAGCATTCATAGGACCAATTTGATTTGTAGCTTTAGCACTAAAAACTGTATCGCTTTCCTTTTGAAAAGAGTCACAACCAGGGATGCATTTTTTCAAAATATTAGCATCATTTAAAGATTTCCAGACCTCTTCTTTACTGATATTTAATTTATAAGTTCCTGAAAGTTTCATAAAATTTAAATTAGTATATAATAAAAGACATTATGGATGACACTACTAAAAAAGAATTACAATCAGCAGCTTTTGAAAGATTAATTCAACATTTACGAGAAAGAAACGATGTTCAGAATCTTGATCTTATGAATTTAGCTGGCTTCTGTAGAAACTGTTTATCAAAATGGTATAGAGAGGAAGCAAACAAAAATAATATAAGCATCTCAGACTCCGAAGCTAGAGAACATGTGTATGGTATGCCTTATTCTGACTGGAAATCAAAATATCAAAAATAATCTTTTGAACAAGCAATTGATTTATTTATTATGATATCAATCTAATATATTTAGTTGAATTATTATTAAAAATTTTAGAGCTTTTAGTATTTAATATAATAGGAAGAAATAAACCTAATATATACAAAAGTATGATCATTATTGAAACAATAAGCATAGCTCTCACAGCATTAATTTTCATAATTTTATTTTTCTTTTAACCTTGGAAATAATTCTACAAAATTACAAGGTTTATGGTTAATATTTAATTGATGTTTTAATATTCCATCCCATGCATCAATTACACCACCAGATGAACCAGGTAAAGCAAATATATATTTTCCTCCCGCTAAAACTGCAGATGCTCTCGACTGCATCGCAGATGTTCCGATAGAATCATAACTCAATTGTCTGAATAATTCTCCAAACCCAGGTATTTCCTTATCAGTTAAATCTTTTATTGCTTCTGGTGTAATATCTCTTCCAGTTAAACCAGTTCCTCCAGTTGTAATAATAACATCTATATTATCCTTTTTAATCCAGTCAGATAAAATCTTTTTTATTGATTCTTTTTCATCTTTTACTAATTTTCTATCAATTAATTTATGATTTTGTTCTTTGATTTTTTCTACTAAGATAGAACCAGATTTATCTGTATCAATATTTCGAGTATCTGTTACTGTTAGTAGTGCTATATTGACTTGCATAATTATATTATAGGTCAAAAATGATTTTACTATCAATATTATTTTTCGTCACTGCTGTACTTTATTCAAGCGTAGGTTTTGGTGGAGGCTCAACTTATTTAGCACTTCTTCTAATATGGGAAATTCCATACTTCATTTTTCCAATAATAGCACTATCTTGCAATATTATTGTCGTATCTGGGAATTGCTTTAATTATATTAGGGCGGGAAACTTAAAATTAAATATACTTATTCCATATCTAGTGGGATCTATACCTCTTGCATTTATTGGTGGCACTCTTCCAGTAGAAAAAACAATATTTGAAATAATACTATTTTTAGTATTATTAATTGCTGGCAGTTTACTTCTAATAAATTTTAAATCCTATAATGATTTAGATAGTAATTATAAAAAAATTTCATATTTGAATTCAATTTTAATTGGTGGAGCAATTGGATTCATCTCAGGCATTGTTGGCATAGGAGGTGGAATTTTTTTAAGCCCGTTTTTGTTTTTGATAAAAGCCTGCAAGCCTAAATTTATAGCAACAACAGCATCTTTATTTATTTTAATTAATTCAGTTTCAGCTATAGCTGGTCAATTAACAAAAAATGAAGTTTTTGCAGAGGTATCAAAATATTGGTATTTATTAATAATTGTATTTATAGGCGGACAAATTGGAAACTTTTTAAATTTAAGAATATTTTCATCACGTATATTAGCTTTAGTAACTGCATCACTTGTTCTTTTTGTTGCTTTTAGAATTGGATTTCGTATCTTTTAAAAAATTTTATTTTTTCAAAATTTTATTAAAAATTTTAGTAATATATTTTAAGTTTTTTTTATTTATTCCGTGATGGCATCCAATTAATATTCCATGCTTCATGACATCATCACTTACCACATCTGCATTTTTATGTTTTTTGTAAATTTTATTTCTCATTACTGGTTGACGTAAAATGTTTCCAGTAAAAATGGTTCTAGTTTGTATACCATTTTTTTCTAACATGATTTGTAATTTAGTTCTTGAAATAAATTTTTGATTTTTTAAAACCAAAGGAAAAGCTAGCCAACCAGTTTTAATATTACTATCCTGTATAGGAAGTTTAAAATATGAAGAATAATTTTTAAAAAATTTTATTAAAAAATTAAAATTATAAATTCTCGTGCTAATATTTTTTTTAAGCTTTTTAATTTGTTCAATAGCAAAAGCCGCACATATTTCTGACGGTAAAAAATTATAACCCATACCAGAAAAGATAAATTTTCCATCATAAGGGATTCCCCCAACTTTATTATTAAATCTTGCGCTAATACCTTCGGATTCATTAAATATTGCAGAAGATCTTCCCCATCCTCTAAGAAGTTTTGCATTTTCATATAGTTTTTTATCATTAAAACAAACCATACCGCCAAAACCAGCTCCAGTAATTACATGGGAAGCGTACATACTATTTGTAACTATATCTGAATATTTTCCAGTATTAGAATTATGGTATGAGTATCCTATTGTATCTGCAGAGTCCTCAATTACTTTTAATTTATGTTTCTTTGCAATTTTAGAAATTACTTTCCAATTAGCAATATTACCAATTAAATTAGGAATCATTATTGCAACTGTTTTTTTGTTTATGCATTTTTCAATTTGCCTCACGTCAGCAACAAACGTATTTTTTTCAACATCTATAAAATGAGGTATGCATCCTATTTGATAAATTGGAGACACTGTAGTAGAGAAAGTAAGTGATGGAGTTATTATTTCAGAACCTTTTTTAAAATTAAAAGAAGCAAGACCCAGCAAATTTGCAGATGAGCCTGAATTTACCATTAATCCATATCTTTTTCCAAAAAGCTTTGAAACTTTTCTCTCCAGTTCTTTTACTGACGGTCCATCAATTAAGTTAAATGATTTTCTTTTTAAAACGTTTAAAGCTGCATTAATTTCTTTGTTATTGTAAACAGCTTTGCCATAAGATATTTTCATTATATTATCAGAAGTTATATTACATTATATTTTTTATTGCTAGCAATCTTGATTGTAAAATTCATTTATAGTTTTGCTAATATTTTTATTAAAGCATAAAATTTAAAAAGCTAGTTGAATAAATAATGAAAAGTATTATAAATCAATACTAATTACACAGGGTAATAATATAATTATTTAAAATAATGAAATATAGGTTAATTCGCATATCGATACATTCCTGGGTATTAAAATAAAAAAAGTGATTAAAAAAATTTTACAAAAATTATTTAAAAATATTTCATATTCAGTATTTCAAATATTTTATGGAAAAATAAAAAAAACTATAAATTTTAAAGAGGATAAAAGAATAAAAGTAAAAACTATACAATTAGAAAATAAGCTTAATTATAATGTATATAACCTTCCCAATGGAAGATTGTATACAGATCGAATTCATAACTCAGCAGCAATACTTGAAAATCAACTAATAGAAGGTCCATCCATTCAATTAAAAGATAATAATAAAACATCCATTATAAATAATATAGTTTTAAAAATGGGAACCCCAAGAATTAAAAGGAATTTGAAAGGCAAAACTATTTCACTTCTATCAGGCGGAGGAGCAAATGATAATTATTGGCATTGGATGTATGATGTTCTGCCAAGGCTCATGCTATGTGAAAAAGTTATTAACTTAGATACAGTAGATTTTTTTTTATTACCCAGTATAAAAAGAAATTTTCAAAAGGAGACCTTTAAAAAATTAAATATTGACCCAAATAAAATGTTAACAAGTAAAAAATTTAGACATATTGTATCAGAAGAATTAATAATCACTGACCATCCATATATATTTTCAAACGATTCACATAAGGATGCACAAAATATACCTGTTTGGATTTGCAATTGGTTAAAAGAAAAATTTTTATCTGATAATTTTGATACAAAAGAAAATATACCTAAAAAAATTTTTATAGACAGAACTGATGTAAAAACAAAAAAACATGATCCAAGAAGTATTAAAAATGATAAGGAAGTTAAAAAATTCTTGCTCGAAAAAGGTTTTACTTCAATTAAGTTACATGAAATAGATTTTATGAAACAGGTTCTTTATTTTAATAATGCAGATTATATAGTTGGACTTCATGGTGGAGGATTTGCAAATATTGCTTTTTGCAGACCAGAAACTAAAATAATAGAGTTTAGAACTAAACAAACTGGTAAAGTTATTGAAAATTTAGCTAATATAAACAAACTTAAATTTGATTCTATTATAATAAATTTAAATAACACTGATTATGATAAACAGTCAGGTCAATTAAACATACCAACAGATATACTTGAAAAAAAAATAAACAATGTTTAACAAATACTTTATAAAAAGAATTCTTTATTATTTTTATGGTGAAAAATTTTTTAAAAGATTTCATTATGATTGGTCTAATTATCCATCGCGATTTGAAATTATTCAGAAAATAATTGATAAAAAAAAATACGAAAATTATCTTGAAATTGGATGTGACAAAGATTCAAATTTTTCTAAAATAAAAGTAAAAAATAAAATGGGAGTTGACCCTCTATCAGGTGGCAACATAAAAATGACTAGTGATGATTTTTTTAAAGAAAATAAAATTTATTTTGATTGTATATTTATTGATGGTTTACATGTTTATGAACAGGTTAAAAAAGATATTTTTAATTCCCTAAAATTTTTAAAAGATAATGGTGTGATTATCTTACATGACTGCTTACCATTAAAAATATGGAATCAAGTCGTTCCACAAATATATGGTCATTGGAATGGAGATGTTTGGAAAGCTTTAGTTGAAGCACGAACAATGAAAGATATTGATACTTATACATGTAAAGCTGATCATGGTCTTGGTATCATATTTAAGAGACCAAATAGAAATTTATTAAAAGTAAATATTAGTAATTTTAAAAAACTTAAATTCAAAAAATACTATATTGACCATAATTTTTTAATGAATATCATTGAGGAAGAAGATTTAGAAAAATTACTTTTCTAAACTTTGACCTATATTTTATGCTTTGGTATAAGATTTAAAAAGTTAATGTTTATTTTCATTAAACATTAATTAAAAAAGGCGAGGTAGCTCAGTTGGTTAGAGCACAGGACTCATAAGCCTGGGGTCGGCGGTTCGACTCCGCCCCTCGCTACCAAAAAATGAAATATATGAAAATTCTTTATCTAAAAACTGAAGATCCGGCGATAAGCCATTTAAACTATAATGATTTCATGCACGATTCTTTACTAATTGGGTTAAGAAATAAGTTTGAAAATAATGTAGTTGATTATCCCGGAGCTTGGTACATGTATCCTGAAGAAAGAAAAAAAAGAATACAAAACTCGACCAAAAAAATATGGGGAAATCTCTTTACGTTATATGACAGTCTTAAAAATTACGATTTTATTGATAGAGAAGATATATTAGCAAAAATAAAAAAAAAATATTTTGATTTAATAATTTATGGATCAATGAGGGGGAAAAATATTTTTTTAGAAGAGGCAGTTCAATCAAGATCAAAAATTATATTTGTTGATACATCTGATGATGGTTTTATAGATCAAAGTAAAATTAAAAAAGGTTTATACTTTAAAAGAGAACTTTATAATTTAGAAAAAAATGTTTACCCTATAAATTTTGCTATCCCAGCAAAAAAAGTGATGAAATCAATAAATATGAATCCTAAAAATATTTTGAGTCCATTAATACCTGGGAAAATGAAAACATATATTTATAAAAATGAAAATGATTATTATAAAATGTATCAAAATAGTATATTTTCATTAACATATAGAAAAAATGGGTGGGATTGTTTAAGACATTATGAGATCTTGGCAAACGGCAGTATACCAATGTTTATTAAATTGAACGACTGTCCCGAAAATACGCTTACAAATTTACCAAAAGAAAAGCTGATAGAATTTTTTAATATGTATAAGAGAATTTTAGGTTTTTATAATCCTTTTTATATTTACAAAAAAAAATTTTGGGATCTTGAAAAATTTACTAATTTTATAAAACATATTTATAAAAGAATGCCAAGTTCTATTGATTTAATAAAAGAAAACTCTGAAATAAATCAATTAAGAAATTATTTATTAGATTTTACCAAAAAAAATTTAACATCGGAAGAATTAGCCAATTATTTAATTAATACTTCCAAATTAATTTTTAGAGAAAAATAAATTATGACAAACTTATCAATGTTTTGTGTAACACTAGAACCTAACCATAAAAAATTTATTGATGAACTTGGTTATATTCCTGTTGGAGTTGGTGAAAAAAATTTTAATGATTTAAAAGGATGTTTAACAGACAATTCTGGAAATAATATTTCGGAAAAAAATAAAAATTATGGAGAATATACTTTTCATTATTGGCTATGGAAAAATTATATCGACTCCCCAGAGCTTCAAGATGGTTGGTTTGGTTTCTGCCAATATAGGAAATTCTGGAGTACTAATAACAAAAATCTATTACCTAAAACTATAGATGATTTAAAACCTTTAACTTTAAAAAGCATTCCTGAGTCCTATAAAAACTTTGATGTAATTTTAGGTGATCCTTATTATATTAATCAGTTCAAACCTATGAAATTTTTCAAAAAAGGTTTTAAAATAATTTTAGAAAATCCTTCACTTTTATTTAAAAAAGAAAAAAGAAATCTTAAATTTCATTTTGATTTAATGCACGGTAATAAAAATTTAGAAAAAGCCATTGAATTACTTGATGATAATAATAAAAAAGATTTTACTGATTATGTTAATTCTCAAGTATATTTTAATCCTCATAATATGTTTATTTGTAAGTCAAAAAAACTTCTAAAAGAATATTATTCTAATCTTTTTCCTTGGTTAAAAAAGTGTGAGAGTCTATTTGGTTTTAAAGAATTAAGAGGTTTTGGAAAAATTAGAATATATACTTTTTTAGCTGAGAGATTTATGCCTTATTGGTTTCAAAAAAATGCTAAAGTAAAAACTATGCCAATAATTTTTTATGATATAAGAAAAAATTTTAATTAAATATTTGAATTTATATTTTCTTTACTTTTTGATCCAAAACTAGCTTTCCAGCTTCTTCTTAAATTTTTAAACTCATCGTTGTTGCATGTATCCCATGCTTTATCTCTTATTTTTTCTAATTCTTCAGGAGGTACATCAGTATTTTTTAAGTTTGCTTTCGTCCACTGAAACCTATCAGGATTATAGTCCAAAGGAAGGTGGTTGTTTTTTGTGCAATATTCGAAAATGGGGGTACCGGGAACTGGCATTACTAAATAAAAATTTGAATGATCCAGTCCATATTGCATCATTTTTTTTGCAAAATTTACTGTTTCTTCTATTTCTTTTCTTGTTTCGTCTGGAAAACCTAGCATATAATTAGTACCTACATAAAGATTATGTTTTTTAATAGTTTTAATTAATTCTCCTGGATCAAATCTATCTAAAGCAAGTTTATTAGAACACCATTTCTTAATTATTCTAGGATTTGCAGATTCAAAAGGTAAGACTATTTCTTTAAATCCTACTTCAGCTAATAACTCAATTACTTCTTCATCTGGTATCATCCAACCAGTTTTTTTACTTTTTTTTACAAGATGAATCATGTTTATTCCATTTACATCCATTAAGTCTACACCAAACCCAACAATACTTTTTAATAATCTGATTGCTCTTTTTTTCATTCCAAATATTGAGTCATCTTCAATAAAAATTTGTTTTACTCCTATTTCATTTTTTAAAATTTCCAATTCTTTTTTAACTCTTTCATCAGATTTAAATCTAAATTTACCAATCGCACCAGATTTTGAACCGGGAGTTTCTTCTGCAATATGACAGTAAGAACAAGAAAATGGACAACCTCTTGAAGTCATCATTGAAGCATACTTCAATTCAGTTCCTGGTTTTGCTCTACCACCATGAGGTCTTCCTACTTTCCAATATCTTTTATTTGGCAAAAGATCCCATGCTGGAATAGGTAATTTATCCAGGTCTACTATGATATTTCCAAAATGTGAATTATTAATAATATTTCCATTTTTATTCTTATAAAATATTTTACCTACTGAGCTAAAATCTCTACTATTTTTTTGCATTATTTTTGCAATTTCTTGCAAGGTAACCTCAGATTCAGAAGTACAAATAATATCAAAACCTGAGTCAAAAAAAATCTTTGATCGTGATTTAGCATTTACTCCGCCTGAAAATAATAATTTATTAGGAAATTTTTTTTTAATAATTTTTGCACAGTGCAAAACTTGTGTTTCTTGTTGGGAAAAAATTGAAGTTATTCCTATAGCATCATATTTTTCAGCTACCTCTAATATTCTTTCATCATTTACACCTGTTCTTATCAGCCCAGTCGGAAGCTCATAACCCTTATCAAAAAAAGAATTTAAATCATCTTCATCATTACCGACGCAAGCATCATATATATAAGATTCTACGTTTATATCTCTCAAAGCTCCAGCAAGATATGGATATGCTAAAGAACCATTTGGTTTTACCATTGTTCCAGGCCAAGATTGTTCAGGAGGGTATAAAAATAATATTTTAATTTCTCGCATTTGCTTACAAACTATAATTTTATTTGAGTTTTAGAAACCTTTATGAATATTTTTAAAATCTTTGAAACTTCCCCATTTTTTATCTCTTTTAGCAAGAATGGGCTTATTAGTTGGCCATTTTAGTTTTAAATTTTTGTCATTCCAAAATATACCACCCTCATATCTTGGTTGGTAATAATTGGATAATCTATAATAAATTATATTTAATGAAGAATAACTATAGTAAGCATGCGCAAAACCTTCAGGAATATATAAAGATTTACAGTTTTTATCGGATAATTCTATTGAATAGCTCTTACCAAATGTTTTTGAATTTTTTCTTAGATCAATTACATAGTCTAAAATTTTTCCTTTTAGAACTGAAACATATTTTGCTTGTGGATATTTTGAATTAAAATGAAAGCCTCTTAAAACGTTTTTTTTAGAAACAGTAGCATAGTCAAAAACCAAATCATCCCATTTAACTATTTTTTTAATATAAGTTTCTCTTAAACTCCCTCTACTATCTTCAACTTTTTTTTGTTGAATTATTTTTAGACCTCTAAATTTTGTATCAATTATATGCATAGATATATTTTATTTAAGTATCTTATTTAGTTTTGATAAATTCATATAGGGGTTTAATGGAAAATTATATGAAGAATTTTTTTTAACAAATATTTTCTTTACTTTAGGATTATATTTTTTTGCAAAATTATAAACAGTAGTTGTTGGTCCACCAAGGTTAATTATCCCTTTTTTATCTAATATTTTACAAAGAATTTTTGCCAAATCTTTATGAAAAAGAAAATTTAGTTTTACATTTGTAAATGCTTTCTTGTGAACGAAAGGCTCTTCAGTCATACTAACTCTTAAAATTAAAGAATTTTTATACATTTGAACCGCACATTCCCCTCCCATTTTTGACCAGGCATAGTTATTCCATGGAAGAATTGGATCACTTTCTTTATAATTACCTTTTGTGCCAGGATAAACATAGCTAGTAGAAAAATATATAAACTTTATATTCATTTCAGCGCATACTTTTACTAAATTTGCTGTACCTATGATATTAAGATTTATACTTTTTCCTATATTTTTATCATGTATAGCCATTGGCCGCGATAAACCAGCTAAATGCAATAAAGAACTAGGTTTTTCTTTATTTAAAAATTTTTTTATAGAAGAAATTTTAGTTATATCTAAAGAAATTTTATTTGGGTAAACAAATTTATATTTTGATTTAGTTTTTTTTAAACTTAGAGCAAATCTTCCACTCCCACCAGTCACAACTATTTTATTTTTAACAACCATCCCTTTTAATCTTTCTTTGATATTGTTAAAAGATACTGTGAATATTCACATTTACCATAAAATTTTATTGCATTTTCTATATTTTTTTTTCCAATCCAATTATTATTAAAAGCTATCTCTTCTAAGCAAGCTATTTTTAAACCCTGTCTATTTTCTAAAGCTGAAACAAAAGATGATGTATTGTAAAAATCTTCAATAGATCCTGTGTCAAGCCAAGCACCACCTCTACTTATAAAATTAGCCGATAATTTTTTATTTTTTTTATACTTATTTAGCAAATCAACAATTTCTAATTCTTTTCTTTTTGAAGGTTTTAATTTTTTACTATAATCAATTACTTTATTATCAAAAAAATACAAACCGGTTATTGCTAAATTTGAAAAATATTTTTTTGGCTTTTCAATAATTTTAATAATTTTATTTTTTTTATTTATTTTTGCAATTCCGTAAAGCGAAGGTTTTTTAACAGGATGGAGCAAGACACTCGCACCTGACTTAAGTTTTATACATTCTTGTAATCTTTTAGTTAAACTTTGTCCATAAAAAAAATTATCACCCAGAATTAAAGCTACGTTTTCTTTACCAATAAATTTTTTACCAACTAGGAAGGCATCAGGCAATCCCCTTGGATAATGTTGCTCAGCATAAGATATTTTTATACCGAGATTATGTCCGTTAGGTAAAATTTTTTTAAATTGATTTAATTGACCTTTATTAACAATAATTAGTATATCTCTAATTCCAGCTAACATAAGTACTGAAAGCGGGTAAAAAATTAGTGGTTTATCATAAATAGGTAGCAATTGTTTATTCACAGCTTTTGTAATAGGGCTCATTCTTGTGCCGGCTCCTCCAGCTAAAATTATTCCTTTTTTTATCATATTTTTAATCCAAGTCTTTTATTATAAAGTTTTTTTGAAACACTAATAAAAAATTTCCTATTTTTTATATACCATTCAAATGTTTGTTTCAGTCCTAATTCTAAAGGTATTTTTGCTTTCCAACCTAATTTTTTTTTTATTTTGTTATTATTTAAAGCGTATCTAATATCATGTCCCGGTCTATCTTTTACATATTTTATTTTAGATACTTTATTTTTTGAAATTTTAAGTAATTTTTTGGCTATTTCTATATTTTTATAGTTCATACCAGATCCAATATTATAATTTTCTCCTCTTTTGCCTTTTAAATAGATTAATAAAAGAGCTTCACAGTGATCTTGTACGTGCATCCATTCGCGTGAATTTTTTCCCTTCCCATATATAGGAAGATCTTTATTCTTAATAATATTAAAAATTAGTTTTGGTATTAACTTTTCAGGAAATTGATTAGGTCCATAATTGTTACAACAATTAGTTATCACAGCATCAATTTTATAAGTTCTTATGTATGCTTTAACCAAGTGGTCAGAGCTTGCTTTTGAAGAAGAATAAGGCGAACTCGGGTTATACGCATAATTTTCGTCTGATCTACCATCAATTACATCTCCGTACACTTCATCAGTTGAAATATGTATCAGTTTAATTTTTTTTTTATATGCTCTTATAGATTCTAATAAATTATAAGTTCCCAATATATTACTATGGATAAAATTATAAGGGTCATCAATGGATCTATCAACATGAGTCTCTGCAGCTAAATTAAAAATGCAGTTTGGTTTATATTTTTTGAGAATATTGATAATTTTTTTTTTATTATTTAAATCAACTTTAAAAAAAACATAGTTCTTTTTTTTTTTAAAGTTAATTGTATTATAAGGATTAGCTGAATATTTTAAACAATCTATATTAATCACAAAATATTTTTTGTTTAGTAAAAATTTAATAAGATTACTTCCTATAAAGCCAGATCCACCTGTTACTATAATTTTTTTCATATTTTGCTTTTACATTAGTAAAAACTGTTAGTATAGTTGATAATCAAAAACTCAGTATTCATTATACTATGTCAATATCTAGGCAAAATTTAACTGTGGTAATAGTTACTTTAAAAAGTGAAAACGTTATACACAATTGTATTAAGTCAATTAATGAAAACTTACCCATTATTGTCATAGAACATTCTAATAATCTTGATTTTAAGAAAAGTCTAGAGGACAAGTATAAAAATTTAAAAT
>CACIPU010000009.1 GCA_902588625.1 uncultured Pelagibacteraceae bacterium | reverse complement strand
TTGTCCATTTTCCATTTCTCATCCAATCAACAACAGAATCTGGATGTCCTATACATAGATCTGAACCTATTCCTATATTTTTAATACCAATTAAGTCTGCTGTTTTGGCAACCATTTCACAAAAGCTCTCTAAAGTACAATTTGATTTATCTTTTAGATGGTGAGGATATAAAGAGAGCCCTATCATGCCACCGTTTCCAGCCAAAGCTTTTAAAACTTCATTTGATTTATTTCTTTTTGCCTTAAACCAAAAAGATGGGTTTGCGTGAGTAATAGCTATAGGCTTAGAAGATATTTTAATTGCATCTAATGTAGATTTTTCAGCTGAATGAGACATGTCAACTACAACGCCAAGCTTGTTCATCTCTTTAATAACTTCTTTTCCCATTCTTGTAACTCCACTATCGTTTTCTTCATAACATCCTGTAGCTAATAAAGATTGGTTATTGTAAGTTAACTGCATAAAAATAATCCCTAATTTGTGAATTTCTTCTACTAAATTAATATTATCTCCAATAGGAGAACAATTTTGAAATCCAAAAAATACAGCTGTTTTTTTTTCTTTATGAGCTTTTTCTATATCTTTAAAATTTTTTCCATGAAAAATTAAATCTTTAAACTCATCAAAATATCTACTCCAAATTTCTAGATTCTTTTTTACTTCCTTAAAATCTTCATGATAAGCAATAGTAACATGAATTGCATCTAATTTTGCTTCATTATTAATTTGAAAAATTTCTTTTGACCAATTGCAATACTGTAAATTGTCTATTTTAAAAGAGGATGATTTCATATAATATAAATATCATGATTTTCATATATATAGTAGTAGCGTTGTGGGCTGTTGGCTCAATAGCAGACTAATTTTGTAATTTTATACCACGTAGACGCTCAGATCTTCTTCTTAATAGTTCAACTGTTGTTAATAAAGCTATTGAAAGAAAAACAAGACAAGTTGCCATGCATAGAATTACAGGGCTAGTTTCTTGACGAAGTCCTGCCCACATTTGTTTAGGTATAGTGATTTGTTCAACACTTCCAACAAACATAACAACAACAACTTCATCGAAAGAAGTAATAAATGCAAACAAGGCTCCAGAAATAACTCCTGGAAGAATTAATGGCATAATAACTTTAAAAAATGTTCTCATCGTATCAGCTCCTAAACTTTGAGAAGCTCTAATCAAATTAGTATCGAAACCTGTTAAAGTAGCTGTAACAGTAATCACAACAAATGGTGTTCCAAGTGCAGTATGTGCAAGAATTAAACCTAGATAGGTGTGAGTTAATCCAATTTTTGAATAAAAGAAAAACATTCCTGCTGATGTAATAATTAATGGAACAATCATAGGTGAAATTAATATTGCCATAATAGTACCTTTAAATGGCATATTTCGCCTACTTAAACCTAGAGCAGCAACAGTACCAAGAGCTGTTGCTAAAAATGTAGCGGCTATTCCAATGATAAAACTATTTCTAGTTCCGAGCATCCACTTATCAGTAACAACTGTTGTATCTCCTATACTGCTAATACCAACCATTTGCCTATACCATCGTAATGACCAAGCTTCTGGTTCAAAATTCATAAACTCTCTAGTAAATTCAAAAAAAGGTGAAGCACTAAATGATAAAGGAAGAATTACAAAAATAGGCGCAATTAAAAAGAAAAATACCAATCCACAGTAAGTTAAAAATGTATAGTAACCTATTCTTTGTCCTGTGGTTGCATATGTTGGTAAAGCCATAATTATCCTAATTTAATATTTTCTATTCCTACTAATTTATTATAAACCCAATATAAAACTGTTAGAACTCCTAAAAGGATAGCTCCTAAAGCTGCACACAATCCCCAATTTAAAGTTGTTTTTAAATGATAAGCAATCCAATTTCCTATCATTTGTCCATCCTTACCACCTACTAATTCAGGTGTTATGTAATATCCAATCGCAAGTATAAAAACTAGCATGCATCCTGCACTAATTCCTGGGATTGAATTTGGCATGTAAACTTTCCAAAAAGCATGTAATGGTGATGCCCCAAGATTTAAAGCTGCTCTCATATAGTTTGGCGAAATTGTTTTCATAACGCTATACAAAGGTAAAACCATAAAAGGTAATAATATTTGTGTCATAACAATTATAGTAGCTGTTTCGTTATACATAAGCGCAAAGCGGTTCTCGTCTGATATGATATGAGACATAACTAATAAATTATTAAAAACACCTTTTTGTTGGAGCATGACCATCCACGCAACAGTTCGAACAAGTAGCGATGTCCAAAAAGGCAGCAACACACATATCATTAAAAGATTGCTATATTTTAAAGGTAGTGTCGATAACAAGTATGAAATTGGATAACCCAACATCAAACAAAAAAACATAACTAAAATACTCACCTTGAATGTTTTAACCCATGTTTGATTATAAATTCTTCTATTTTCCTTCTGCCAAACAACATCTTTGTCTACATTATATTTTAAATCAACAGCGTTTAAATAATATCCTGCGGTTGTAGCATCAACCATCACTCCTATGGCTTTCCAATATTCCATGTCAGCCCACTTTTTATCAATAGCTATCATTTGTTCTTTGTATGGACCTTCTTCAATTTTTTTGAATTTACGCTTTGATTTTTTTAGTAAACTTTTCCAACCTGATTTTGCATAATTCATTCGGGTGCTAGCTTTACCTATAGCGTAACCTTCGCTTTCTTTAACTTCAAAGAACATTGTTTTGTAAAGTTCTTCGGAAGGTAAGCCTTGTCTATCCCATTTTTCATATTCTTTAAAAGTTTTTGGAAAAACAGTATTGATATAACTATCATCTACACTTCGAAGCAACATGTCACCGATAGGAATTAAGAATGTAACAAGTATAAAAGCTAAAAGTGGCACAACCAAAAGAAATGCTCTTATTTTATTTCTTTTTTCAGATTTTTGAAGACTGACTTTTAATGGAATTCCATCTGTTGTTAAGATTGGTCCCGTGATTGTTTCATTCATAATTTTATCCCTAAACAAAAAAGGCGAGACTTTCGTCTCGCCTTTTTTTAAACATTACGAATTATTAGTTACCCTTCCAAGCGCCGAATCTTTCGTTTACTTCAGCACCATTATCAGCCCACCAAACTGGATCACCGATAACAGCTCTCTTAAGTACTTTCGGAGCCGTAGGCATATGAGGCATAATATCAATGTTACCACCATCTTTTATGAACCAAGGTTCACCTTTTTTGATAATGTCGATACTAGATTTTCTCATAGGGCCGTATGGAATGTATTTAGCTTGATCAGCTAAAGCTTGAGCAGTTGAAGCGTGAGCCATAAACTCAAGTGCTTCTTTCTCATTTCCACCTTTAATTGCTACAAGATATTCTTGTTCAAGAACTGTAGCATCCCAAATGTATTCGAAGTCTTTACCTTCAGAAAGAACAGCAGCACCAATTCTACCGTTGTATGCTAATGCCATAACAACTTCACCGCTTGATACTAATTCAAGTGGTTTAGAACCAGCTGACCAGAATACAACGTGATCTTTAATTGTATCTAGTTTTGCAAATGCTCTGTCTATTCCTTCAGGAGTACTCATTACTTTGTATACATTTTTAGCTTTAACACCGTCAGCAACTAGTGCCATTTCGATTAAAGCGTTTGCCCATGTATGTATTCCTCTTTTTCCAGGAAACTTTTCAACATTAAAGAAATCTTTAATATTTTTTGGTTTCTTACCTGGAAAAGCACTTTTGCTATAAAACGCTGTGTAAGCCCAAAAAATTTGTGGTACTACACAATCAGATACTGGCGGAACAACCATGTCGTTTATGAATGAACTTTGATCTACTTTTGCAAATAAACCTTCATCACAACCAGTAATCGCTTGGTCTGGAAGTACGTCTACCACATCCCAAGTTACATTTCCTGCTTCTACTTGAGCTTTGATTTCTCCAAGACCACCATTGTAATTTTCAACAGTAACTCCAGAACCTTTGCTCCAAGTATCTACGTAAGCCTTTTGTTGACTTGCTGTATAAGCTCCACCCCAAGAAACGAAAGTGATGTCTGCATATGAAGATGCAGTAAATGCCATCGCGATCAATCCAAGGAAAGTAGCTTTAATTAATTTTAACATATTTTCCCTCTTTGTTGATTAATTATACGTATAAGTCAGGGATTTAAACATATTGAGAATGTGCTGTAAAATAAAAAAATGAGAAATTAACCTAGATCTAATGCCCTTGAATCGCTGGCCTTCCATGAAAGTTTCACAGATGTACCCTCTTTTAGGTTAGCTCCTTTGTAAGAATTGGGAACTTTTACAATAAACTGGTCGTTTCCACAAACTTCAACTCTTGTTCGAATATGATCTCCTAAATAAATTAATTCTTTTACTTTAGCTTCAAAAGAGTTTTCAAAATTACCTTCTGACGCATTAATTTCAACTCTTTCAGGACGTAAAGATACGGTTGAAGAGTCTCCTACAGCGTTAACATTAATTTTTAAAGATGTAATCTCGTCACCTTTGTCAGTAGTTACAATACAATTTTTTCCATTAATAGATTTTACTTTTCCTTTAAGTTGATTGTTTTCTCCTATAAAATTTGCAACGAATGCGTTTTCAGGTTTTTCATATAAAATATCTGGTGATGATATCTGTTGAATTTTTCCGTCATTGAAAACCGCAATACGATTTGACATTGTTAAAGCTTCGCTTTGATCATGAGTTACGTAAACAACTGTTATTCCTATATTTTCATGGATATGCTTTATTTCATATTGCATTTGTTCACGAAGTTTTTTATCAAGTGCTCCCAAAGGTTCATCCATCAATACTAATCTAGGTTCAAAAACTAATGCTCTTGCCAAAGCAACACGTTGTTGTTGACCTCCTGATAATTGCAGAGGCATACGATTTCCAAATTCCCCTAATTCTACCATACCCAAAGCTTTTTTTACTTTATCTTGGATGTCAGATTTATTTAATTTTCTTACTTCAAGAGGAAAAGCAAGGTTCTCATTTACTGTCATATGCGGAAACAAAGCATAGTTTTGAAAAACCATTCCAATTCCACGTTTGTTAGGAGGAATTTTATTTATCGCTTCACCATCTAAATATATTTCTCCACCCGTAGGTGTTTCAAATCCTGCAAGCATCATTAAAGTTGTAGTTTTTCCTGAGCCTGAAGGTCCAAGCATAGTAAGAAATTCACCCTTTGGAATGTCTAAATTAAGATCTTTAACAACTAAGACTTCTCCGTCATAGCTTTTATCTACTTTATCAAATTTTACAAAACTTTCTGATGTTGTCATAAGTTGCAAATATTAAACATTTGTTAAAAATTATTTCAAGGGTTTTATCCTTTAATATGCAATTCTCTAGATAAATTACAGAATAATTCAGAACCTTCATTTGTTACTCTTACGGATTCACTAGCTTCTACTCCCCATTCACCAAATTGCATAACGGCAATCATATGAAAAGTAACGTTAGGTTGTAAAACAGTTTTATCACCTTTTGATATATTTAGGGTTTGTTCGCCCCAATCTGGTGGATAGCCTATGCCTATGGAATAACCCGTTCTTGACTCTTTTTTAATTCCATATTTATCCAACACACTCCAAAACTTCTGAGCTACGTCGTCTGCAGTATTTCCTGGTTTAGTTGCAGCAATTCCTGCATCCAAAGCTTCATTTGTTGCTTTCATGGTATCTATTTTTTTCTGGTTTTTTTCTCCTAAAAGTACAGTTCTCGCCATTGGACAATGATATCTATTATGCACGCCAGATATTTCAATAATAGTAGCTTCTCCCTTAACAAATTTATCTTCGGTAGCAGTCAAGTGTGAAGCAGAAGTACCTTTTCCTGTTGGAAGTAAAGTTGCAATACTTGCGTAATCTCCTCCAAATTCTGGTGTTCCATTAAATAAAGATTTTTGAATATCTGCCACAGCATCACATTGTCTAACACCAGGACTAATAATCTTAAAAGCTGTTTCCATCGCTTTTTCACTTATTCGTGCTGCAGCTTGCATTAATTTTATTTCTGAATCCGATTTAACAACTCTTACCCAATTTACTAAACGTTCTGCATCTTTAAATTTTGCATTTGGCAATCCCTTTTTAATTGTTTCGTAACAAAATGCTGTAAAATAATGACTGTCCATTTCAAGACCAATATTAGATTTTTCCCACTTTCTATCTTTTATTATCTCTACTAAATATTGATAGGGATGAAGAGGCCAAGTATGAATATATTTTTCATCGTATGGAATGATATTTTTATGTTGAACGTATGTTTTAATATATCCTCCTCCAGCATCTTGCGCTCTAAGGAAGCAAATTGGTTCATCTTCATTAACATGAACCAAAACACATTGAGCGTAGTAAAATGACCATGCATCATACCCTGTTAAGTAATTCATATTAGCAGGATCATGTGAAACTAATAAATCAATACCTTTTTTTAACATTGATTCTTTAACTTTTTTTAATCTCACTTTATATTCTTTTTTTTCAAAAAGCATTTTTGTTTCTCAATAGTTTTCCATATCCATCTACCGGAGAATCGTAACCAACAGATCTTATGGTGTCCCAAATTAAGGTTTGATTACTAGAAAAAACTGGTTTATTTATTTTTTTTTCAACCTCATTAAGAATTTCTAAAGCAGGTAGCGCAGTGCATGATACAAAAAGTGCATCGGCTCCACTTGTGTCTAATTTTGTTAATGTTTCAAATAAATATTTTGGATCAATATTAGCAAAATCTGAATCTGAATCTAAATTAAAAGTGCCAAAAGATATTACGTCGATATTTTTTTTAGAAAAATATTCATAAATAGTTTTGTTTACCGATTCTGGATAAGGTGTAAATACAGCAATCTTTTGTATATTCAATAATTTAAAAGCTTTAATAGCAGAAGTAATTGGAGTTGTAACATAACAATTTGGTTTAGCTAATTGAATTTTTTCTTTAACTTGATCTTCTCCAATAGCTATTGTTCCTGATGTACATCCATACGCTACTGTATTAATTTTTTCACCAGGCAAAATTTTTTCAGTTATTCCTTTTATTTGATCACGCATTTTTAAAAGATTTTCTTTTGTTAATGGATTTTCATTATGAATTCTATTTACAAATACATCTATCGGCAGCTGACTGAATACAGAATTAAAATCTTTTTCTATAGTGAGGTCAGTAGTCAATGCGAGCAAACCAACTTTAGGATTATATTTTTTTTTAAATTCTGGTTTTACGTATTGTGATTTTATTCTCATAAAACTATTTTATTATGTTGTGCTCTGGTCCGAAAGGAAATTTTGTAATATCTTCAGAGCCATTTTCCTTAATTACAAGTATATCGTGCTCTCTATATCCTCCTGCCCCCGGTTTACCTTCTGGAATTAAAATCATAGGTTCCATGGAAACAACCATGTTTGGTTCTAAAACTGTTTCAACATCTTCTCTTAGTTCGAGCTTACCTTCTCTACCGTAGTAATGACTTAAAACTCCAAATGAATGTCCATAACCAAAAGTACGATACTCGAGATATCCGAGTTCAGCAAATAATTCATTTAGCTCTGCTGTGATTTCAGAACACTTAGCTCCTGGTTTAATAAGTTCAATTCCTTTTTTATGAACCTTTATATTTGCTTCCCACGCTTTTAGAGAAGCATCATCTACCTCTCCCAAAAAAAGTGTTCTTTCCAAAGCAGTGTAGTATCCAGAAATCATAGGAAAAGTGTTGAGAGAAAGTATATCTCCATGCTTAAGTTTTCTGTTAGTTACTGGGTTATGCGCACCATCAGTATTAATTCCTGACTGAAACCAAACCCACGTATCTCTCAATTCTGAATTTGGATGAAATTTAACTATGGCTTTCTCCATAGCGTCTCTACCAACCATTGCAATGTCAATTTCTGATATTCCAACTTTAATTTTTTTTACTAACTCTTCTCCACCAATGTCAGCAATTTTTGCTCCACTTGTTATTAGTGCAATCTCCTCTTTTGATTTAATCATCCTTTTTGACATCACAGAGGGCGCAATATCAATTAACTCTGGACTATCTAACGCATCTTTCAAATTTTTATAGCGTTCTAGAGTTAAATGATCATTTTCAATGCCTACTCTTTTTACTTTTTTTAAAATAGAAACAATTGCTTTTAAATAGTTGTCTCTTTCCCAATCTGTATAAATTAAATTTTCTCCATAGCATCGTCTCCATGGTTGGCTTGCATCAATATTTGCTGAGACTACTACATTGTTTTTCAAAGTCACAACACATGCGTAAGGCCTTCCAAAAGAACAATATAAAAATCCTGAATAGTAAGCTATGTTTTGCATAGAAGTTAAAATGACCGCGTCGAGATTATTTTTATCTATTATTTCTCTTAGGCTATTTAATCTATTCTTATATTCATTATCCGTAAAGGGAAGTGGCGCCTTAGATCCATTCTTTAGGTGAAAAAAATTTAGCCTTTTCATTCCTGCTAGATTAAGATGGTATCTGGGTATTGTAAATAAAAATTATTTTAATTTTAAATAAAATGTTTAATCAAATCAAAAAAATAGAAGAACTAATAAAACTTGAACCGCAAAATATCATTAATTATTTTAATTTAGGAAATATTTATATAAAATTAAAAAACTATAATTTGGCATTAAAAAATTTTCAAATTACAGTTGATCTTGATAAAAATTTTCTTCAAGGATATAACAATTTAGGAAATATTTATAAAGAATTAAAAAATACAAAAGAAGCCATTAAATTTTTCAAGCAAGCAATAAAAATAAACCCTAATTATATTAATGCTATTTATAATTTAGCGAATATTTACTCTGAAATTGCCATGTATGAAGAGGCCAGCAATTATTATAAAAAAATTTTAAAAATTAATCCTAACTATATTCCTGCGTTAAATAATTTTGGAATTTTATTAAAAAATATAAATATGAGTAATGAAGCATTAAAATGTTTTGAAAAAATTATTGATATAGATAAGAATTATTTAAGAGCATATAATAATATCGGAAATATCTTAATTGAAACTGGAGAAGTTAATAAAGCTATACATAATTATAAGAAGGTCCTCAAATTAGATCCGAATAATTTTATTTCTTATAAAAATCTTTTAGCTGCTTTTGAAAATTCAAACCAACTTAGTGATTATGAAAAAATATTAAGACAATCTAAAAAAATATTTCCTAAAGAAAAAGTTTTAGATTTTTATTATTCAATTTTTTTATTTAGAAAAAAAAAATATAAAGAATCTATAAATATACTTAAAAAAAATGATTTTGGAGCCGAGTTTGAAATTAAAAAAAATTTTTTTTTGGCTAAAGCATATGATTTTATAAATGAACATGACTCAGCTTTTAAATATTTTCGTAAAGCTAATGAATTAACAAACAAAAGTCATGAAGCTAAAAATTTTGATAGAAAAAAATACTTACAAAGTCTCGAGATAAAAAAAAATTATTTTACAAAGAAAAATATTATTCAATGGAATCAGATTGATTGTAAATCATTTGATATAAGTCCAACGTTTTTAATTGGTTTTCCAAGATCTGGAACCACACTTCTTGATACAATTTTGAGATCTCATCCAAAAATTGAGGTGATAGAAGAAAAACCCATGGTTTTAAAAATGTTAAACCTAATTAAAAACAATAATTTGAGTTCATTTAAAAATATTAGTGAAAGTGAAGTAAGCGAAATGCGCAAAGAATACTTTAGTGAAATTAATAAAAATATAAAAAAATTTAATAAATCAAATATTTATATAGATAAGCTTCCTTTGAATATTGTTAATGTCGGTGAAATATTAAGAATTTTCCCTAATGCAAAGTTTATTCTAGCTATAAGACATCCCATAGACTGTGTGCTGAGTTGTTACATGCAAGATTTCAAGCTTAACGAAGCCATGATAAATTTTTTGGATATTAAAAGTGCAGCAATTTTATACAAAACAACGATGGAACTTTGGGAGCAATATAATTCTATTTTTAAAATTAACTACGTACAAATTAAGTACGAAGATTTAATTGATGATTTTGAGAAAAATATAAAAAATGTTATTAGGTTTCTTAACTTGAGTTGGGATAAATCTTTACTAGATTATAGAAAAACTGCCATTAACAGAGAAAAAATATCAACACCAAGCTATTATCAGGTTGTGCAACCAATTTATAAACATGCCGCCCAAAGATGGGAAAAATACAAAACACATTTAGTTAAAATTAGCCCAATTTTAGAAGATTTGGTCAAAAAATATGAATATTAGATTCGATAAAATGTTTGCATTGATGCATTAAGTTAAATAAAATTGGATTATCAAAGCGATACATAACTCGTCGTAAATTACGAAAGTGGGATCGGTCGACTTAATTTTTTTAAGGAGATACAGATGAACTTTGGATATTTTTGTAATACCACTAACTGGAATAAAAAACCATACTCACAGCTTCTAGACGAAGCTAGAGAGATTACAACTTATTGTGATAAAAATGATTGGAACTCAATATGGTATACCGAACATCATTTTAACCACGAAGGGATGGAGTCTTGTACAAATCCTTTAATGATGGGAACAGATGCTGCAGCAAGAACTTCAAAGATTAGAATTGGGCAAGCATGCAATGTAATTACTTTTCATAATCCAATAAGACTAGCGGAAGATATTGCTATGTTAGACCAGTTATCAAAAGGAAGGGTTGATGTTGGTATAGGTAGGGGAATTTATGGAAGAGAAGCTATAAATTTAAATAAAGAAGCAGATTTAAAAGATCAGGCTAAAAATTATAGATTATTTCAAGAAACATTAACTGTTTTAAAAAAAGCTTGGAAAGAAAAATTTTTTAATCATGAAGGTGAATTTTATACATACCCATCTCCTAATTTTGTTTGGCAACACGATATGAGTCCACCAAGTGAAGAATTTATGGATTTAAAAACTAATGTAATAAAAAAAATTAGTGTAGTTCCTAAACCATATCAAAAACCATTTCCACCTATTTGGCAAGTAGTTGATGGATTGAGATCAATAGAGCAGGCTGCTAAAGATGGAATAAATGTAATAATGTGGATCCCTACTGTGAAAGCTTTAAAAGTAAAGTTTGAAGCATATAAAAATGCAAAATCAGAAGCTGAAAAAAGAAATGTTAAACTTGGAGAGGGTATTAGTTTAGTGAGAGATATGTTTGTTGCTGATACAATGGAAGAAGCAAAAGAAAAAGCTGGCGAGCATATGGTTAATTACATGAGATGGGTCTGTCATTGGAGAGGTTTAGGAAATCACATGGATCCAGGTGAGGAGTTGCCGGTAACTAAAGGCAAGCTAGACTTACTAAGTTATGATTTTCTTCATAAAAGAAATATGCTTTTTGGAACGCCTGAATACGTAGTTGATAAGATAAAAGAATTAAAATCTGAGTTAAATCTTCAAAACCTTCAAGTATGGTCAAATTTTCCAGGAGTTAAACATGAAGATTGTATGAAAAGTATAAAATTATTTACAGAAAAAGTTATGCCCCACTTCGACAAAGGTTTAAATACAGATATCAAAAAAGTTTCGTGAACCAAACAAAATCTCAAAAAATTTCTGGTGGGCAGGCTGCGGTTTTGTCACTTAAAAAAGAAAAAACTAAGCATGTTTTTGGTTTAATAGGATCGGCCACTATGGAGATGTTTGATGCTCTTTATAAGGAAAAAACAATTAATTTTATTGGAGTAAGAGATGAAAGGACAGGCACCCATATGGCAGATGGATATGCACGGGCATCAAATAAACCTGGAGTAATTCTTGCTGGACAGAATGGGCCTGGAGCTACAAATCTTGTAACAGGTATTGCTCAAGCGGCTGCAGCTTTTTCTCCAGTTGTTTCCATAGCTGGATCTTTTTCTACCAAAGATAAAGTGCAAGACGCTTTTCAGGGAGTAGATCAACAGTCATTGTTTAAGCCTATAACCAAAAAAACCTGGACTATAAATAAAACAAAAAAAATCCCAGAGGTATTCAGTAAAGCTTTTAACTTAGCTATGTCGCCAAGAAGAGGTCCCGTACAATTAAATTTACCACGTAATATTTTGTCGGATACTGCTGTTTTTAATATTAATCAAAATAAAAAATCCTATGAAACAGAAAGCGCAATAAAAGGTAAAAAAAATGATATTAAAAAAGCAGTAAAAATTATAAGTAAGGCTTCTAAAATCGTTATTATCGCAGGTGGTGGTATAAAATATTCAGGAAAATATAAAGACGTGACAAAACTTGCAGAATTAATAAATGTCCCAATAGTAACTGCGGCTGGACATGGCGACTCTATTCCCTTCAACCATAAGCTTAATGCAGGCCAAATGGGTCCAAGAGGTAATCCTGTTGCTTCAAAACTTACAAAAGAAGCTGATGTAATAATAGCAATTGGTACTCGACTAGGATTTAATTCAACTTTTTACACTTATGAAAATTTAAATAAAAAAGCTAAAATAATTCAAATTGAATTAGAGAAAAAAATGCTTGGTAGGTATTTCCCTGTTTCTGTAGGAATTTGTGCAGATGCATCTACTGTGACTAAACAAATTTACAATGAAATAAAATCTCAAAAATTAATATCAGAAACTAACAATTGGACAAAAAATTACATAAAAGAAAGAAATAATTATTTAAATAATAGGGATAATGAAAACAATTTAACTAAATTTCCAATTCAACCCAAAGGTCTTTTCAAACAATTAAGAAATGTATTACCAAATAATTCTGCTATAACTTTAGACGCTGGCACTTTATGTCTTCAAGCAACTGACGCGCTAGAATATTATAACCCTCCTTCTTTATTTACACCTCTAGATTTTGGTTTAGTAGGTTTTTCTTTTGCATGTGGATTAGGTGTAAAAGTTGCTTGTCCAAATAAGACAGTGGTAAGTTTAATGGGAGATGGAGGTTTTGGAATGACTATTTCTGAATTAAGTACTGCTGTAGATTATGGAATAAATACTATTACAATTGTTATGAATAATAAAAGCTGGGGTGCGGAAAAAGCTTACCAAAAAGATTTTTATGGAGAAAGATTTATTGGAGCAGATATAAGTAGTCCTCCTTTTGACAAAGTTGCTGCGCTTTATGGAGCCAAAGGTTATAAAGTTGATAGAGTTTCTGAAATTAACGAAGCAGTTAAAGCTGCGATAAGCTGTAATAAACCCGCTGTCATTGATGTTGCGGTAGATCCTAAAGCATTATACAGTTTTAGGAGAGACAGTTTTAAGCATAGAAAAAAATAAATGGATTTAAATTTAAGAAAATTTACAAAATTTGTCGATAAAACTTTTATTGAAGGTGGTAAAGTAGCTAAAAAGCCTGTCTTATTAGTTTCTGTTGCTGCAGTTATTAAAAACCCTTGGTCAGATAAAGGTTTCGTTGAAAATCTAAAACCAACAATATTAGATCTTGCTCCAAAACTTGGTGATGTTTTGGTACCAGAATTAATTAAAGAAATGGGATCACCAGAAAAAATTTTGGCCTATGGAAAAGCTGGTGTTGTAGGTTTATCGGGTGAAATTGAACATGCTTCAGCTTTTATACATACTTTAAGGTTTGGAAACAAATTTAGAGACGCTGTGGGTGGAACTTCTTATTTAAGTTTCACAAATACAAGAGGTCCTGCTGGATGTAAAATATCTATTCCAATGATGCATAAAACAGATTCTGGTTTAAGGCCTTATTATCTAACTCATGAGTTTACTATTCATGACGCACCTTTTGATAATGAAATAGTGATAGCTATAGGAGGAGCTTCAAGTGGCAGGGCACATGCCAGAACAGGAGATCGCTACCAAGATATGAAAGAAATGGGTATCAAGAACTCTAAATAGTTTTATTCATGACAAAAACTATAGATTCATTTGAAACCTATTATAAATTTCAAAAAACTAGCGAAAAAGCCCCTATAATATTTATTCACGGAATTGGTTTAACTCATGGAATATGGGATCGCCAAATTGAGTTTTTTAAAAAATATAATACAATTGTTTATGACCTTATTGGTCATGGAAAAACTCCTATAAAAAAGAGACAGATAAGTATGAAAGATTTTACTAAACAATTATTGAGTTTGGTCAATTATTTAAAAATTGATAAATTTCATTTAGTTGGTTTTTCAATAGGATCACTTGTTGCAAGAGATTTTGCGTCTTTGCATAGCAATAGACTAAGATCACTAACAATATTTGGAACTGTATATAAAAGATCTGAAGATGAAAAAAGACAGATACTTAATAGATATGAAATGATGAAGCTTAAGAAAGACATCACAAAAAAAAGAGCTGTATATAGATGGTTTAACGAAGAATTTATTAGTAAAAATGAGTTAATATATAAAAAAATATATAAAATGTTAGAAAATACTAAACATGAAACGTGGTTGAAAATATATAAACTATTCGTTCATCACGAAGATAACGATATGAAGATAAAACAAATTACAGCTAACTCTCTTATATTAACAGGTGAAAATGATATAGGATCAAAACCTGAAATGAGTAAAAATATAAGTAAACTAATTCATGGAAGT
The DNA here is from genome assembly GCA_902588625.1 of uncultured Pelagibacteraceae bacterium. Lineage (GTDB taxonomy): Bacteria > Pseudomonadota > Alphaproteobacteria > Pelagibacterales > Pelagibacteraceae > AG-414-E02. The sequence goes on along the minus strand of CACIPU010000009.1, from coordinate 25,264 downwards.
GAATTAAAAATTATAAAAAAAGGAAAACATCTCTGTAATATAGAGTGTTCAGAAGATTTTAATTCAACAATCAAAAAGTTTATTGATAAAAATGACAAAGCTTAAAGATTATAAAATGTACATCGACGGTGATTGGGTTGACTCAGAAAGTAAAAAAACATTTGAAACTTTAAATCCTGAAAATAATGAACCTTGGGCTAGAGTGCCTGAAGCAAGCGCCAAAGATGTAGATAAAGCAGTAAAAGCGGCACAAAAAGCTTTTGAAGGAGAGTGGTCTAAACTATTACCAAGAGAAAGAGGTAAATTCCTAAGAGAAATAGGCAATCAATTAAGAACAAACGCTGAGCTTTTAGGAAAAATTGAAACTATTGATACTGGTAAATTATTTAGAGAAACGAAGAAACAAGCAAACTATATAGCAGAGTACTATGATTATTATGCTGGTTTAGCCGATAAAGTTGAAGGAACTGTTTTGCCAATCGATAAACCAAACATGCAAGCAATAACAACTAGAATTCCAATCGGTGTAATTGCTGCAATTATCCCCTGGAATTCTCAAATGCTTTTAACAGCAACAAAGCTAGCGCCAGCCTTGGCAATGGGTAATACAGTTGTAATTAAATCTTCTGAGCTCGCCCCTGCGGTAATGTTTGAATTTGTAAAGTTAATTGAAAAAACTGGAATTCCTAAAGGAGTTGTAAATGTAATTTCTGGATTAGCAAATCCATGTGGTAAGGCATTAACCACACACCAATTGGTAGAAAAAATTGCATTTACAGGCGGACCAGATACAGCGAGGCATATAATTAAAAATTCAGCAGAAAATTTATCTGAAGTAAGTTTAGAGCTTGGTGGAAAAAGTCCAGTTGCAGTATTTGAAGATGCAGATCAAGAAAATGCAATTAATGGAATAACAGCTGGAATTTTTGGTGCCAGTGGACAAAGTTGTATAGCCGGATCTAGGCTTTATATACAAAATAGTATTTATGATAGTTTTTTGGATAAATTATCTAAAAGAGCAAACAAAATTAAAATTGGAGCACCAATGGATCCAGAAACTGAAATGGGTCCATTAAGTAATTTTAAACAATTAGAAATAATAGAAAAAAATATTAAACTTACTATGGAACAAGGTGGAAAAATAAAATGTGGAGGAAAAAGACATTCGTTTTCAAATAAAGGTTACTACTTTCCTCCGACAATTATAGAATGTGAAAATCATAATTTACCAACTGCAGAAAATGAACTTTTTGGTCCCGTCCTGTCGGTAATGAAATTTAATACTGAAGATGAAGTAATAAAAAAAATGAATGATAACCAGTATGGTTTATCCTCAGGCGTGTATACAAAAGATTTAGGTAGAGGTCTTAGAGTATCAAAAGCTATCCGCGCCGGAATTACCTTTGTTAATACTTATCGTTTAATTTCACCATCTGCTCCTTTTGGAGGTATAAAAGATAGCGGTTATGGAAAAGAAGCTGGAATAGAGTCTATCAAGGATTATACCAGAATTAAAACGGTTTGGTTCCATACTTCAGATAAACCAACTGATGATCCTTTTTCGATGCGATAAGGCTGAATCAACCTCATAAATAAAAGAAATTTTCCCATTGAAAAATAAAGTTTAACAGTAAATACTCTTATATTATTAATAATATTATTAAGAGGGAAAATATGAAAAAACTATTTATTGCTGTTTTTATGTTTGTTTCGACATTTACAACAAACATATATGCAGATGGACACTCAATTAAAATGGGAATTATTTTAGGATTTACAGGTCCTATTGAATCTCTAACCCCAGCAATGGCGGCTTCGGCAGAATTAGCTTTTAAAGAAGCTTCTGACTCAGGCTCTTTGCTTGGTGGAAAAAAAATTGAACCTTTAAGAGCAGACTCAACATGTGTTGATTCAGCTGCCGCAACAACTGCTGCAGAAGGATTGATTTCACAAGGAGTAGCTGCAATTATGGGAGCAGATTGTTCTGGTGTTACTGGAGCAATTGCAAGTAATGTTGCAGTACCAAAAGGTGTAGTTATGATTTCACCTTCAGCAACATCACCAGGTTTAACTACATTAGATGATAAAGGTTTCTTTTTCAGAACCGCTCCATCTGATGCTCGTGGTGGTCAAATTCTTGCTGACATTACTAAAGACAGAGGAATTAAAAGTGTTGCAGTCACATACACTAACAATGACTATGGTAAAGGTTTAGCTGATGTATACGCAGCAGCAGTTAAAGCTCATGGTATTAAAGTTACAACAGTAGCAGCACATGAAGACGGTAAAGCTGACTACAGCTCAGAAGTTGCAGTTTTAGCTTCTGCAGGTGGAGATGCTGTTGCAGTGATTGGTTATCTTGACCAAGGTGGTAAAGGAATTATTCAAGGATCTATAGATTCTGGTGCCTTTGATACATTTATATTATCAGATGGTATGATTGGTGATTCTCTTACAGATACTTTTGGAAAAAGTTTAAATAAATCGTTTGGTTCTTTACCGGGTTCAACTGGAAAAGGAGCAGGAGTTTTCACTAAAGTTGCAAAAAAAGGTGGAATTGACTCTTCTGGTCCATACACTGGTGAGTCTTACGACGCAGCAGCTTTAATCGTACTTGCTATGCAAGCTGGTGGATCGGCTGATCGTGGTTCGATTGCTAAAAATGTAATGGCTGTAGCTAATGGCCCAGGAACAAAAATTTACCCTGGCCAATTAAAAAAAGGTTTAGACCTTTTAGCTAAAGGAAAAGCAGTTGATTACGAAGGAGCAACTGGTGTCAACTTTACAGACGTTGGAGAAGCTTTTGGTTCTTTCTTAGAGAAAGAAGTTAAAGGCGGTAAATTTAAGACTAAAACACAAAGATAATAATTAATTTAATAAACCTCGGCGATAAAATCGCCGAGGTATTACTATTAGAGGTTAGTAATTAGTTAATCTCTTATTGCGTATGCAATAACTCCTGTTTCTGAAACATCAGTTCCTTTTATCTCAGCTACTTTACTCAATCTTATTCCCATAATTTTTTTCATTATCAACCAAACTATTAATGAAACGGCGAATACGAATACATTTATCGAGATAACACCCAAAAATTGAGATCCAAAGTTTGCATCATTGTTGGTAAGTGGTACTGCTAAAGTTCCCCAAATACCGGCAAATAAGTGCGCAGGTATAGCACCAACAACATCATCAATCTTGAATGAAAATAGAAGCTTAGTTCCAAAAACAACAATTATTCCTCCTGCTCCCCCAATTAATATTGCAGCTAGTGGAGATGGCATTAATGGTTCTGCAGTTATTGCAACTAAACCACCTATTGCACCATTTAGCATTTGAATAATATCTGTTTTACCTATCATTAGCCTTGTAACGATTGCTGCAGCTAATACACCACCACAGGCTGCTAGATTTGTATTAATAAAAATTTTTGATACTGCAACTGCGTCGTCGAATGTTCCCATTGATAATTGTGATCCACCATTGAATCCAAACCAACCCAACCATAAAATAAACACACCGATAGTTACTAATGGAATTGATGATGCTGCGAAAGGTTTTATTGGCGCTGGTTCTCCTTTAATCTTAAATCTTCCAGATCTAGCGCCTAGCACTATAGCTCCAGCTAATGCAGCAGATCCACCAGTAGAATGAACTAATGTAGACCCAGCAAAATCAGAAAAGCCTGATACAGCTAACCATCCTCCACCCCACTGCCAACCCATAACAATTGGGTAAAGAATTCCTGATAAAATTGCTGCAAATAAAAAGAATGGCCACAACTTTATTCTTTCAGCCAATGTTCCAGAAACTATTGAAACGGTAGTTGCACAAAATACCATCTGAAAATACCAATCAGACCCGTCTGAATAACCAGTTTCCAGCGTACTTGAATCAGACCAAGGCAAAAAATTGCCTATATAGCCTCCTTTTGGTATTCCGTAAGCAAGATTATATCCAAATAACCAGAACATAATTCCAGCAATTGAAAATAATCCAATATTTTTTGCACATATCACTGATACACTTTTTGAAGTAACCATTCCAGACTCTAGCATCGCAAAACCAGCAGCCATAAACATAACTAAAAATCCACAAACTAAGAACAGAAATGTATTAAATATAAAACTAACTTCTGAAGAAACAGTTGTCTCAGCATAGCTTGATGTAGTTAAAGCCATTAATAAAAAAAATGGTATTATAATTTTTGATTTAATCATATTTTCTCCTTTTAAAAATTAATATTAAAAAAAAAAAATATTACCAATGACTTTACAGAAAATCAGATATGCACAATTTGGTATGACAAAAATTACTTTTGTATTAGAATAATCTCATTTATTAGTTAAAGAATCAGCTCTAAAAGTCGAATAAACTATTAAAACTAAGATAGGAATGCAGATTAAGTTCATAGTTTTCCAACTAGTTAAGCTTAACATTATTCCTGCCGACAAGCTTGCTAACGCCATTGTAGAAAATACAATTAAATCATTAATTCCTTGTACTTTAAATTTTTCTTCTTCTTTATAAGTTAAAACAACTAAACTTGTTCCAGAAATAAATAAAAAATTCCACCCTAATCCTAAAAATATTAGAGCAATCATATAATTTATAAATGTTTGTTCAAATAAAGCTAAGATTATTGTTACAGCATAAAACAAAACCCCTATATAAATTATATTACTGTGCCCAAACTTTTTAATTAAATGTCCAGTAATTAACGACGGAAGAAACATAGCAAATAAATGAAATTGAAGAACTATACCAGTATCATCCAAACTCATTTTATCCATGAGATGCATACTTAAAGGAGTTGCTGTCATTAAAAACGACATAACAGCATAAGCAAATGCTGAAGCAATGATTGCTTGCAAAAATTTTGGTTGAAAAATTATTTCAGGTAATCTACGCCCATTATATCTATTATTAAGATCAATTTTTACTTTTTCATTATTTTTATAAAAAATAAAAAGTATTGCAGGGATAAAAGTAAATAAAGCAAGTAAAAGATAAGAACCTACATACAAATGATCAGGAATAAGATTTTTTGTATAATTTGCTAAAGTTATACCTAAAAAAGATGACACAATTCCAGCTAACATTAAAGTAGAGATAGCTTTTGGAACTTTCTCTTTCTCTACACTTTCTGCTGCTGCAAAACGGTACTGATGAGCAAAAGCTATTCCCAAACCAAGAATTAAATGTGAAATACAAAATAATATAAAATTTTGTTGAATGATAGCAAATACAGCAAACAAACAAGTCGCTGAACTTACTAAAGCTCCAAAAATAAAACCTAACCTCCGACCAATTTTGTCCATAATTTTTGCTGCTAAAATAGTAAAAATTGCAGTACCCAGAACTGACAAAGATGTAGGTAATGTTGACAGTGATTTTATAGAAGTAATTTGAGAGCCAACAATTCCACTTAAAAAAACTGTAATAATATTAGCTGTAAAGCCAAAAACTTGGCTCAATGCTAATAGTGATAAATTTTTATTCATTTAATAATCCACTAATATTTTTATCTAATTGAAGTTCAAAATTTTTATCATTTCCCGGATTGGCTGCACAATGGCCATAGGGAGAATCTATAGGTTTTAAAACTGAATTTGGAATATATTTTGCTTCAAATTCATTATCCTTAGTTCTAAAATACAAATCTTGATTACAAGGCATTAAAATTGTACGAGCTTTGATTGATTTTAATGCCTTTTTAAAATCTTTATTATAAATAGGTCCAAAACTAATATCTGCTAGTTGCCATGTTTTAAGTTTGGTTAGTAAATTATTGGCATCCCAATTTTTAGCATGATCATCTTCCCAATCCTTAAGTAATTCTTCAGCTGTTTGAAAACCTAATTTTTTAAAAAGTTCTTCTCTAAAAAAATCCTGCGAAAAAGCCCAACCAGCATAAACTCTACCGAATGCTTTTAGACCTGCAATGGGAGGTGACTTATATTCTCCATTGTCCCAATTTTTATCTGCAACTAGTGCAGCCTTAACTCCTTCTAAAAAAACATGATTGTGTAAGGATGTTTTTGCAGAAGCACAAAATGGTAGAATAGATTTAACCATATTAGGAAATTGTGCAGCCCATTGATAAGCTTGGCAACCAGCCATTGACCAGCCTGTCACTAGAGCTATTTTTTTTATTTTTAATTTTTCAATTAATAATTTGTGTTGGCAATATATATTATCCCATAATGTTATGTCAGGAAAACGAGGCCCATCTTGTTGGTTTGAGCTATTACTTGGTGATGATGATAAACCGTTTCCAAACATATTGATGGAAACAATAAAATATTTATTAGGGTCTATAGCTCTACCTGGGCCAAAAAAACCTTCGTTTCTTTTATGACTACCAGTATAAAAAGTAGGCAAAACTATAACATTATCAAAGTTTTTATTTAAAGTTCCGTAAGTTTTGTAAGTAATTTTTCCAGATTTTAAAATTTTTCCTGAAAGGAGTTTTATATCTCCTAAATCAAAAGTCTCGTAATCTTTCATTAATACAATCTAAGATATTCTTTCACTTCCCAATCTGTAACGGCTTGGTGATAACGCTCCCATTCATCATTTTTGTAAGAAAGGAACGACTTTTTCATGGCAGATCCTAGAACTTCTTCTGCTAGTTTATCAACTTTAAGAGCCTCAATAGCTTGTAGTAAATTTTTAGGAAGTCTTCTAATTCCTAATTTTTTAAACTCGTCTTCTGTCATTTGATATAAGTCACGATCAGTTGGTTTGCCTGGGTCAATCTTATTTTTAATTCCTTCTAATGCTGCTGAACAAGTCATAGCTAGAGCTAGATAAACATTCATAGTCATGTCTGCCGCCCTATTTTCTATACAATATCTATTTTGTGGTAAACGGAATTGTGCTGATCGATTGTTATGACCATAAGTAATATTAGTAGGAGCCCAAGTCACTGTACCACCTTCAAATCCACCCACTCTTGGAACTAATCCATTATACGAATTGACTGTCGAACATGTAATGGCAGTTAAAGCTTCTGCATGTTTCATTAATCCACCTACAGCATGCTGGGATTCTTTGGACCAAGATTTTCCATCAGTAAAAATATTTTTTCCAGGTTTATTAATGTCTTCCATAGAAAAATTTATATGTGCTCCTGATCTCCAATCCCCTATCGTAGGTTTTGGCATAAAAGTAATGAACATATTATTTTTCTTAGCAACTTCTTTTAAAAGTATTCTAAGAAAAACTAATCTATCAGCCATTTCTAAAAGATTTGTATAATGAAAATCTAATTCAAATTGTGAATAAGCTCCTTCTGCAACAACATCATGTAAATTCCAGCCAAGATCTTCAAGTATATCTATTAACTCTTTAAAAAAATGCATTGAGTCTAAAGAGTGTTCAACGTCATAACCAAAAGCTTGTCTCCTTGGTCTTATTCCTTTAATAGGATCGCTATCAATAGCTTTGATTGGTTTTCCATCTTCATCATATTTCATAGCAATAAATTCAGGCTCAATACCACACATACCTTTGTAACCAGCATCTTGTACTTTTTGCATTGCACGTTTTAGTGCTTGCCTTGGACAAACATTATATGGTTTACCTTCCCAAAAAAGATCAGCAAATATAATAGCCGTAGATTTATCCCATGGACAAATATAAACAGAATTTAAGTCTGGTAACATTATTTGATCTGAATCTGCAGGAGTAAGTTCTGGAACAAAGGAAATAGAATGAACAGCAAACTGCGGTCCCTTACCCAAACATAAAGGTTCAAAGTCACTCATCGGAACTGGTTTAGTCTTTGGTATTCCATGGAGATCTATCCAGCTTGATAAAACATATTTTACTCCAGCACTTTTTAATTTTTTGTGAACCTCAGGTATTTTTTTTCTGTTACGTTCTATCGCTTCTTCAAAAGATTCATAATAAATTTTATTATTTTTAGACATAACTATTTTTCCACTGGAGGCATATCTTCAGGATCAATTCCTGGAACAAAAGTTATACCTGCTTTTTGTTTCCAATCATGTGGATAAGCTGCATAAAATATCACACACTTTTCATCGCATTCGTAGGCTATATGATTATCTTTTGGAATGTAAAGAACATCTCCTGGATTACAAATATAAGATTGTCCATCACAAGTCAGACGGAAAGTTCCTTCCATACAATAAATAATCTCATCACAGGTCAAATCCCATGGTACAGAAACTTTATTTAAAAAATTTAAACCTCCGCACATGGTATTACTAACTTTACTAGTTACGAATGGCTTAATATAACTTTTTCCTGGCTCTAATGTATGTAACCTATTTTCTATATCTTTAAATTTATATAATTGAGGTTTTTTTGACATTATTATTTCCTTTCTTTTATACTTTTACTGGTTCATTTAACTCTACTTTATATCCATCTGGATCTTCACAAAAAGCAATAACTCTTGTTCCATGTTTCATTGGACCAGGTGCTCGAGTAATTTTTACTCCGAGTTTAGCTAAGTCATCACAAGCTTTATATACATCTCTTGTTTCTATACATATATGTCCCCAACCGTTACCTTTGTCATAATTTTCTTTTTGGTCCCAATTATGAGTAAGCTCCAAACAAGGAGATTCTGTTTCAAGACCATAACCTATAAATGCGTTCGTAAATTTACCATCTGGATAATCTGTTTTTCTTAGAATTTTCATTCCTAAAGTTTTACAATAAAAATTGAAAGAAGCTTCTAAGTCTCTAACTCTAATCATTGTATGTGCCAATCTATAACCTTCTTTATTTACTTCTTCGGACATTTTTGCTTCCTTTCATAGTTGAGTTTATTATAAGTTTTTGAAATGCTTGAACACTTGTTTCCCAATGTGGGGATAAAAGCCCACCTTTTGTAGAAGCGGGAGATGATCTACCTTCTTGTAGTCTTTCACATATCGCATGATCTTCTTTGTGTACACTCCACCAAATTTTTTTCTGTAATTCAATTTCTTGTTTTGTCATATCTTTGCCTTCGGTAGTATAAATTATTCTTTTTTGAGTAGTCAATCCCGGACTTATCGGTACATTTAAATATACACCAATTTGATTAGGAACATAAGTTCCTATTATGAAATTAGGAAATAAAGATAAGTATCGAGAACTTACAGACAAAGTATTACTATCTTTATTTTCTTCTTGTACATCTACGCCGCTTCCAAAACATACTCCATCCACAATTGTATAATGATCTTTGAGAGGTTGTTTAGTTGTTGTTTTGTGAACAAATTGAACATGATAGGGTTCAATAAAATTTTCTATAAGAAATTTCCAATTTGAATTAATTTTTCCAAAATCCAATGTAGCAACTTTTTTTATTTTTTTAAGATTAATATTTTTAAATTTATTTATAAGTGGTTTGGCATATTCTAAAAATTTTTTAGCTTTACCGTTTAAATTAATAAAAATCCAATCATGCCAAATGTGTATACGAATTGGTTTAAGTCCATGATCAGAATTATTAAATCCTTTTGGTTTGTGGTTATTTGTTCCACCAAAATGAGGGGAGACTTTTAGATTTCCATCCAAATCATAAGTCCAAGAATGATAAGGGCATTGAATAATTTTCCCAACATTTTTTTTTTCATTTACCAATTTAAGGCATCGATGACTGCAAACATTATGGAACGCTTTAATTTCATTTTTATTATTTTTTATAAGTAATATGGGTTTGCCTGCAATTAAAATTGGTGAAACGTCTCCTGACTTTAAAAATTCATGAACAAACCCAACAAACAACCATCCATTAGATAAAACAGTATCACACTCTGTTTCCCAGAATTGTTGATCTGTGTAAGATTTCGCTGGTAGACCGTGTATTGACTTGCCGTTTTTAACCATTTTACATCCTCTAAAAATTAATCCAAATCTAATTGCGATTTTTAGATTAATCAATAATAATAAAAATAATGAAAAACTTCAGAGGATATAACCAATCAAAACCACCAAAAAGTGATGAAACAATATCGCAAACTGGGTCTGGTACCCCAGGTGGAGAATACTTAAGAAGATATTGGCATCCCGTTGCTCTAACTTCAGAAGTAAGAACTACTCCATCACAAATACGTATTCTTGGTGAAGATCTAGTTATTTTTAAAACTACAGAAAATAAAATTGGATTAGTTCATAAGAATTGTCCTCATAGAAGAGCGTCTTTAGTTTATGGTAAATGTGAAAAAAAGGGTATTCGATGTTGTTATCATGGCTGGTTGTTTGCACCTGATGGTGAAATTCTGGAAACACCCGGAGAAGATCCTGATTCAAAGCAAGCAGCTAAATTAAGAAAAACTTTTAAACTTGGTGCTTATCCAGTAATTGAATTTAATGGTTTAGTTTTTGCTTATATGGGTCCTCCTGAAAATATACCGGAATTTCCTCACTATGATGCATTTGATGTTCCGGAAATAATAAGAAGACCTTATCGTATCGAATATAATTGTAATTGGATTCAAGTACTCGATGCAATTATGGATCCTGTTCATACTTCTTTTTTACACGGACAAAGCTCAGGAATACAATTCTCCAAAGGTTTTGCAGAAATTGGAGAGTTAGAATTTTTTGAAAGAGGAGTTCAATATCTTGGTTGTAACACTCGTAGAGTTGATGACTATGTTTGGGTTAGGGTGAATGAATTGATACTCCCTAACTTTACTCAAGCTGGATCAGCTTTTGCTGCAGATGGAACTAGGTCACGTTATTTTGGACGAAGTTCTTTTACTCGCTGGGTAGTTCCTGTTGACGATAAACATTGCTTAGCTTTAGCCTGGGGTAATTTCGGAGAAAGAGGTGATCCAATAGAATATAATAACAAAGAAGGATGTGAAAGAATTGAAGCTGGAGAGATTATGGATCGCCCTTGGGAAGAAAAACAAAAAAAACCTGGGGATGCAGAAGCTGTTGAAGGTATGGGAGCCATCTCTGCCCATAAAGGTGAACATCTTATGCCCACAGATTACGGAGTTATGATTTACAGGCGTCGTATCAGAAAATTAATTAAAAATTTAAAAGAAGGCAAAGAACCTCCACAACCACAAAATAAAAAAGGAGATGTAATAAGAACTAATGGACAAGACACAGTTTTAAGAATGCCTAAAAGAAATATTAATGATCGTAAGTTTATTAAATCAATTGGGTCTAATATTATGAAATTACAGTTTGATGCTGAAAAAATGCCTATTAACGATCGCGACAAACATATAATTAAAAAATTATCTGAAGCAGAAAAAAGTGGGGTACTTTGAATAAAAATAAAAAAATTAAAATTCATATTAAAAATAACCATTGGGCTCCTGGTTCTTTTCCAAGTGATGCTGAGGGAGAAAAAAATTTTACAATAACAAAAAAACATTTGGATAAAGCATTAAAAAAATTTCCAGAAATTAGAGAAAAGGTAGAAATCTTTATTGACTGGGATGAAGATAATTTTAAAACCTCGATGTCTAATTCTGATATTTTATTGGCATGGAATTTTTCTACAAAAAATCTTAAAAAAATTGCACCAAATCTAAAATGGATACATCTTATTTCAGCAGGCGTAGAACATTTATTTCCTTTGGATTGGATGTTCGATGGTTTAGTTTTAACAAATAGCAGTGGCGTACATGCTAAAAACGCAGGAGAATATGGTTTGATGAGCATTTTAATGCTCCAAAGACATATGACAAAAATTATTACTAATCAAAGAGATAAAAAATTTGTTTCATTATTTAGTAATCCTATTAAAGGAAAAACGGTAGTGTTAGTTGGAACTGGTTCTCTTGGTTCGTCAATGGCTAAACTCTTGGCTCCGCTAGGTGTTAATATAATTGGAGTTAACAAGAGAGGACGGATGGTTGATGGATGTTCAAAAATTGTTACCATAGATAAAATTGACAGTGTCTTAGCTGATGCAGATTTTTTATATCTAGCTGTGCCTGGTACACCTGAAACTAAAAATTTAATTAATCGTGAAAGACTAGATAAGCTTAAATCTAGTTGCGGAATCGTAAATATAGGAAGGCAGTCAGTTATGGATTATGATGCTTTGTGCGAAAAACTCAAAAACAATGAGATTGCTGGTGCAATACTTGATGTGTTTACACCTGAACCAATAGAAAAAAATTCAAAACTGTGGAACACTCCTAATTTAATTATTACACCCCATGTATCATCTGATGAGCTTGGCAATTATATAGAATTAACACTTAATATATTTGTAAAAAATCTAAAACTATTTTTAGAAAATAGTGAGCTTAATAATAAGGTTGATAAAAAACTTGGTTATTAACTGGCAATCAGCAGTGATATTTAAACAACAAATCTTAATCTTTTTAAGTATTTGCTATATATAGAGTATATTTAGTCAACTTAATGCTTTCCATTACTCATCTTGTTTAATAGGCTTTTCAATTAATTAAGGGAGGATTAATGGCTAAATCAAGAAAAAGCTCATCTGGTGGTGGAGCTAATAAAAAACTGCCGCTTAATAAATCAATACCATTGGGAATTCAACATGTGCTTGCTATGTTTGCAGGTAACATTACGGTCCCGATAATTGTTGCAGGTGTTTTTGGTTCAACCCCCGCAGAAAAAATATTTTTAATTCAAATGGCTTTGTTTGTTGCTGGAGTTGCAACAATTATACAAACTGTTGGTTATAAACAAGTTGGCTCAAGACTTCCGATTATTCAAGGAACAAGTTTTGCTTTCATTCCTATAATGTTACCTTTTAAAGCATTAGGACTTGGAGCAATCTTTACTGCTGCCTTGGTAGGAGGAATTTTTCAAATGTTCATTGGTAAAATTTTAAAACCAATTCGACATATGTTTCCACCGCTGGTTACAGGAATTGTAGTGTTGATGATTGGATTCAGTCTTCTTAAAGTTGGTTTTATGTATGCTGGTGGAGGTGGATGGTTAATGAGTAACAAACCTGAAATCTTTGGAAATGCTAATCATTTATTTATAGCATTTACTGTTTTAATCGTAGCACTGATAGCTCACCAAAAAGGAAAAGGTATGGTTTCGTCTGCGTCTATATTAATCGGAATAATTGCTGGCTACATAGTAGCAATGTCTCTAGGTATGGTAAATTATGGAAAAATTGCAGACGCTGATTGGTTTGCTCTTCCAATGCCTCTTCAATACGGAATAGATTTTGTTCCGGGCGCAATTATATTAATGTTGTTCATGTCAATTGTAACAACAATTGAAACAATCGGAGATATAAGCGCAACAACAATGGGTGGTGCAAATAGAGAAGCAACAGATAAAGAAATATCTGGCGGTATAATGGCTGACGGAGCTGGTACAGTTTTTGGAGCTTTGTTTAATGCTATGCCTAATACTTCATATTCTCAAAACGCAGGTCTTGTAGCTTTCACGGGAGTAATTAGCAGACATGTTGGAACAGTTGCTGGTGTCATTTTAATTTTACTAGGTTTGTTTCCAAAGCTTGGTGGAATTATTGCAGCAATGCCAGAATCTGTAATTGGTGGCGCAGCGATTATTATGTTTGGATTGATTGTTGCGGCAGGTATTAAGTTAATTTCTCAAGCAGACATGAGTCAGAGAAATCTATTAATATTAGCTTTGTCACTATCATTTGGTATTGGATTATCTCTATTACCTCAGGTAGTAGCTCATATACCAGACTTTGGTATTAAGTTTAAACTATTGCTAACAACTGGATTAATTCCAGCTGGCTTTTTAGCATTTATTTTAAACGCTACACTTCCAAAAAAATAATATTTAAATAATGCAAAAACCTCGGCGAATTGTCGCCGAGGTAGTGTATAACTATTCAAAAACTTAGTAAAATCAATGAAAAAAAGATCATTTATTTAAAATAAAAGACTTCAAAACTATTTGATTTTTTACTATGTTCTCAACGTTTAATTTATTTAATTAATTATTAGATAACTTAAATTTTTAAATTTAAAATTAACAATAATATGAGGGAGATCCTTATGAGAAAATTAAGATTATTTGCATTAGCTACTATTGCACTTTTTGGTGTAACTAGTTCAGCAAATGCAGCAACGACAATCTTAGCAACAAATGATTTTGTTGGAATTACTTTTTGGGTAGTTTCAATGGGTATGATCGCTTCTACTGTATTCTTTTTTGCTGAAAGAGGAACTGTAGCACAAGCGTGGAGACCTTCGGTATCAGTTGCAGGATTAGTTACTGGTGTTGCATTTGTTCACTACATGTATATGAGAGGTATATGGGTAGAAACTGGTGAAACGCCTACAGTTTACAGATATATAGACTGGTTAATTACTGTACCTCTTCAAATAGTAGAATTTTATTTAATTCTTGCTGCTGTTAGAAAAGTTCCAGTATCAATGTTTTGGAGATTGCTAGTAGCATCTTTAGTTATGTTGGTATTCGGATACCTTGGTGAAGCTGGATACATTTCAGCTCTTTTAGGTTTTGTAGTTGGAACAGCTGCATGGATATATATTTTATTTGAATTGTTCTCAGGAGAAGCTGGAAAAGCTATGAAGTCTAGTGGTAATAAAGCACTTAAAACTGCCTTTACTGCAATGAGAATGATTGTAACAATAGGTTGGGCTATTTACCCGCTTGGATATCTTTTAGGATACCTAGCTGGTGGAGTAGACACTAATACTTTAAATATAATCTACAATTTAGCAGACTTCGTTAACAAGATCGCTTTTGGTCTAGTTATCTGGTCATGTGCTATGCAAAATACTTCTGTTTCTAAAAGATAATAAACAGAATATTTAAAAAATAGTTATTTAATAGGGCGGATTCAATATCCGCCCTATTTTTTTTTACAACGAATTTCTGTACAATTACTTGTTAAAAGTATGTCTAAAAAAATTATTATAATTGGATCTGGTTTTGGTGGTATTGCAACTGCTTTACGACTGAGAGCAAAAAAATATGACGTCACTTTAATTGAAAAACATAATGATTTAGGTGGCAGAGCAAGAGTCTTTAAAAAAAATGGATTTATATTTGATGGTGGACCAACTGTTATAACTGCACCATATTTAATCAATGAACTATTTGAATTATTTAATAAGAGTTCTAAAGATTATATTAATTTAGTTCCATTGAAAATATGGTATAGATTTATTTTTGATGATGGTTTGAGTTTTGATTATTCAGGTAATGAAAATGAAATGGAAAACCAAATCAAAAAAATTAACAAAAATGATGTTAAAGGCTATCAAGATCTTTTAAAATTTACAAAAAAAATATTTGATAAAGGTTTTTCAGAACTTTCAGACGTACCATTCGATAAACCTAGTTTTATGTTTAAACAATTGCCATCTTTATTAAATCTTAAAAGTTATAAATCGGTTTACTCTTTAGTCTCATCTTATATAGAAAATAAAAACTTAAGACGAATGCTAAGTATGCATCCACTATTAGTTGGGGGGAACCCATTTACTACAACTTCAATTTATGGACTCATTTTATATTTAGAAAAGAAATGGGGTATTCATTATTCAATGGGTGGTACTGGACAGATTGTAAATGGTCTAGAAAAATTGATGCTAGAACAAAATATTGAAGTAATAAAAGGTAATGAAGTAAAAAATATTATTTACAAAAATAATAAAATTCAAGGAGTTAAGTTAGATAATCACAAAGAAATAAAAGCTGATTATGTTGTATGCAATGCTGATCCACCAGCTGTTTACGACAAGTTATTAAATCAAGTTAAAAATAATAAAGTGTTTAATTGGAAAAGAAAACGCATGGAATATTCTATGGGTCTTTTTGTTTATTACT
Organism: uncultured Pelagibacteraceae bacterium; assembly: GCA_902588625.1. Taxonomy (GTDB): domain Bacteria; phylum Pseudomonadota; class Alphaproteobacteria; order Pelagibacterales; family Pelagibacteraceae; genus AG-414-E02. Next base: position 9,502 of record CACIPU010000009.1, on the reverse strand, counting down.
TTGGAACAAAAAAAGTTTATGAAAAAGTTGAACACCATACAATTAAATTTGGCAATAAGTATAAGGAACATTTGGATGATATTTTTAGTAATAAGAAATTGAATAATGATATTAGCTATTATCTTCATAGGCCTACTGCAACAGATAAATCAATGGCACCAGAGGGACACGATTGTTTTTATGTATTAGTCCCTGTGCCAAATAACCAATCTAATATTGATTGGTTAGTAGAAGGAGGTAAGTTTAAAGATCTAGTAATTGAGAAAATGGAACAAACTTTACTACCTAATCTTAGAGAAAATATTGTTGAGGATTTTTATTTAACTCCAGATTATTTCGAAAAGGATTTAAACACAAAGTACGGATCAGGATTTTCTATTCAACCTAAATTCAGTCAATCAGCTTACTTTAGGTTTCATAATAAATCAGAAGTGTGCAATGGTCTTTACTTCGTTGGAGCAGGTACCCACCCTGGTGCAGGTGTTCCTGGAGTGTTATCGTCAGCAAAAGTTTTAGATAAAATTTTATAATGTATAAAAACTATTTATCAATCTATGCAAAATCATTTAGCTGGGCAGGTTTTTTTTTACCAAAAAAAATATATAACAAATGTTCATCCCTTTATGATTTTTGTCGAACTGTAGATGATATTGCAGATCAAGAATCAAAATTGAATATTAAAGTAAAACAATTTAATGAATTTAAAAATCAATTTATAAAAAAAGATTTTAGTAATCAAATTATAAAAAATATATATGAAGTAATAGATGATTTTGGAATATCAAAAAAAATTGTTTATGATTTATTCGATGGTGTTGAAACAGATTTAAAAAATGAAGTAAAAATAAGTTCAAAAAAAGAACTTTTAATCTACTCGTATAGAGTTGCAGGTACCGTAGGCTTAATGATGGCAAAAATACTTAATGTTAAAAAACAAAATTCACTCAAGTCTGCAATAGATCTAGGTATTGCTATGCAGTTAACAAATATTGCTAGAGATGTGGTTGAAGACAATAAAAAAAATAGAAAATATATAAATTCAAATTTTGAGTCTATAAGAAATACTTTAAAAACTGCTGATACATTTTATGATAGTTCATTTTCATCAATAAGAGATATTCCAATTAGATGTAGATTTGCAATTTTAGTAGCAAGAAGAGTTTATCGGCAAATTGGAAGTAATATTTTAAGTAAAAAAAATATTGAAAATTATAATAAATCAGGAAAAATATATGTTTCTAGTTTAGGAAAGTTTTTTCAAACAATATTAGCTATCTTTGACTTTTTTATACTTTTTACTATGAATCTAAAAGAGCATAATAAAGAAGCTGAACACCAAATAATTAATGAGGAAATAAATTTAAATGAAAGAATTTGATTATGTAATTATCGGTGGAGGTTGTGCTGGTTTATCTTTAGCCTATGAATTAGAAATTCATAAAAAACTAGAAAATAAAACTCTAGCAATTATTGAACCAAGAAGTGAGTACAAGAGAGATAAAACATGGTCTTTTTGGAAAGTAATAAATCATAATTTTGATGACTGTGTAAAAAAAAATTGGAATAATTTTTCTATTAAAACATCTAATAAATCTAAAATTATCAAGTGTGATGATTTTCCTTACCAAAGTATTGATAGCGGATTATTTTATAAAAAAATAATCGAAAGATTAAAAAAAAATAAAAATATTAGTTTTTATACCGATATAAAAGATTTAAACACGAACAACTCTTTTATTTTTAACAGTGTGCCATCTTTTAAAAATAGTCAAAATCACCTTTGGCAACATTTTCATGGTGTTGAAATTGAAACGCAAGATAGTTTTTTTGATGACAATGTTTTAAGTTTAATGGATTTTGATTGTGAACAAAGAAATAATGTACATTTTTTTTATACACTTCCTTACGATGGAAAAAAGGCACTAATAGAGACCACTTGGTTATCCACAATTAATGATAATTTATTGAAAGATTATAGTAATCAAATTAAAGATTATATTAGTAATAGTTTAAGACTAAAAAATTATAAAATAACTTATAGTGAGGAAGGTTCTATACCAATGTTTTATCCAACAAATTTTAGTACAAAAAATAAAATAAATATTGGAGTTGCTGGTGGTATGACACGACTAAGTACTGGCTATACTTTTTTAAATATTCAAGAACAAAGTAAATACATAAGGGAAAACATTGAAAATATTAAAAATTCACAAATTTTTAGTGTTGAAAAAAAATACAAATTTTTAGACAAAATCTTTTTAAGAGTATTAAAAAATTACCCAAAAAGAATGCCCAACATATTCTTTAGAATGTTTAGCGGCTCATCAAATGCTGTAATTAAATTTTTATCTAACAAGAGTACTATTTTAGAGGACTTATCAATAATTTTAAAAATGCCTAAATGGATTTTTATAAAAGCTCTTTTTAGAAAATAGTATGATTAAAAAAATAAATTTTTTCCACTCCTTAATTTTTTTTAATTTTTCAATTATTATTTCTGCTCTTTCTTTTTTTAGAAACAACAACTTATTAATGCTTTGTTTATTTTTAATATTAACAATTGGTATTTCTCATGGAGCTTTAGATAATATTAAAGGTAAAAAACTTTTAAAATTTTTTAACTTAAAATCAATGTCTACTTTTTATATTGGATACTTATTGCTTAGCTTATTTATAATATTAATTTGGGTTATGCTTCCAAAAATACTTTTATCAATCTTTCTTATAGTTGCCGCATATCATTTTGGAAAAGAAGATATGTTCTTTTTAAAAAACAAGAAAAAAGTCTATGATGGAATATTGTATTTTTTAAAAGGATCTTCAGTAATAGTCTCCCCGTTGCTTTTTCATAAAATCGAAACTATATTAATATTTCAGTTTTTAAACTTTAATATCTCTGGAATTATTTTCATAGAAGATATATTTTTATATATTTTATTAATACTTAGTTTTTTTTCTACTTTATATTTATTATTTGAAGAAAATATTGAAATGAAATCTCTTTTATTATTAGATTTTTTTTCAATACTAATTTTAAACTATTTATTAAGCCCGATTTTAGCATTTACGATATATTTTTGTTTTTTACATTCAGTAAGACATTCATTATCGTTAATTCTTCAACTAAATAAAAATATTAGAAAAGGTTTTGTTTTATTTGTTAAAAAAGCTATTCCTTTAACGATAATTACCGCATTAATCTATCTATTTTCATTATATTTTTTAAGTAATTACTTAGAGCTAAATGAATCTACATATAAAGTTATATTTATTGGATTGGCTTCATTAACTTTTCCACATATATTGCTAGAATATTTAATTGAGAAAAAATGGAAGCTGATGCTGATATTATTTCTAATAGCAAAAAAATGGAAAATAAAGAAATTAAAATACTTTTAGCAGCTCCCAGGGGTTTTTGTGCTGGAGTTGTTAGAGCTATAGATATTGTAGAAAAAGTTTTAGAAAAGTATGGCTCGCCAGTTTACGTAAGACATGAGATTGTTCATAACAAACATGTTGTAGACGATTTAAAAAAAAAAGGTGCAATTTTTGTTGAAGAATTAAGTGAGATCAAAGATAAATCGAGACCTGTAATTTTTTCAGCACATGGAGTTCCAAAAACAGTACCGATAGAGGCTCAAAATGAAAAAATGTTTTATGTAGATGCTACATGTCCTTTGGTTACCAAAGTGCATAGAGAAGCAGAAAGACATAACAAAAACGGAAATAAAGTGATTCTTGTTGGACACAAAAATCATCCAGAAGTGATTGGTACAATGGGCCAAATCCCGAAAGAAAATATTATTTTAGTTGAAACAGTTAATGATGCTAATAATCTTCAACTAAAAGAACCCGTAGCTTATGTTACACAAACAACATTATCGATTGATGATACTAAAGAAATAATTGAAGTTCTAAAAAAAAAATTTCCAAATATTAAATCTCCTGTAAAAGAAGATATATGCTATGCAACTACTAATAGACAGGATGCTGTAAAGCAGATTGCACCAAAATGTGAAATGTTTTTTGTAATAGGTAGTGAAAATTCATCTAACTCTAAAAGACTAGTAGAGGTTGCTAAAAAAGCTGGATGTAATAAATCTATTCTTGTTACTTCCAATCAAAACCTTCCTTTGAATGAAATAACTGAATGTAATAAAATTGGATTAACGTCAGGTGCGTCGGCTCCCGAAAAACTAGTGCAAGACTTCATCAATGAAATCAAGAAATATGCAAGTGTTTCTATAGAAGAATTTATCGGTATCGAGGAAAATGTGACTTTTAAACTACCTGTTTCTGTAAATCAAAAGTAGTACTATAACTTGAATATGGTAGCTTCAATAGGAAATTTAGCTCTTTGGTTATCTCTCATCTTTTCTATCTTACAAATATACGTAAGCAAGAAAGGAAAATTAAAAGTAATATCTGTTATTGTTAATGGGTTGTTAATTTCTTCTTTAGGATCCTTCATTATCTTGATGTATTTACACATAGTTTCAGATTTTAGTATATTAAATGTTTTTGAAAACTCTCACACAACTAAACCATTACTTTATAAAATATCTGGTGTCTGGGGTAACCATGAAGGTTCGATGCTTTTATGGATATTAGTTTTAACTATATTTAATTATTTTATATTCAAACTTTATAATAAAAATAATTCTTTACTTATTTCAAAAACATTAAAGGTTCAATCTTTAATTACTACAGGTTTTATTGTATTTACTATTTTTACTTCAAACCCATTTAAAAAGATGATTGTAGAACAAGAAAATGGTTTAGGTTTTAATCCAATATTACAAGATCCTGCTTTAGCAATTCACCCTCCTCTTCTCTACATCGGATATGTTGGATTGTCAGCTGCTTTTTCATTTAGTGTCGCAACTTTAAACTTAAATAATAAAGAAAATATTGCTTGGTACACATATATGAAACCTTTTGTTTTGGTAGCTTGGGCTTTTTTGACAATAGGAATAGCTATAGGTGCACTTTGGGCATACTATGAATTAGGCTGGGGAGGTTGGTGGTTTTGGGATCCAGTTGAAAATGCATCTTTTATGCCTTGGTTGCTTGCAACCGCACTTCTTCATTCTCTCATCATTGTTGAAAAAAGAAAATCACTTCAAGCATGGGTTTTACTATTAGCTTTGTTAGCTTTTCTCTTAAGTGTAATTGGAACATTTTTAGTTAGGTCTGGAATATTAACCAGCGTTCATACTTTTGCTTTAGATCCATCACGAGGGATATACATTTTAATATTTACAGCTATTTTAGGTGGATATTCTTTGTTATTATTTGGAAAAAAATCTAAAAATTATTTTGACAAAAATTATTTTAATTTTTTTAGTAAAGAAGGTTCAATACTAATAAACAATATTCTTATGACTATAGTGTGTGCAACAGTTTTTTTAGGAACTGTTTATCCTTTGATAATAGAAGCATTTACTAATAATAAAATTTCTGTTGGGGAGCCTTACTTTAATGCAACAGTAGTACCAATAATGTTACCAGCAATCTTAGTAATGGGAGTAGGTCCATTATTAGCTTGGAATAGAAATAAAAAATCTGAAATTTTAAAAAAAATTCTTCCTAGTGTTCTCCTTACAGGAATAATGAGTTTAATTATTGTTTCAATTTATAAATCTTTTAGTTTAATTGGAACATTGGGTGTTATATTAGCTTTTTGGATAATATCAAATAATATTGTTATATTAATTAAAAAAAGAAAAAATTTTTCTACCGGTATGCTTGTTTCACATTTAGGTGTTGGATTTCTGATATTAGGTATAACCGCTTCAAGTGTTTGGCAAGAAGAAAAAATTACAAAATTAAAAACAAATAGTTCAACAGAGATAAATCGATATAGCATTTTTTTTAAGGATATTAATGAAGTAGTTGGATCTAATTATGTTGCCTTAAAAGGAAATTTTGTAGTTTACGACAAGGAAAAAAAAATTGTTACAGAACTAACTCCTGAAAATAGATATTATCCTGTAACCAATATTTACACAACAGAAGCTTCTATACACTCCAATATTTTTAGAGATCTATATATTGTTCTAGGAACGGGTAATAAAAGTGAAGGCTGGGTTTTAAAAATTTATCATAACCCGCTTGTAATTTGGATCTGGATCGGTGCTATAGTTATATTCATAGGTGGAACTATATCAATATTTAAAAATTTAGAAAAATTAAAAAAAATATAACATGCAAAAAAAAATACCAATATTTCCGTTAATAGTATTTTTTTTTATTTTATCAGTATTTTTTTATTTATTGATAGTTGATAGAAATCCATCAGAACTTCCTTCTAATTTAATAAATAAAAATATTCCCACTTTTGAAGCCAAATCTCTCATAAGTGGTAAAAAATTTATATCAACGAAAGAATTTAAAGGTGAAACAATACTAGTTAATTTTTTTGCAACTTGGTGTAAACCTTGTCGTGATGAGCATGATTTTCTTAAAAAAATATCTGATAAAAAAAAAGTAAAAATAATAGGTATAAATTATAAAGATAGTTCGAAAAAAACAGTTATTTGGCTAAAAAATTTAGGTAATCCATATTCAGATGTCTTGGTAGATAAGAAGGGAAGAATAGCAATAGAATGGGGAGTTTACGGAATTCCAGAGACATTTGTTGTAAATTCAAATGGTATTATTAAGTACAGACATGTTGGGGCTATTACAGGTAAAATATATAAAAAAATTAGCTTAATTATAGATAAAAATGAATAGAACTAATAATTTTATATCAAAAATAATTTTTATAATATTTTTATCTTTTGTAATAACGCAAATTCCAGACATCTCTTATAGTGTTGAACCTGATGAAATTTTAAATAATCAAAATTACGAATTAAGAGCAAGAAATATTTCAAAAAATATTAGATGTGTAGTTTGTCAAAATCAATCAATCGATGAATCGAACGCTCCATTAGCAAAAGATTTAAGGATTTTAATTAGAAACAAAATAAAAGAAGGAAGAAATGATGAAGAAATATACGAATTTCTAACTGATAGATATGGGGATTTTATACTTTTAAAACCTGATATTAATTTAAATACTTTTGTTTTGTGGTTTTTACCTTTTTGTTTTCTTATTTTTGGGATTGGGATTGTGATTTATCATAATAAAAAATCTCAATAAAAACTTATAAATTATTTATTTTTTTTATGGTATAACTTAAATTTAATTAATTCAGTTTTGTATCTCATCAAAAATATAATTAAAGAATAAAATATCATTCCAATAAACATAATCGATAAAGGGATTAACATTGAATAATGTATGGTTGGAGGAGATGTGAGCGTTATGCTTGAGGGCTGGTGAAGTGTATTCCACCAGTTTACAGAATATTTTATTATAGGCAAGTTGAACAAACCTATAATACTAGTTATCGAGGAAAATTTATTTGCTTTCTCAAAATTTTTAAAATACTTCCAAATAACAATATAAAATAAATAAAAAAAAAATAATATTAACATTGAGGTTAATCTGGCATCCCAAACCCACCAGATTCCCCATGTTGGCTTGCCCCACAAAGATCCAGTTATTATTGAAATTAAAGTAAAAGTAATTCCAATTGGTGCTAAACTCTTGCCTATAAGTGGCATAATTTTAATTTTTAATGTTAAATTTAAAATAGATGATACGCCTATTGTTGCAAAAATTCCTAATGCAAGAAATGAAGAAGGAACATGTACATACATGATTCTTACTGAATCTCCTTGAATGTAATCAGGAGGAGATATGAATAAAGAATATATAATGCCAAAGAAAATTATAAAACTCATTATAATAATTAAAATATTAATTAAATTACTATTTATTTTAAGAATTTTATTTGGGAAAAAAAATTTGAACATAAATGTATAATATATAAAAAAACGTATAGATAAAGAAAAGAATAATAATTAAAAATTTAATTAGATTTTTCTAAAATTTTCTCAACTTCTGGAGGCATGTAATTTTCATCATGTTTAGCTAGTATTTTATGGGCAATAAAATACTTTTTATCTTTTAGATTACCTTCTGCCACAACTCCTTTTCCCTCGGAAAATAAATTTGGCACTAGCCCTTCATAAGTAACTATAATTTCATTTTTTAGATCAGTTATAATGAAAGTTAAATTATTTTCTTTTTTTTGGATTGAATTTATTTTTACTAATCCGCCCACTCTAATTTTTTTACTCAACGAAATTTCTGACTTATTGATTATTTCTGATGGTGAAAAAAAATAAACTACATTTTCTTTTAATGATCTCAATATAAGAAAAATTATTAAACCACTTATTATTAAAGATAAAATCAAGATAATTACTCTTGATTTAGCTTTTTTACCAAACATGAATTGCTCGTTTTTTTGAATTAATTAAAATAAATTTAATTTGTTGATAAAATTTCTATTGTAGAGATTTTTCTTTTATTAAATTCAATTTTTTCTGAACTAGCAATTTCAAATTCCTTCGAAAATAATACTTCGTGCTTTTTTAATTCAGACTTTGTTTTAAAAAAAAGATAAAGACAACTTGAAAAAGAAAATGCAAAAGCTGGCCAAACAAATTGGCTATAGCCACCCATTGATAGTAATTCTGAAAACATTATTGATTATTACCTTAAAAAGAATTTTAAGACAATTGCTTTTTTGTCACAAACGTTGCTAAAAAAACCCTGAATGTACTTTGTTTTATTTAAAATCATGGTTTTTTTTTATAAAATAATTAAAAGAAAAACTATTCCAGCTGATATAAATGTGCCAGCAATGAGTAGTATATTTTTTTTATTATCGTTTTTTTTTTCATCAGATCTTCGCTTTAATAAATCATTTAAATCAAGCGTCGTTTTTCTAACATACTGATTTTCTGATAAATAATTTGCTTTTAGCTCTTTAATTTTTTCCATGCATTATTAAAACACAAATTAAAAAAGCCGTCTATACCAGGATAAAAAATATAGTAAAATAGCGTATAATTTATCTAATTTACCCGATAAAATATATTTAAGGTTTATATATTTTTTATCTTTTCAGGTAAAATTCCTTTAGGTCTATACCTCATAACTAATAATAGAGCTATTCCCATTACTAGTAATCTGAAGTAGGGAATGCTATTTATTAAATGTAATCTCACAACATTTGTTTCTTCTAAACTGCTTGTAAACAAATTGATTAAATATAAAGATGCTGGCGCAGCTTCAATCCAAAGGAACCAAACGGCAAAGCCACCTAAAATTGCACCAAAATTATTACCGCTACCTCCCACTATCACCATTACCCAAATCAAAAAGGTATAACGCATTGGTCTATAACTCCCTGGAGTAAAGAGACCATCATAAGTAACCATCATTGCTCCAGCTATTCCCACAATAGCAGACCCAAGTACAAAAATTAAAAGATGTTGCTTTACAACATTTTTACCCATTGCATTTGCAGCTTCATCATTATCTCTAATTGCTCTCATCATTCTTCCCCAAGGTGAGTAAAGAGCTTTTTGTGTAATA
>CACIPU010000008.1 GCA_902588625.1 uncultured Pelagibacteraceae bacterium | reverse complement strand
ATAACGAAAAAATTTACATCTTAAATTGTATCAAGTAACATTAATTCATTAATATGAATTTACTAACCTCACAAGAAATTGAAAGTTTTAAAAAAGACGGGGCTATCGTCCTTAGAAAAAAGTTTGATATAAGCTGGATTGAAAAATTAAAAAAAGGAATCGATCGAGATATAAAAAATCCAAGCCCAAGATTTAAATCACATACTTTAGAAAAAGATGTTCCTGCTTATTTGGAAGATTATTGGACATGGGATTTAGTGCCTGAATTTAAAGATTTTGTATTTAATTCTCCCTATGCCAAAATTGCATGTGAACTTATGTCTGCCAAAAAAATAAATCTTGTAATGGATAATTGGTTTTTAAGAGAAGGTGGATCTAAATCTTCTACACCATTTCACCACGATATTAGTTACTTTGATATGGATGGAACCATGTGTGTTCTTTGGTTACCCTTACAGCCTACAGGAAAAAATGAAGGTGTTGTTTGGGTAAAAGGTTCTCACTTATGGAATAAACTTTTTTTAAGAGTTCTTTTTAAAGATGGTCATAAAGTTGAAGGTAATGAATGCACTGTTGACGGAAAAAAATACGAACTCCCGCCAGATATTTTAGGAAATAAAGATAAATATGAATTTCTTCAATGGGACTGTGAATTAGGAGATGCAGTTATATTTGATATGAGAACTCTCCACGGAACACTTAGCTCATCGATTCCAGAAAAAACATTAAGTCGCTATACTTTAAGAGTAGCAAAAGAAGACGCAAAAATTAGTTATGTAGGGGATTGGACTAGTTACAATTATAGAAAAGCTATGCAAGACGCTGGCTATAAAAATGGTGATAATTTAGGCGGTTCAATGTTTCCTCAGCTTTGGCCTAGATAATGAAAAAAATATTAATTCTTTTTTCTATTTTTTTCTTTTTTTTTAATAATGTTAATGCACAAGAATTTAAACTTGAAAAGATAATTGATAATTTAGATAGTCCATGGAGCTTATCTTTTATTGATAAAGAAAATATACTTTTTACAGAAAAACCGGGGAAACTATATTTGCTAAATTTAAAAAATAAAAAAATTTCTGAAATTAAACATGATTTGAAAGTATTAGAATATGGTCAAGGTGGATTACTCGATGTTTTATTCAAAAATCAAGATGTTTATATTTCTTACACTGAAGATAGAAATAATTGGATGACGAGCACTTCAGTAGCAAAAGGTAAATTTAATCAAAATAATATTAAATTTAAAAATATTTTTAGAGCTGAACCCCCAATTGATTCTCAATACCATTTTGGTTCAAGATTGGTAATAAAGGATAATTATATTTTTATTACCGCGGGTGAAAGAGGCCAGGGCATGATAGCGCAAGATCCAACCAAACATCCTGGTAGTATAATTAGAATAAATTTGGATGGATCTATACCAAAAGATAATCCAAAATTTAAAGATAAAGATAAAAATAACTGGTTGCCTGAAATATTTCAAATAGGTGTTAGAAATCCTCAAGGAATTGCTTTATCACCTTTTGATAATAAAGTTTATCTCAGTAACCACGGTGCTAGAGGTGGTGATTGGTTCGGAGCAGCCAACTATGGTGAGAATTATGGATGGAAAATTTTAGGTTGGGGAGGGACTAATTATTCAGGAACAAAAATTGGACCTAAATGGAAAAAAGGTTTTACTAAACCAATAAAATACTGGGTTCCTTCAATCGCTGTAAGTGCAATTTCAATTTACAAAGGAAACGAGTTTAAAGAATGGAATGGAGATGCTCTAATTACCTCTTTAAAAGATAAATCTCTTAGAAAAATTAAATTCGAAGATGCTAAACTTATTAATGAAAAAATTATTTTTAAAGGTGCAATTGGTAGAATTAGAGATATAAAGATACAAAAAGAAACTGGTGAAATTTATCTATTAAGTGATGAAGGATCTCTTTGGAGAATGTATAAATGAAAAAAATATTTATTATTTATGGACATTATGATGATAAATCTTTTAATGCCTCAATTAAAAATACTTTTATAGAAACGGCAAAAGAAAATGGTCATACTGTTGATTGTGTTGATCTTTATAAAGAAAAGTTTGATCCGGTTTTTTCAGGTGGAGAGCCGGATGCAGATGTGCTTGATCATCGTAAGAGAATAAGTAATTCTGATATTATTGTATTAATCGCGCCAATATGGAATTTTAGAATGCCAGCTATTGTAGAGGGTTGGATAGATAAAGTTTTAGCTCCACCTTGGGCCTTTACCTTTAAAAGATTATTTGGAAATTATGGTTATCCAAAAGGAAATCTTGGGGATAAGAAAGCAATCATATTCTGTACCTATGGTTCGCCAAGATTAGCAATAACAACTTTTTTTTTAAACTTGCCAATCAGAAGACTTAAACGCGGGGTGTTTTATATTTGTGGAATTACTAATATTTTGTATAGAAGATATTTTGCTGTTCCTTTTGTCAGCGATGAAGAACGAAAAGGATTTTTAGAAGATGTTAAAAAAACTGCCCAAAATCTCTAATATTAAAAAAATATTTTCTTTTATAATCTTGAGCCTAACATTACAAAATCCATCAATAGCTAAAAATATTCAGAGCTTTAAAATAGAAGGAATGAGTATTGGAGTTAGTGCTTTGAATTATTTTGAGGAAAGGCAATTAGAAGATGGCGAGCAAGGCTGGCATAATTATAGTTATAAAGAATACTCGACTTCACTTGTGCCAGGAAAAGGTATTTATAATTGGTTTTTAGTTAGCTACAGAAGCGATGATGATAATTTTATAATAGAGGCTTTGGTTGGAGGATTGGAAAAAACTAATTATGGCACTAAAGAATGTAATAATAAATTAGACTCTGTTGCCTTGAACATTTCAGAATCTTTTAAAAATACCAGACAAGATAAAAAAAAATATGAACTTACAGCAGATGCTTCACGTACATATCCTTTCACAGGTAAAAGTACTGTGACAAGTCTATCGTTTAATTTTACAGATGAAGGTGAAATAATCTTAGCATGTTATAATATGGGTGAAAAAAATAATCAGAATGATCCTTTTATAACTACAATCTTAAGCCAAAAAGATTCTTTTAGAATAAGTATAAGAAGCCGTGTATTTGTAAATTATTTAAAAAAAAAAGAATAATAAAATTATGAAAAAAACAATATTAATTATTTTTCTTAGTTTGTTATTTTTCAGTAACGTTAATGCTGAAGAAAGAAACAATAAATTAGATAAACTATTTATCCAATTAAAAAATACTAAAGAATTATCGTCTGCTCAAATAATAGAAAATGAAATATGGGAAATTTGGTCAATTCATCCCTCAGATGATAGGCGAGGATTTAGATTAACTGAATTATTAACTCAAGGAACTCGTTTAATGAATGTGGGAGAATTAGGTAAAGCTTATAAAACTTTTACACAAATAATTGCTGTAGAGCCTGACTGGGCTGAAGCATGGAATAAACGTGCAACGACTCTTTACTTAATGGATCAATATCAATCATCACTAGATGATATTAAAATAACTCTTGCTCTAGAGCCTAGACATTTTGGTGCTTTGTCTGGCCAAGCTCTTAATTATATAGAGTTAAATGAATATGAAAAAGCTATTGAAAGTTATAAGACTGTTCAAAAAATATATCCTATTATGGATGGAGCAAAAAAAATGATTCCACAACTTGAGGAGTTAATTAAAGATCAAGCGATATGAAAAAAGTATTTGCTTGTATCTTATTAGTTTTCTTAACTTCAAAATCAGTAATAGCAAAAGACATTAATGAAGCTTATTTTGCAGGTGGATGTTTCTGGTGTATGGAAGAATTTTTTGAAAAAGTAGAGGGAGTCGAAAAAGTAATTTCTGGATACTCTGGTGGAAAAACAAAAAACCCTACATATAAGCAAGTGACTTATGAAAATACAGGACATTTTGAGGCAATTAAAATAGTTTATGATAAAAATGTTATAAATTATAAAAATTTATTAGATCTTTACTGGGAAAATATTGATCCATTTGATTCTGCAGGTCAATTTTGTGATAAAGGCTTAAGCTACAGATCAGTAGCTTTTTTTAAAACAAATGAAGAAAAAAAACAAATAAAGAATTCTATAACAAACATTGAAAAAAAATTTAAAGGAAAAAAAGTAGTTACATTTATAAGAAAATTTGAAAAATTTTATCCTGCAGAAGATTACCATCAAGATTATTACCAGGAAAATTTTATGAATTATTTGCTTTATAAAAAGGCTTGTGGAAGAGAACAGACTCTTAAAAAAATATGGAAAAATTAAAATATTTAAATATAATAAACTAAATGAAAAAAGTAGTAATTTATACAGGTCCGATGTGTAATTATTGTGGTGCCGCAAAGCATTTACTAAATAAAAAGAAAGTAAATTATACTGAATTTGATATTGCTATTGACTCATCAAAAATGAAAGAAATGCAAGAAAAAACTAGAGGAGCTAGAACAATACCTCAAATTTTTATCGGCGAAACTTATGTGGGTGGGTACGATGAATTAAAAGCTTTAGAAGTTGCTGGTAAATTAGATAACTTATTAAAAAGTTAAGCCTTAGGAACAAAAACTAAACACAATCCATTATTACAATATCTTTTTCCAGTAGGTTTAGGCCCGTCTTCAAATATATGACCATGATGTCCACCACATTTTTTACAGTGATATTCAATTCTTGTTCCATAAGAATAATCTGTTTGAGTTTCAAAAACATTTGGTATTGCTTCGAAAAAAGATGGCCAGCCTGAACCACTTTCGTATTTTGCTTTAGATTCAAAAAGTTTAGTTCCACAACCTACACAAAAATAACTTCCTTCCCTTTTTTCATTATTTAATGGGCTGCTTCCTGGTGACTCCGTACCCTCTTCATATAAAATATGTTTTTGTTGCTCAGTTAAATCTTTATTCATATCTTTTTTTTGATGATAAAATTATTCCAGCAATAATTAAAATAGTACCAATTAAATGATAAACCATAAACTTTTCTTTAAATATTATTATTGCTAATATTGTACTAAAAATTGGCATTAAATGTAGAAAAATTCCAGATCGATTAGCCCCTATAATAGCTATACCCTTTATCCAAAAAATAAATGATGCCAACCCAGGAAATAATACTACATATGCTAAAATTGCATAAAAAGGCAAACTTAAATTTATATTTCTTCCTTGATTCATTTCAAATAAATAAACCGGTAATAAAAATACTAAACCTGCGCTAATTATTACCTGCAAGAGTGATAATTGTGACAACTTTAATTTTTTTTTTTTTAATAATGCTGAATAAAGAGCCCACGAAAGCATCGCAATTATTATTGATAGGTCGCCTTTGTTAAAACTTAATTCCTTAATTTTTTCAAAATCAAGTTGAGTAATAATAATACTAACTCCTAACATTGAGAAAGCAACTCCTAGTAACTGGAAGTTATTTGTTTTTTCAATTTTTAATAATGATGAAAACAAAATTATCATTACAGGAATAGTTGAAATCATTAGCACACCACTTATGACCTGAGTATATTGTAAAGAATAGTAAACTATAGAATTAAATAAAGTTATACTAGTTATTCCTAAGATTAAAATGTAAATTAAATTATCTAAAATATGAAATTTAAATTTATAGATTTCTTTTAAAGTAAAAGGAGCTAGAATTAACCAAGCAAAAGTCCATCTATAAAAATTTAATGTGAATGGTGGAATATCAAAAAAACTTGCAGCTTTGCCAACAATGAAATTTCCTGACCAAAATAAAGTAGCTAATGTGAGAAAAATATATGCTTTTTTATTTCTAAAAAACAATTTTACCTCTAACTAAATCTTAAAGAGTTATATGGAGATAAGTCTAAATTTGTTTTTTCTTCAGCAATTAATTTTGAAATAATCTTGCCCGAAATCGCACCTAGAGTCCATCCAAGATGATGATGTCCAAAAGAGTAAAATAAATTTTTATTTTTCTTAGAGGGTCCAATAACTGGCAAAAAATCTGGCAAAGTTGGTCTAAAACCTAACCATTCATCATAGTGTTCTTTCAATTGTGGAAAAAGATAATTTGCATTATCGACTAGATTTTTTATTCTTTTTTTACTTGGTGGATTTTGTAATCCTCCAAACTCAACTGTACCAACAACTCTTAATCCTTGCTCCATTGGTGTAATTCCAAATCCCCTGTTTAAAAATATTATTGGTCTAGTAATAAGATTATCAAAACCTTTGAAGTGAACATGATAGCCACGTTCTGTTTCTAAGGGTATTTTTTCACCTAAT
The DNA here is from genome assembly GCA_902588625.1 of uncultured Pelagibacteraceae bacterium. Classification (GTDB taxonomy): domain Bacteria; phylum Pseudomonadota; class Alphaproteobacteria; order Pelagibacterales; family Pelagibacteraceae; genus AG-414-E02. The sequence continues at coordinate 36,858 of CACIPU010000008.1, read as the reverse complement.
GTATCTGTTATTTTTTTAGAAAAAGCCCCACACGAAATAACTGCTTTGTTGAATTTATAAAAATTTGACTCAGTTTTAATTATTGGTTTATTATTTTCATCAAAGCTAATTGATTTTACTTCTTGTTTATTAAAATTACCTCCTTGTGCTAAAAATGCATCGAAAAGTTTCAATAAAATTTTTTTTGGATTTCTTGCGTGTCGAGCACTAGGGTATAATACTCCTCCATGATAAACTGGTTTAATATTTGGTTCTAGATCGTGTATTTCATGAGGTTTAAGAAGTTGTTGTTCTACTCCTAGTTCTTTTCTAATATTAATTTCTAGTTCCCTGCTTTTTAAATCTTTATCTGTCCAAAAATAAAGTATTCCCTTACTTTCAACTAGTCCTGATACATCGACATCTTTAAAAAGTTCATCATATGCTGGTAAAGCTAAATCTAAAATTTGATGCATATATTTTGCAGTATGTAACATTTTTTTCTTGCTACAATTTTTTATGAATTTTAAAAACCATGGAATCATTTTTGGTACATAATTCCATCTCAAGGCTAAAGGACCCGTTGAGCTCAATAGCATAGAAGGAACATCAACTAATATATCTGGTCTATTAATAGGTACAGATGAATAAGGAGAAAAATGGCCAGCGTTTCCATAAGAGGCTGATGCTTTACCAGGATCTTCTCTATCTATTAACGTTACTTTAAATCCTTTTTTTATAAGGCAAAGAGAGATACAAACGCCTTGTATTCCAGCTCCAATTACTCCTATTGAAGACTTTGACTCACTATCTTCATGCATAATATTTTTGTTATATATTATATCTTTTTATTACCTTAATTTGAGGTGACAATTTATACAGCTTTTTTCTGCTGTACTACGTGAATAGGTTTAGGTCTTTTTATTGGTTTTGATCTTTCAATAATTTCTTCAATAGCAATATCTTCTTCACTATTTGATTTGCCATTATTAACTCTTTTGATGTAGCCGTCTATATCTGCTCCTTCTTCAGTTTTTAAAGTGCTTTTAAAAAAGATATCTCCCTTAATGACTGCTGTTTTGCCAATTATTATTGTATCAGCTGAAATTTTTCCTTCTACATGCCCATTAATTTCAATAGTTCCTGCTTCTACAGTGCCTCTTATTGAACCAGTTTCTTTTACTGTTATTTCTGAAACAAATATATTTCCATTTATTAGTCCAGCAATATCTATCGATCCTGATGTTCTTAGATCACCTTCGAGCTGCATAGTCTCACCAACAAATGAACGACCGCTATGATTAATATTATTTTCGTCGGTGCTTCTTAAAGATTTAAACATTTAAATATTTAAACACATAATGAAGTTTTTTAAAAATGAAAAGATGACAATTTTATAAATTAAATACAATCTGTAGTTGTTTAATATTTGAACTAAATGTTTTTTAAATTTAAGTTAAATCTTCTTCATTATGAATTTTACAGCTCACAACGATACCAAGTCCAACCATTATTGAAAGCATAGATGAGCCACCATAAGACATAATTGGTAAAGGTGCACCCACAATGGGTAGTAGGCCCAAAACCATAGACATATTGACTGTTACATAAACAAAAAATGAAGCTGCAAAACCGTAGCAATACAATCTAGCAAAATTATTTTTTGATTTAGCCCCTATCCTAGATATTCTGTGAATAATTAACGCATAAATTAATAAAAGAACAAGCGATCCCATAAAACCAAATTCCTCAGAAAATAAAGTAAATATGAAATCTGTATGTTTTTCAGGTAAATAATCCAAATAACTTTGGCTTCCTTGAAGAAAACCTTTGCCAAAAATCCCTCCTGAACCTACAGCAATTTTAGACTGAATTATTTGATATCCCGCTCCTAAAGGATCATTTTCTGGATTAAGAAAAGTTAAAATTCTCGCTTTTTGATAAGGTTTTAAAAATGATATTCCTACCGGAATTAAGCAAATTAATACAAAAAATGAATATAAAAAATACTTTATTCTAAACCCTGTTAACCATATTACAATAAGACCACTAATTGCAATTAAAACTGCTGTACCTAAATCAGGTTGAGCTACAACTAAAAAAACAGGAATCATAAAACTAAGAAACGGAATAATAATATATTTAAATGAATTTATATTTTGAGAAGGAATTTTGTAATAATATCTTGCTAAAAAAATAATAAGAGAAATTTTCATTAATTCAGAAGGTTGTAAATTAATAAAAAATAAATTAATCCATCGTTTTGAACCTGATGCGGTGATACCAAATAGATCAACTGAAAATAGTAAAACTAAAACAATAAAATAAAAAAAATAAGCTGATTTAAACATATATTGAATTTTAAAAAAAGAAATAATTATAAATAGAAAAAAGAAACTAAAGAATCTAAATAAATGACTCTGAGTATAATATGAAATAATTCCTCTCTCAGAAGAATACATGGCAAAAATACTTATAATGCCCACCAGCAGAACTAAAAATGCTAGATAAAAATCAAAAGCTATAACTTTGTCAAAAAAATTCAGATTTTTTTTTTGGAAATAATTTCTTATCATTTTTTAAATTTCTTGAAATAAATCTAATTGGTATTTTCTTCTTAATTTATGTCGTTCTAGAACTCTTTTTATTATTTTTTTCGCAATAGGAGCGGCTCCTGAACTTCCAGATCCACCATGTTCAATAATTATTGTAATTGAATATCTTGGATTTTTATATGGTGCAAAAGCAGTATATAAGGCATGATCTCTTTTTTCATATGGCAAATCTTTATTTTTTATTTTTAATCTTCTATCTTCTTCTGTTATCTTTCGTATTTGAGAAGTTCCAGTTTTACCAGCAAATATATACCCTTTTTTTGTTAATCTTGATCTATAAGAAGTTCCCATTGGTTCATTGGTAGCTCCATATAATGCATCTAATATAAATTTAATATTTTCTTTATTTTCATAAAGTTTTTCTAATTCAAAGGAACTTAAATTTAAGTCATTTTTCTTGTAGTTAAATTCTTGCCTCCAAGCGTCAATTACAGGCTGTAAGGCATATTTGTCATCGATAATTCTTGCTTTGATTTTATATCCACCGTTTGCAAACTGTGCCATCATCAAACATAATTGTATTGGTGTTACTTGAAAATATCCTTGGCCTATCCCAGTAATAAGTGTTTCTCCTAAAACCCATCCACGCCCTATATTATCTAATTTCCATTTTGTATTAGGCACAACCCCAGTTTTTTCTTCATTAAAAGATTCTAAAACTTTTTGTCCCAAACCAAATTTCTTTGCAGTTACAGACATTCTATCTACCCCTAGCTTTCTAGCAACTTCATAAAAATAAATATCACATGATTGTTTTATTGCGCTTCTCATATTCATCATCCCATGACCTTTGTCTTTCCAACAGTGAAAGGTATGACCATATAATTCTATTTTTCCCCTACATTCGACAAATTGCTTTGTGCTCATAACATCATTTTCCAAAGCAGAGAGTGCTACTATTGGTTTAATGGTAGACCCCGGCGGGTACAAACCAGCAAGAGATTTATTAACTAATGGTTTTCTTGTATTGTTAATTAAATTATCCCAATCATCTTTACTAATTCCGTGAACAAATTTATTTGCATCAAAGGTTGGGCCAGACACCAATGTAATTACATCTCCGGTATAAATATCCATAACACAAATAGATCCGCTTTTACCTTTAAGCAGTTCACTTGCATACTTTTGCGTATTTTGATCAATTGTAGTTCTAAAGGTCTTACCTTCTATACCTTTAACTAATTCTAACTCTTTTATTCTTTTGCCATAGGCATTAACTTCAAATCTTTGTATACCAGGTTTACCAATCATTAATTCATTAAAAGATTTTTCTAAACCATTTTTTCCAGTTTTTAATCCTGGCATATTAATATCTCTTAATAATTCACTGTTTTTTAAATCATTTGCACTAGTTTCTGAAACATAACCGATAATATGTGAAGATGAACCATCAGAAGAATATTTTCTGGCTAGGGCTACAACGGGTTTGATTCCTTGCAATTCATGTAAAAAAAGATTAATCCTAGAAAATTCTTTCCAAGACATATTATCAGAAATTACAATCGGCTCCCAACGTTTTCTTTTTTTTAATCTTTTAATTATTTTTTTTCTTTTATTAGAGTCAAAATTTATTATTCTAGATAATTTAAAAAATAAAGTTTCTATATTAGGAACGTCCTCAGGAATCATATGTAATTCATAACTTTGAGTATTATCAGCAATTTTTTCTCCAAAATAATCTTCTATCACTCCTCTTTCAGGAATTAGTTTCCATTCTCTAAATCTGTTTTTATCAGACAGTGATCTGTATTTTATATTTTCAGAAATTTGTAAATAAAAAAGACGACTAATGATGCTTATAAAGACTCCCAGTTTTAAAGCAGACAAAATAAACATTCTTCTATTAATTAATCTTGTTTTGTTTTGAAAAGTTTGTGAAAATGAAATCATATAATTAAGATCTTTTGAGATTGATGATTAAAGAAAACACTATCCATAAAATTGGGTAAAAAATAAAAGTAAATATTGAGTTTTTTAATAAATAAAAATATTCAACTGTATAACCTGAAAAGTATAAAGAAATAAAATATACAAAATTTGCAAATAATAATGCTGGAATAAAACTTATCCAATCATTTATTAAAGTTATTCTTACTGTTACAACTCTTACATATGCAGCCACACCTGCAACAAATAATAACGCTAAAGCATTTATGCCCAGAGGTAATCCTAAAACAACATCACTAATGATTCCTGATAAGAATATATAACCATAACCCAAACTGTTTGGCTGTCGCAAAACCCAAAAATAAACTAAAATATAGTGAATATTTATTGAAATTAAATTTACATTTATTACAGAACTGCCATTTAACGATATAACAAAAAGTATTAGTAAAGGTAAGATATCAATAAATTTAAACCAGAATCCTTTAGATGAAATGCTCATATTAATTTTATATTATTTTTTTAAATTCCTCATTTTAATATTTACAAAAGTAATTTGATTAAGTTCTGAATATAATTTAACTTCAATTTTATCTTTTGTTTTTTTAGCTTCACCAATTGGTATGCCAGGATCAAAAATTCCTCCTTTTCCTGAAGTATATATTTTATCACCATCCTGAACTTTATGATTTTCAGATAAATATTCTAATGTAGGATTACTTTTACCATGTCCACTAAGAATTGCATGATTTCCTGATGGCTCTGAAATAATTGGTATTTTGCTGTTTAAATCTGTAATTAATAAAACTCTTGATGAAAAATAATTTACATCAACTATCCTACCTATAAAATTTTTTTCATGTAATACAGCCATTCCTTTTTTTATATTTTTATTGTAGCCAATATTTAAAACAAATGAATTAATATATGGGCTTCGCTTGTCAAGTATAACTCTTGCACTTTCTGAATCTGAATATGATGCTGTTTGCTCATCAATCAGTTTTCTTAACTGAGAGTTTTCCATTTCTATAAAATCTGATTTAGAAATTTCATTTTTAAGTTTTTTGTTTTCTTGAAGTAAATCATCATATCTATTGTAAAGTGAAAAATGTGAATTTATTTTTTCATACGAAGATGAAAATAATTTTGATGGATAGTTGGAAATCACAGCACTTCTGTAAACTATATCTTTAATAATTGATCTGACACTATTTAGTGGTTTACTATCTATACTCTCAAGAAAAATAAGTAAAATAGATATAAGGGTTAATGCGAATAACGAAAATCTTTGTTGGGTACCTTTTCTTAAGAAGGCTGAACGAATTGATATTCCTACATCATCTCTACTTGTATCCATAATTCAATAACTAAAAGCCTTAAATTTAAGATACCAACATTTGAGAAAATGTTTCTTCCTGATCTAAAGCCTTTCCTGTTCCAAGGGCAACACAAGACAAAGGATCTTCTGCTATTATCACTGGTAACCCAGTTTCTTTCGAAATTAACTTATCAATATTTTTTAAAAGAGCTCCCCCTCCAGTGAGAACTAAACCCATATCTACTAAATCTGCTGATAGTTCAGGAGGAGTTTTTTCTAAAGCATCCTTAATTCCCCCTAAAATTTGCGTCAATACAGGTTTTAATGCATCGGCAGTATCTTCTTCTTTTAACGATATTTCTTTAGGTGTTCCAGATCTAATATCTCTTCCTTTCATTAAATATGTATTTGTACTAGTTGGTAGAGCTGTTCCAATCTCTTTTTTAATTTTTTCTGCACTTGCTTCACCTACTAGTAAATTAAATTGTTTTCGCATATATGCTATAATTGCAGCATCCATTGCGTCGCCAGCAACTCTAAGTGAGTTTGCATAAACTACACCCCCTAAAGACATAACAGCAATTTCTGTAGTTCCTCCACCTATATCAACCACCATAGATCCGGTAGCCTCTGATATTGGAAGTCCCGCTCCAATTGCCGCTGCAATTGGTTCCTCAATTAAATTTACTTTTCGCGCACCAGCTGCTAAAGCAGAATCTTGAATAGCTTTTCTTTCAACTGGGGTTGATCCTGTTGGAACGCATATTAATATTCTGGGATTTGCAAATGCTTTTCTTTTATGAACTTTTTTAATAAAATGTTTTATCATTTCTTCTGTAACCACAAAATCTGCTATCACTCCATCTCTTAATGGCCTTACTGCTGATATATTGCCTGGAGTTCTACCTAACATAGTTTTTGCTTCATCTCCAACTGCTAGTACTGATTTTTTTCCCTTGTCTTCAAGTATTGCCACGACAGAGGGTTCGTTAAGAACAATTCCTTGTCCCTTAACAAAAACTAATGTATTCGCTGTACCTAAATCTATAGCCATATCTGTTGACCAAACTTGACTTGCTTTTCCTAACCATCCAAACATTTATATTCCTTTCATTTTTTCTTGCTCATACTCTTCTGGAGCTGTTTTTTTTCTTTTAATTATCATCTTATTTAAAGCATTTAAATAAGCATTGGCAGAAGCAACAAGAGTATCTGTGTCGGCAGCCTGACCAACAGTTGTTTTGCCTTTTTCCGAAATTCTTACACTTACTGTAGCTTGAGCATCGGTCCCCTCGGTTACAGCATGCACTTGATAAAGTTGTAATTTTACTTCATGAGGATAAAGTTTTTTAATACACTTAAATATAGCATCGACTGGTCCATCTCCTGTTTCTGATGTTTTCTTGATATCTCCATAGACATCTAAAGTCATATCAGCTCTTTGTGGTTCTCCTGTTCCCGCAAATACTTTAAGAGATTTCAAATTAATAACATTTTTATCTTTAATCAAGCTGTCATCAACTAAAGCAGCAATATCATCGTCATAAACGTGTTTTTTCTTATCAGCTAAAATTTTAAACTTTCCAAAGGCTGTTTGAATAACATCATCTGTAACATTTGCATATCCTAGGTCATTCAATTTTTCTTTAAATGCGTGTCTTCCAGAATGTTTGCCCATTACTAATGAAGTTTGCTTAACTCCAACACTTTCTGGTGTCATAATTTCATAGGTATTTCTGTTTTTAAGCATTCCATCTTGATGTATTCCTGCTTCATGTGCAAAAGCATTTTTCCCAACTATGGCTTTATTAAATTGAACTGGAAAAGTTGCATTTGAAACTACTTTTGAAGCTTTGCTCAACAAGGTTGTGTTAATTCCTGTTTTATAAGGCATTAAATCATTTCTCGTTTTTATTGCCATAACAATTTCTTCTAAAGAAGCATTTCCGGCTCTTTCTCCAATACCATTAATTGTACATTCAACTTGTCTTGCACCAGCTGAGACACCCGCTAATGAATTTGCAACAGCTAAACCTAAATCATTATGACAGTGGACTGATAAAATAGCTTTATCAATATTGGGTACTCTATTTTTTAATGTTGAAATAATTTTTGTGAATTCTGAAGGAACAGTATATCCAACAGTATCAGGAATATTAATTGTTCTAGCTCCAGAATTAATTGCTAGTTCAACTGTTTTGCACATATAATCCATATCTGTCCTTGTTCCGTCTTCGCATGACCACTCAACATCATCAGTAAATTTTCTTGCATAAGTGACATGTTCTTTTATTGATTCATAAACTTGTTCTGGTGACTTGTTTAATTTATGTTTCATATGAAGTGGACTTGTAGAGATAAAGGTATGAATTCTAAATCTTGGAGCTTCTTTTAAAGCTTCATAACAAGCATCAATATCTTTTTTAGAATGTCTTGATAAACCTGCGGGTATTGAATTTTTCAAAATTTTACTTATTGCTTTAACAGCTTCAAAATCTCCTGGAGATGCAATTGGAAATCCTGCCTCTATTATATCAATTCCCATTTCATCAAAAACTCTTGAAATTTGAGTTTTTTCTTCAAGACTCATAGATGCTCCTGGTGATTGTTCACCATCACGCATCGTTGTGTCAAATATATAAACTCTGTTTTTATCGTCGGACATTGTACCTCTAGACCAAGTTTAACTTGGAAATTTTTTTTTAATATTATTATGATACAACCAAAGCGAGTTGTGTGCAAAAGATTTGTTATTTTAATCAACCCAAATTGGTCAATTTTATTTTTTTAATAAAAAATTAACGAATTTCGCTAATTTTTATCCTTATCAACTAATTTGTTCTTACCTATCCATGGCATCATAGCCCTGAGCTCGGCTCCAACTTTTTCAATTGAGTGGTCAGCTAGATCGCTTCTAGTTTTTAAGAATTTTTTTTGACCATTTTTGCATTCATTCATCCATTCTTTTGTGAATTTTCCAGATTGAATATCAGCTAATACTTCTTTCATTCTTTTTTTTGTTTCTGCTTTATTTATTATTTTTGGACCAGATACGTATTCTCCATACTCTGCTGTATTTGAAATTGAGTAATTCATATTTGCAATCCCGCCTTCATAAATTAAGTCAACTATTAATTTTACTTCATGTACAGTTTCAAAATATGCCATTTCTGGTTCATACCCAGCTTCAACTAAAGTTTCATAACCATTTTTAATTAACTCAACTAATCCACCACATAAAACTGTTTGCTCACCAAACAAATCTGTTTCAACCTCATCTTTAAAAGTTGTTTCAATTATTCCTGACCTTCCTCCTCCAACTGCTGAAGCATATGACATAGCTAATTCTTTAGCTTTTCCAGAACCATTTTGATGAACGGCAAACAAACACGGTACTCCGCCACCTTTTTCAAATTCACTTCTAACTAAATGTCCAGGTCCTTTTGGAGCAACCATAAATACATCTAAATCTTTTCTAGCTTTAATAAGGTCATAATGAATGTTTAACCCATGAGCAAAAGCTATACTTGTTCCTTCTTTAACTCTTTGTTCAATATGGTTTTTGTATATTGATGCCTGCAATTCGTCGGGCGTTAATATCATTACAACGTCTGCCCATTCCGCTGCATCTGATAAGTTCATAACCTTTAAACCTTTAGACTCAGCTTTAGCTTTGCTTGATGAACCATCTCTAAGTGCAACCACCACTTCTTTTACTCCACTATCTTTTAAATTAAGAGCGTGAGCATGGCCTTGGCTACCGTAGCCAAAGATAGCAATTTTTTTTTCTTTTATAAGATTTACATCAGTGTCTTTTTCATAAAACATCTTCATAGATTATCCTTTAGTTTTGTTTATAAATTTCAGAACCTTTAGTCATGGCAACTACACCTGTTCTAGATGTGCTGGCTAATCCCATAGGTTGTAATTTTTTTACTAATTCATCAATATCTTTCTTTAACGCAGAAATCTCAAGCACAAAAGACTTATCTGTTTTATCTAAAATAGTATATTTATATTTTTTGCATAATTTTCTTGCTTTTTCTAGCTTCGTTTTCGAAGAAACTACCTTTAATAAAGCCATTTCTCTTAAAAGAGTTTTTTTATTTTTTGGAAAATCTGCAACTTTATGAACAGGTATTAATTTTCCTAATTGTAATTTTATTTGTTGTAAAACTTGAGTAGTTCCTGATGTAGAAATAGTAATTCTAGAAATATTTTTTTTCTTATCCACTTCAGCTACAGCAAGTGAATCAATATTGTAACCTCTGCCTGAAAATAATCCTATAACTCGCGCTAAAACTCCTGCTTCATTATCTACCCATACAACAATAATATGATTTTCAATTTTTTCTTTCTTAGTGGAAATGCTATAGGCGGATTTAACCATAACTAAACTAATACCTTTCCTTCCTCTGAAATTTCATCTTCTTTATCTTGATCTCCTAATAACATTTGGTTATGGGGTTTTCCTGAAGGTATCATTGGATAACAATTCTCTACTTTATCGACAACACAATCAAAAATAACTGGTCTATTTACTGATAACATTTCTCCAATTTTTTCATCTAACTCTTCAGGTTTTTTAGCTCTTATACCTATACATCCGTATGCTTCAGCTAATTTTACAAAATCAGGTAAAGCAGCAGTGTAACTTTCAGAATAATTTTTTTCATGAAGAAGTTCCTGCCATTGTCTAACCATTCCCATATATTGGTTGTTAAGTATAAATATTTTTATTGGTAAGTTGTACTGAACAGCTGTAGACATTTCTTGCATTGTCATTAAAACTGAAGCTTCTCCAGCAATATCAATAACTAATTTTTCAGGATTAGCTATTTGTACACCAATTGCCGCTGGCAAACCATATCCCATAGTTCCTAAACCTCCTGATGTCATCCATCTATTCGGTTTATCAAATTTATAATGTTGAGCTGCCCACATTTGATGTTGTCCAACTTCTGTAGTTATAAACGTATCCTGTGCTTTTGTTAATTCGTAAAGCCTTTGAACAGCATATTGAGGTTTTATTATTTCTTTACTGTTTGAAAAACCAAGAGAATTTTTCTTTCTCCAATTTTCAATCTGTTTCCACCATGAAGATATTTCTTGTTTATTAGATTCCGCAAAGTTTGGATATCTTTCTTGTATACCTGATATTAATTTATCTAAAACTAATTTAACATCTCCTACTATAGCTAGATCAACTTTAACATTTTTATTTATTGAAGAAGGATCAATATCAATATGAATTTTTTTTGACTTTGGTGAAAATTCATCGATTTTTCCTGTGATTCTGTCATCGAAACGCGCACCAACATTTATCATTAGATCACAATCATGCATTGCGTTATTAGCTTCATAGGTTCCGTGCATTCCTAACATTCCTAAAAACTGATTATCTTCACCAGGAAATGCGCCCAACCCTTGAAGAGTAGACGTTATTGGAAATCCTGTTATTGAAATAAGTTTACGAAGTAATTCTGTTGCTCTAGGTCCAGAATTAATAACTCCACCACCTGTATAAAATATAGGTTTTGAAGATTTTTTTATAAGTGCAACCGCTTTTTCAATACTATTATCTTGTCCATTAAATTTTATAACTGATTTGTTATTTTTTTTTATTAATTCTTTTGCTTTTATATATTTCCCTTTTTTAAATTGAATATCTTTTGGTATATCTATTAATACTGGTCCAGGTCTCCCAGTTGTAGCAACTTCGAATGCTTTATGTAAAGTTGACGAGAGTTTGTTTACATCTTTAACTAACCAGTTATGTTTAGTACAGGGTCTAGTAATACCTGTAGTATCACATTCTTGAAAAGCATCTGTTCCAATAAGATGTGTAGGTACCTGTCCTGTAATACAAACTAAAGGTACGGAGTCCATATATGCATCCGTTAAAGCTGTAACTGCATTTGTCGCACCAGGTCCCGATGTAACAAGTAGAACTCCGGGTTTACCTGAAGATCTCGCATATCCTTCGGCGGCATGGCCAGCTCCTTGTTCATGACGAACTAAAATATGTTTTATTTTTTTATGATTTTTAAGTTCATCATAAATTGGTAAAACAGCACCTCCAGGATAACCAAAAATATGTTTTACATTTTGGTCTTCTAGTACTTTAAAAACTATTTCTGCACCAGTCATTAAATTTGACATTTTTCGTCCTATAATTTTATATGATACTAATCTAACTGAGTTTAAGTTATGGTCAAGTTTTAGGATATTGTATTGAGGGCTTTTTTATATAAATCATTCATATTTGAAGAATAAATCTTATTCCATGATTTCATATGCCCTCTAGACCATGTAAACTGCCTTTTTGCGTATTGTCTGGTTTTTTGATTAATAATTTGTTTTGTTTCTTTTAAAGACCTTTTTTCTTGTAAGTAACTTTTAATTTCTTGAATTCCTATAATTTTATTTGAAGAGAGCTCTCTATAAACTCTCATTTTAAAAAAGCTTTTAACTTCATTGACCGCGCCATCTCTAAACATTTCTTCAGTTCTTTTGGAAATTTTTTCATGCAAAAATTCTTTGGAAGGGCTAATAAATAATTTTATAAATAAGTCTTTATTGAATTTTGATTTGGTTTTTTTAATTAATTGAAATAAAGAACTATTAGTAAATTTTTTAACATCATATACTCTCATAGATCGTTGAGCATCATTTGGTAGGACGAACTTTTTAGCTAATGGATCTAATTCAATTAGCTTGGTAAAAAAAAGTTTTTGTCCCAATTTTTTATGTAACTTTCTGGTATCTTTTATAATTTCATCTGGAATATTTGGTATTTTAACTAATCCTTCAGTTAATGCTTTAAAATATAAACCTGTGCCACCAACAATAATTGGTGTGAGGTTTTTATTCCATATCTCTTCAATTTTTTCGATAACTAAGTTTAACCAGAGGCCTGTCGAAAATTTTTTTTTTACAGAATGAAAACCATATAGATGGTGTTTTATTATTTCTGTATCATTTAAACTTGGTCTTGATGTTAATATTGAAATTTCTTTATATATTTGCATGCTATCAGCATTTACAATCTCACCTTTATAATGTTGAGCTAATTTTATAGCTAATTTTGATTTTCCAGAGGCAGTTGGTCCTGACAATAAAATTATTTTTTTCTTTTGCACCATGTGAAACTTAAAATTAAAACTTAATTTAATTTTACAGTTATATACGATCTCTGATTACTTGAGTTATAGATTGCTAAATAAAGCGTTTTTTCTTTTTTATTAAAAACTCCATCAATTAATTTGGAAAATTGTTTTGAATTTAAAATTTTTTTCTTTTGAGCTTCAACTATGATATCATTTTCAGAAACAAACATTAATGGACTCCCTTGATTAATTTTAGTTACAACTACTCCTGTTGTATTTTTTGGTAATTTACGTTTTAAAATATCATCTTTGTTTAAGTCCCTAACCAAGATGTTTAGGCTTTTTATTTCAACAAATTCACTTGTTTCTGTTTCTTTTTTATTTTCTGATTTAAATTCATTAGAAGACTCTAATCTTCCTATTAAAACTCTTTTAGAAATTATTTTGCCGTTCCTCCAAATCTTAACATTAACTTTTTTGCCTACTTTAGTTGTTGCGACTAATTTAGGAAGAGTCCTCATTGTATCAACTCTTTTACTATCAAATTCTAATATAATATCTCCAGCTTTTATACCTGCTTTATCAGCTGGACTATTTTCAGAAACACTTGCAACTAAAGCTCCTTCTTGTTTTTCTAACTTTTCTAAATCAGCAATTTCTTTTGTAACTTCTTGAATTCTTACTCCCAACCAACCTCTTTTTGTTTCTCCAAATTTAATTAATTGATCTATTACCTTAGAAGCAGGATTTGCAGGAATTGCAAAACCTATTCCTATAGAACCAGATGAACCTGGTGCTATTATTGCAGTATTAATTCCAATTACTCTTCCATTTAAATCAAAAAGTGGGCCTCCTGAATTTCCTTGATTAATTGATGCATCTGTTTGAATGAAATCATCATATCGAGTTAAACCAATGTCTCTATTTCTTGATGAAATTATTCCAGCAGTAACTGTACCTCCAAACCCAAATGGATTTCCAATTGCAATAACCCAATCTCCCACTCTTGCTTTATCAGAATCTCCGAAATTAACTGGCTTAAATATATTTTCTGATTCTATTTTTAAAACTGCTAAATCCATATAAGGATCTGTTCCTAGTACTTTAGCTTTATATTCTTGAGAACCGTTTACACTCACAAAAATATCTTCAGCCCCTTGAATAACGTGGTTATTTGTTACTACTATTCCTTTTTTATCTATAATAAAACCAGAACCAAGAGCTGTAGCCTTTCTTTCGCTGGGTCTATTAAATTCCTTAAACATATCCTCAAACGGTGAGCCTGGAGGAAATTGGAAAGGAAAAGGATTTGAAGATGTTTTAATAGTTTGAGTGCTTGATATATTAACTACAGAAGGCATAAGTTTTTCTGCTAAATCTGCAAACGAATTATTTGAATTTTTGCTATGTGACTGTGTAGAATTAAAAATTAGTAAAACTAGAACTAAACTAAAATTAATTAATCTTTTGTAATTCGTTATCATTTTTACCTTTTAAAATACCAAACAATAATAAAGCCGACAAATGCGAACAAAAGTCCACTTATTCGTAGCTGGCTAATTGGCAATTTTTCAATAATTTTTAACATATTTTTCATTTTTGATGGAAATAAGGCATATAACATACCTTCTATAAATAACAAAAGACCTATCGCAATGATGAGTTCTTTCATTATATTAACTATTGTTTTTTAATGATTCCTGATTTACCAAAAAATTTAAAAAAATCGCTATCAGGAGATAGTATTAAAGATGTTTCTCCACCTATTAAAGCTTTTTCATAGGCTTGCATTGCTCGATAAAAGGCAAAAAACTCTGGATCTTTTCCAAACGCATTTGCAAATATTTTGTTTCTTTGTCCGTCACCTTCACCTTTCATAATTTCAGACTCTTTTTTAGCATTGGCTAAAAGAACTGTAACTTCTTTATCTGCAGTAGATGTAATTGTAACTGCCATTTCGGCCCCTTTTGCTCTAAATTCTTTTGCTTCTCTTTCTCTTTCTGTTTGCATTCTTTTATATATCGCTTCACTGTTTGCTTGTGGTAAATCAGCTCTCTTTATTCTTACATCAATTATATCTACACCAAAACTTTTAGCCTCAGTATCAACACCATCTTGAATAATTGCCATTTGTTTAGTTCTATCTTCAGACAACAGAGTAGCCAAGCTTTGTGTACCTAAAACACTTCTTATTCTTGAATTTATAATTGTAGAAAGTCTTGATCTCACTACCCTTTCATCCCCTACAGAAATATAAAATTTTAATGGATCGACAATCTTAAATCTTGCATAAGCATCAACGATTAATCTTTTTTGATCAGAAGCAATAACTTCAATTGGCGGCGCATCCAAATTTAAAATCCTACGATCTAAGAAGACAACATTTTGAATAAAAGGTATCTTTACTTGAAGACCTGGTTCAACAATTACTTTCTTAGGATCACCAAATTGCAATACAATAGCTTGATTAGTTTCCTTAACCACAAACAGTGATAAAAAAACTAAAAAACCAATACCAGCTATAACTGGAAGTATAATTTTATTTATTTTCATATTAATTAGTCACCTTTTTAGATAGTTCTGGTAAAGGTAAATAAGGAACTACTCCTCCAGATTTTTTATCTATAATTACTTTATTGATATCTGCTAATACTTTTTCCATGGTCTCTAAATACATTCTTTCTTGAGTTACTTTTTTTGCTTTTGCATATTCATTATAAATTGCAATAAATCTGCTTGCTTCACCTTCCGCAGCCGCAACTACTTGCTGTTTGTAAGCTTCAGCTTCTTGTAAAATTTTTGCAGCATCCCCACGAGCCCTAGGTATTACATCATTTGCGTAACCTTCAGCCTCATTTTTTGATCTTTCCATATCAGCTCTGGCCGCTTGAACATCTCGAAAAGCATCAATAACTTGGTCTGGTGGATCTGCCTTTTGAGTTTGTACTTGTGTAACTTGAATACCAGATTCATATTCATCTAAAATGCTTTGAATAATATCTTGTGTTTCAATTTCTATACTTGATCTTCCTTCTGTTAAGATTGGTTGAAGTCTACTTTTTGCTATAACTTGTCTCATGGCTGTCTCTGCAGCTGCTTTGACTGTTTCTACAGGGCTTTGAATCTTAAATAAAAATTTTCCTGCATCTTTAATTACCCAGAAAACAGAAAAATCTATATTAACAATATTTTCATCTCCCGTTAACATTAAACTTTCTTCAGGTACGTCACCAATACCAGAAGTTCTTCCAGAGTCACTTGCAGATCTAAACCCAACATCAATTCTGTTAACTTTTGTAACTTTAGGTGTAAGAACGGACTCAACTGGATAAGGAATATGATAATTCAAACCAGGTTGAGTAGTTGAAACAAATTTTCCAAATCTTAAAACAACTCCTTGTTCGTCAGGTAGTACTCTATATAGTCCACTAAAAGCCCAAATAACTAAGAGTAAAACAAGTCCAAAAATAATTGGTTTACTTCCACCATTTTTTCCACCTGGTACAAATTTATTGATTAAATTTTGGATTTTTTCTACAACTTCATCGATATTAGGGGGCCTTTGTCTGCCGCCGCCTGAACCATTACCTCCACCTGGGGGAGCTCCCCAAGGACTTCCACCTTTAAAATCATTTCCGTTTGCCATGACACTTTATATAGTGATTTTATTATTAAAAACAAGTTAAGATAGCTAATATGGACAAAAAGACTACAGGTTTAAGTGATAGCTTTAAAAAAAGCACAACTCCAAAGAGTTTTACAAAAAATCCAATAATTGGGACAAAATTTACTATCGCAATATCTAGTGCAAAAGGAGGCGTGGGAAAATCTACTTTTGCTATGAATTTTGCCCTAGCTTTAAAAAATATTGGACTAAAAGTAGGAATTCTTGACGCTGATATTTATGGACCTTCTCTTCCAAAAATGATGTCAATAAGTGAAAAGCCTAAAAGCGAAGACGGAAAGAGTATGATTCCAATAACACAGTATGGAATTCAATGTATGTCTATAGGTTTTTTGGTTGATAAAGATACACCTATGATTTGGAGAGGGCCAATGGTTACGAGTGCGATTAAAACTTTTACTCAAAAAGTATTATGGAATAATTTAGATTTTATTGTTGTGGATATGCCTCCCGGGACCGGAGACACACAATTAACGTTTGCACAAGAAATTAAAGTTGATGGAGCAATTATTGTTTCTACTCCACAAGAAATTGCTTTATTAGACGTTAAAAGGGGAATTAATATGTTTGACAAATTAAAAGTTCCTATACTTGGACTTGTAGATAACATGAGTTTTTTTGAAACTGATGAAGGAAAAAAGTATAATATTTTTGGCAAAGATGGAGTAGAAAAAGTTGCAAAAGATTATAAAAAAGAATTTCTCGGTAAAATTCCAATTAATATTGATTTGAGAGTTGCTGCTGACGCAGGTAAACCTTTAGTTGAAGAAAATCCAAATCATAAAATTTCAGAAATATTTAAGGAAATGGCTACGAAAGTTAAAGTATCTTTTCTTTAAAACCGAATGATTCCATTAATTCATTCCACTCTCGTTTTGAAAGAGAGGAAGAATCAAAATCACACTTTTCACCTTTAATCATTTTTTGAATTACAGACTTACCTTTAGCAGATAATTCTAAACTACCTACTCTGTAATCCATAAAAGCGTCAAAAGTTATTGGTACCCATTTTTTTAGAGTATCAATCATAACATCCGCATAAGCTCTTATTTCATATTGAGCATGACTATCTGCACGAAGTGATAAAAAATTTAAAAGATTCAGCAAGTCAGTTTTCCAATACCACTGCGTGTAAGTATTTAAAGTAAGATTCATTCTAGCCAGTTCTCTAGCTAACCCTTTATTACTTTCATTTATAATCGTTCCATCGAATCTTTCATTAAGCATTAATTCATAATTATCATAAGTTTGCTCAGCATCTTTTTTTAAAATATTTAAAATTTCATCTGCTTGCTTGCCATTAATTAAATCTCCTCTACCCTGCCTATTACTAGTTGATTGTGCAGCTAGATGATCTTTTGTTGGCATATAAAATTCTTTGTCTAATATAGAATATCTTGCTGAGTATTCATTTACATTTGCTGTTCTATGTCTAATCCATTGCCTAGCTATAAATATTGGTAGCTTTACATGATATTTTATTTCACACATTTCAAATGGAGTACTATGTCTATGCCTCATTAAATATTTAATTAAACCACTATCTGTTGATACTTTTTTTGTACCTTTTCCATAAGAGACCCTAGCTGATTGAACTATTGAACTATCATCACCCATATAGTCAACCACTCTTACAAAGCCATGGTCTAGCACTGGAATAGCTTCGTATAAAACTTTCTCTAGTTCAGGAGAAGTTACACGTTTTGTAGTATTTTTTTGAGATTGTTGCTCAATTATTTCTTTTTTTTGCTCTTTTGTTAGTGTCATTTAATTTATAAATTGAATCTTTAGAATAAAGTTTTATATTATTAGTGTTGGTTTTCCAACTATGACGATAAACGAATTTCGTAATAAACATTGCGGACGGCGGGGCAGTACCGCCCACCTCCACCATTTACAACTTATGGGGGTGAACTAGAATCGACGAGTGTCTAAAGGCTGTTCTTTCGTTCGAGATTGTTCCGACGTAACGGGCTAATTATAATTGCAAATGATAAATTTGCTCTCGCTGCTTAATTAATTTAAGAAAGCGCGGTCTGGGGCACCGGGCAACAGAACGCCCCTTAAAATTTATATTTATAAACCAAATTTGCTTGAATTCCGCTTGTGTCTTGACTTGTTTGAAGTCCATCTAGTGCCATTGAAAAAGTGTTATTTTTTGAAAATTTATACTCATAATTTAAACTAGTAGATAAGCTTAGTTCCTTTTTTAAATCATTATTCTGATAGTAAGATCCCTTGGTTCCATTTGCATAAAAAATTTGTACATTGTCATCTATTACAGATCTAGCGTCGGCTATCCACGATAAATAAAAATTTGTTTTTTTATTTTTTATTATTTCATACTCATCACTTAAGGCTATGGAACCATTATAAATATCTTTCTCTTCCCATTTAAAATATTTACTTTCTTCATGTGATGGCGTGTGTGAGTAGCCAAAGTTTAAACTTACATCTGGAAATAAACTATTGAGGTTTATCTTATTTCCGATTAAAAACTCATAATTTTCATATGAATCTGTAATGTTTAACTCTCCACTTGTTGTTGTATTGGTTAAAATTTTTCTGTCACTTTTATTATAGCCAGCTCCCCCTAATAGATATAGTTCTGAATTTATATTTTCACTAATTTCAATTTTGTCAAAGTATATTCCTGTTAAGAGACTAAACTTATCAATATCGTGATCTTGAGAAATATTTAGTGAGCCAGTCTCTAATGATACAATAATATTTTTATTTTTTGAAATTGGCTGAATAATATTTGCCCCAATTCCTATTGTTTCACTACCAAGTTTTAAAGAACTATTCTCTCCATCTCTTTTTAAAAATGATGTAGTTATTTCACCCCAACCTTCTCCCTGTTTAAAATATTCATCGCTTTGTTTAAATCGAGTAATTGATTTCCTCAAACTTAATGATTTATATCCTAGTACCTCATCAATCATTTCATTAGCACCTTGACCAATCGATCCTGCTGAACCTTTGATAACTGGGTTTCCATCTAAATCCTGTAAACTGTAAGTTCCATTACCTGTTATTTCATAAAAATAACCCTGACCAACTCCGTGTTGTAATTTAATAGTGTGACCTGAATCTGCTACATTAATTTTACCTATTACTTTTCCTTTATCTTTTAAAGTAACCGTGACTCCACTTCCGGCTATTCCAATTGCGAATGTGTTAACACCACCTTTATTTTCTATTTTACCACTATTTGTAAACGTTCCAGTCGATGCAGAAGAAACAAAGACTGTTGCTGATTGTAAAGCAGTGCTTGAGGTATTATTATTATGGATATGTCCTCCAGAATTATTGATTATAATTACATTGTCTGTATCATCCTCAGATCTGATAGCATTATTAGATGTGGTTCCTGAACTAGCTGCTTCAGCATAAATCTCTCCGGAGTTATTTATTGTTGCAATATTGGCGGTACCAGAATTTTCTGTAAAAGTAATAGTATTAGTATTACTTTTAATAACTCCTCCAGAGTTATTTGTAACTGTAGAGCTTTCGGCATTTAACAAATTAATGGCTTTAGAACCATCAGCACTAATAGTTCCTGAGTTAGTTATAGTTAAACCTGATTGATCTTTTCCTTGAACTGCATTTGAACCTGTGGATGTAACTGAGGAACCGGATTCAACTGTTAAGGTTCCATCATCTTTTGCGTTGATATGTACGGTTTGCTGTGCGTTTAATGATAAAGTTGCGGAATTAGTAATTGTTAAAGATGTGTCATCGGCATTGAATTTCTTTTGAGTGGTATTATCTTTATTTATCGTGTTGGCTCCTGTTATATTTTCTGAATAGGCCGAACCTATAATTAAAAAATATAGAAAAAAAATGAGTATAAAATTTTTTAAAATTTGGATCATATAAATTTTATTTATAAAACTTTTTTCAATCATTTATCATAAATTTACCAAAGGTAATACTGACGGAAAGACTATTTTAAGTTGTGCTTTTTTTTAGGGAATAATAGCGTATAATATGAATAATTTTATAAAATTTAGAGGCACGGGCAACAGAACGCCCCCTTAACTAATGCAAGTTCATCAATAATTATAGTTGCGTTTAAATGTATTGCTGCTAATTATAAATTTATATAAAAAATTAATATTAAAAAATTAAGGTATAAAGAATAAATAATTCATGAGCGACGAACATAAAATGACTCCTAAAGATAAACTGGTATATACGATAACATTAGCAGCAATATTTGGAGGCGTTTTTCTTTTGGGGTTAATTGGTTTAATTATTAATATATTTGGTTAGTTATATAATAATAAATTATATCTTATTAATGTTTTCTAAATCGTGATCAACCATATTTTTTACTAAATCATCAAAAGATATTTTTGGTTCCCAATTTAAATTTTTCTTCGCTTTAGAATAATCAGCCAAAAGAGTATCTACTTCAGCTGGTCTTATTAGTTTTTGGTCTATCACAACATGATCTTTGTAATTTAAACCAACATGTGAAAACGCTTTTTTGGCAAAGTCTTCTACTGAATGATCTTTTCCGGTTCCAATAACATAATCATCTGGAGTATCTTTTTGAAGCATTGACCACATAGCTTCTACATAATCCTTGGCGTGTCCCCAATCTCTTTTTGCATTTATATTTCCTAATTTTAATTTTTCTTTTGATCCTTTTTTAATTCTTGCTACTGCGTGCGATATTTTTCTAGTTACAAATTCAAATCCTCTTCTTGGAGATTCATGATTAAACAATATTCCATTTGATGCATGAAGATTATAAGCTTCTCTATAATTTTTTACTAAATGAAAACCCGTTACTTTAGATATACCATAAGAAGATCTAGGATTAAAAACTGTTTTTTCATTTTGAGGAATTGTTTTAACTTTTCCAAACATTTCTGAAGATCCGGCAAAATAAAATCTTACCTTACTCGCTGCGAATTCTTTTACTGCAGAAAGTAAGTAGTGAGTTCCATTAATATTAATATTAAGGGTTGAAAATTCATCTTCAAAAGAATAACCAACATAGCTTTGTGCTGCTAAATGGTATACTTCGCTAGGTTTTATTTTTAAAATTATATTAAATAAACTTGCATAACTTTCTAGAGAACCTGCGTGTAAATTTATATCTTTTAAAATTCCTCTTATTCTCCAAAGTCTATGAGTTTCATCTTCGAGAGCTACTCTTCTTACTATTCCATGTACCTTATATCCTTTAGATAATAAAAGCTCTGCAAGATATGATCCATCTTGACCTGTAATACCTGTTATAAGTGCAATTTTTGACATCAAAAAAAAATTTAAATTATTATTAAATTCATAATTTGTTTTAACACAAAATTAAAGGCATATTAAAGTTAAATTCTAAAATTTGATTTTTTGCTATCATTTAAAAAAGCTTTTACTGTTTCTTTTGTTAGTTTATCGAACGACTTGCCAAAATTTTCTATTTTTTCAATTATTATAGGAGGAATAGTAACTATATGACATCCTAATTGATTAGCCTGCGTAAAATTATATGGTTCTCTTACACTTGCCCATAATATTTCAACATTTTTATACTTTTTGGATAATGAAATACTTTTCTTAAATTCTGGGACAGGATCTTTTCCAACATCTCCAGCTCTTCCAGCAAAAATAGAAATTATTACTTTTGTATTTTTATTAATTACTTTTAAAATTTTTTTGGTTTGTTGAGCTGTATAAACAGCGGTTATATTTAATTTAATATTTTTTTTATTAAGTTCTTTAATAATTTTTCCCATAAAAATACCTTTTGAATTAGTGATTGGTATTTTTACATAAACATTTTTTCCCCAAGTACTAATTTGCAAAGCTTGCTTTCTTATGCCCAAATAATCGTCAGCAAATACTTCTAACGAAACAGGCTTATTATTGCAAATTTTAAGAATTTGTTTTGCATAAGACTTATAGTCCTTGGCCCCTGCCTTTCTCATCAGGCTCGGATTAGTAGTGAATCCTCTAACAATTTTCTTTTTATTAAATTTTTTTATTTGATTTAATTCAGCAATATCACAAAAAATTTTCGCTCTCATTTATAGGTCCTAAAGATTTTTAGTTATATCTTCTGTCATTTTTTTGGCATCTGCAAAAAGCATTAGCGTATTATCTCTATAAAATAATTCATTATCAATACCTGCGTAGCCAGGTGATAAGCTTCGTTTTACAAATAATATAGATTTACATTTTTCAACATCTAAAACTGGCATTCCATATATTGGACTTTGTGGATCGGTTTTTGCTACAGGATTTGTAACATCATTCGCTCCAATTACAAATGCTACATCAGCATTAGCAAAATCGTTATTTATTTCATCTAATTCAAAAACTTCATCATACGGTACATTTGCTTCCGCGAGCAAAACATTCATATGTCCTGGCATTCTTCCTGCAACTGGATGGATGGCATACGTAACTTTAATACCATTTTTCTTTAAGGTATCTACCATTTCTCTTAAAGCATGCTGAGCTTGTGCTACTGCCATACCATATCCCGGAACGATGATAACTGTTGATGCATTTTTCATTAAAAAAGCTGCATCTTCCGCATTTCCACTTTTAACGGGTTTTTGTTCTTTACCTTTTGCAGATGAAGATTGATCTGTTCCACCAAAGCCTCCTAAAATTACACTAAAGAAAGAACGGTTCATACCTTTACACATTATATAAGATAAAATTGCCCCAGAAGATCCAACTAATGCTCCTGTAATTATTAAAGCAGTATTTTCCAATGTGAACCCTATTCCTGCTGCAGCCCAACCTGAATATGAATTTAGCATTGAAATTACAACAGGCATGTCCGCACCTCCGATTGGTATAATTAATAAAACTCCTAATAAAAAAGATATTGCAATTAGTAACCAAAAAAGACTTTCTAATTGTGTTTTGCAAAGATAAAAAATTAATGCTGCTATTGATAAACCTAATAACAAATTAAGGTAATGTTGTCCTATAAAAGTTATTGGATTGCCCGACATAATTCCTCTGAGTTTTAAAAAAGCAATTATTGATCCCGTAAATGTAATTGCTCCTATTGAGGCACCTAAAGACATTTCAATTAAACTTGCTATTTTGATATTTCCTGACGAACCTAAATTAAAGACTTCTGGATTTAAAAAAGCTGATATGGCAACAAATACTGCTGCTAAACCAACTAAACTATGAAATCCTGCAACTAGTTCAGGCATTGCTGTCATTGGTATTTTAAATGCAATAAATGCTCCTATGGATCCACCAATTAATAAGAACACCAAAAGATATAAAAATCCTGTTGAAAAATTTCCTATAGATAAAAATGTAACTCCAATAGCAATTAACATACCTATAATTCCAAACAAGTTTCCTTTTCTTGATGTTTCGGGAGATGAAAGTCCTCTCAGAGCTAAAATAAATAAAACTCCTGAAATTAGATAAAAAATTGCTAATAAATTCGCCGACATATTTATTTGCCTTTCTTCTTTTTTTTATACATTGCAAGCATTCTTTGAGTTACTAAGAATCCCCCAAAAATATTTATTGCTGCCAAAATTATTGCCAAAAAACCAAATATGTTTGCAGTATCAAAAATATTTTCAGAATTTCCTGCTAATGCAGCAATTATTGCTCCAACTATAATTACTGATGAAATTGCATTAGTTACAGACATTAATGGAGTATGAAGCGATGGCGTTACACTCCAAACAACATAGTAACCTATAAAGATTGATAAAATAAATATACTTAGTCTAAATATAAAGGGATCAATTTCCATAATTTTATTTGATTAGTGTTTTTTTAATTATCTCATCCTCTAAATTAATATTAATTTTTTTATTTTCTTTATCATAAAGATTTAAAACAAAATTGAATAAATTTTTTGCATATAAGTTTGACGCAGAAATAGGTAGTTTATTAAGAATATTTCTGTCCCCTATTATTTTAACACCATTTCTGTCTACAATCTTATCTATTTCTGTAAGAGCTGAGTTCCCACCTTGAATAGCTGCCAAATCATAAATTAATGATCCTCGTTGCATATTATCTATCATTTTTTCTTTAATAATTAATGGAGCTTTTTTACCTGGAATCAAAGCGGTACATATTACAATATCAATTTTTTTTAAAGTATCGCTTAAAAGATCTTCTTGTTTCTTTTTAAAATCTTCTGAGGTTTCCTTGGCATATCCACCTTCCGTTTCTAAATTTTCATGGCCTTCGACCATTAGGAATTTTCCACCAAGGCTCTCGACTTGTTCTTTGGATGCCGTTCTCACATCAGTTGCAAAAACAATTGCTCCCATTCTTTTTGCAGTTGCTATTGCCTGTAGCCCAGCCACACCCGCACCAATAACTAAAACTTTTGTAGCTGGAATAGTTCCTGCTGCTGTCATCATCATAGGTATTACTTTTTCAAATTTTGAAAAGGATTCTAAAACTGCTTTATAACCAGCTAAATTGGCTTGTGATGAAAGAACATCCATAGATTGAGCTCTTGTTATTCTTGGTAATAAATTAAGAGAAAAAAAATTTATATCTTGTTTGCTTGCTTTGCTAGTTATATTTTTATTTAGATTAGTATCAAATTGCGCAATAAAAATAGATTTACTTTTTATTAAGTTGCTTTCTGTTTCAGTAAGAAAGTTAACTTTTAATATGATATCTGATTTATGAAAAACTTCTTCTTTTGAAGAATAAATATTTGCTCCATTTTTTTTGTAATCTTCATCATTTATATTTAAATGTTCAGCATAGTTTTTTTCTAGATTAATGACAAAACCTAAATTAATATATTTCTTTACTAATTCTGGTGTTATAGAAATTCTTTTTTCAGTATTTAGATCTTCTTTAACAGATCCAATATTTTTCATTATTGCTATCTTTGTCTAACTTTATACTTAGGATTTTTTTTATTTATTATATAAATGCGCCCTCTTCTTCTAACTAACTTAGAATTAAGATCTCTTTTTTTATGTGATTTTAGGGAGCTAACTACTTTCATAATATTTCTATATGCCGGCAATGTCCTACTCTTCCATGCCTTAAGACAAAGTACCATCGGCGCTGAAGGTCTTGACTTCCGAGTTCGGAATGGGATCGGGTATGGCCCCTTCGCAATAATCACCGGCAATAAGGGTATATATTCATTAAAGTTTTTTGTAAATAGGTAAAAATCCCCAGATAATGCTTACCAATAATTAATGGAAGATGATATTAGCCTTTACTGTTCAATAAATGAACGCTATAATTAAATAAATTCTAAAAAGTGCTTTTAAAAGTTATGGATAAAGAAAATATAAAAATATCCCTATGTTCAGTTCCAGTTGAAGGTTGGGGTGTGCGTCTAGATAGAAAAAGATCAGAAGGTTCTTTAGGTATAATGCCAAAAGTTGCTATTGTTAGTCTGGTTGATGCTATGAAAAAAGCTGGTTTTCCAAAATCATCCTATGATTTTTATGATATTGACATGCTTTATCCATCGGATGAAGAAGTTAAAGAATATTTTGCTTCATACAAACCTGATGTAGTTGGATTGAGTGCTGTTGTTTCGACTTCTTATTCTCAAGTTAAAAGAATCTCCTCTATCATAAGAAAAGAGCTACCAAATTGCTGGATAGTAATGGGAGGAAATTTATCAGCTTGCTCAGAAGCAGTTTTAAAAAGTACAAATATTGACTTATCTGTTGTTGGAGATGGAGAAATAGCCTGGATTAAAATACTTAATCATATTATGGAAAATCCCGATAGAAATAATTTTCAGTCAAAAATGAAATTAGAGGAAGTCAGAGGTGTGGCATTTTTGGATAAAGATAAAAAAATTAATTTAAATGGTTTCGCCCAAGCAATCCCAGCTGAAGATCAAGTTTATCCAGATTATAATCTATTAAAAAGTGGATTAAAAGATCGCCCAGAAGAATTTAATAACTATTTAAAAGTAGCTTCAGAAACTCATTGGTTTGGATTTGATGATCGCGCTAAAGATAAAAATCGTGGAAAAAACATTGGACAAATCTTTTCTTCTAAAGGGTGTGTAGCCAGATGTACATTCTGTCAAAGATCTACCAAAGGATTTAGGGTCCAGCCTCTTGAACATTTAGAAAATCATCTAAAATTCCTTAAAAAAAATTATGATGTTGGTTATATACAAATTTTAGATGAGAATTTTGGATCTAATAAAAAACATGCTTATCAAGTAGCTGACATATTACATAAACACAATTTACTTTGGTTTGCTGCTGGTATTCGTTGTACAAGCACCAATAGAGATGATTTAAAATATTATAAGGAAAGAGGATGTTCAGCTCTTAAATATGGAGTCGAGTCAGGTAGCCAAAAAATTTTAGATATGATGGAAAAAGTATTTTCTATTAAAGATGTATATAACGCGCTAAGTTCTTGTATTGAAATTGGAATACATGCTCCCATGGCTGTAATGGTAGGTATGCCAGGAGAAGATGAAGAAACTGTAAAACAAACAGGAGAATTTATTGGAACTATTGCAGGAAAGCTTGGTGTTCATCCTCAGCATCTAGCATTTGATATTATGTGGGCTCTTCCTTTACCAGGAACACCTCTTTGGGAATATGGTGAACAAGTAGGTGTAATAGGAAAAGGCGACCAGGATGTAATTGATTATTTGACACGCGTTTCAGATGCAGGAACTTTTAAACGTTATTATATAAATCTTAGCGGTGCTCCAATTAGTGAAGTTCTTTTTTGGGACTATCTTTTAAGATTTGAAGCTTCACGAACTTTTAGAAAAATAAATAATGTAAATAATGAGTTAACTAAAAGATATGTAAATGTCCATAAAGGTCATTTGACAAAAAACCCTAGACATTCACTTAAATATAGAGCTTTAAAATTTACAAAAATTACATATCTAATAGATAAATTTTGTGTTGGAAATAAAATTTTCGATTCAATACCGAGATCAATCGCTTATCCCGTTGTCAAATCATTGCTGTATTTTGAATATCTCATTCAAAAAATGTTTTCGTCGAATAGAGCTAATAGTATTTTTATGACATCCAAAAAAGTTCAAAGGCTAAATCATAAAATTGATAATGAGAGAAGTTCTATAAAAAGATCATTACGTGGTCATGTTATTAAAAATAGAAAACCAATAGCTGATATTGTTGGAGTTGAAAAAATTAGACATATCTTACGGACTGGTTTGTAGATTTGGTGGGTGTGATAAGAATTGAACTTATGACCTCTACGATGTCAACGTAGCGTTCTACCACTGAACTACACACCCAATTTTATAACATTTTTTAGGTAGATCCTTTAATTTCTTTTACAACTTTATCAGATATAGATTCTTCAAGCTTGAACCATATAGGTAAGCATAAATGTTTATTTGGTATTGCTTTACTATTACCAAGCGCATAATCATAAACTTTTGAGGTAGTCGTTTTTATAGTAGGAAGAAATTCAGTAATATTTTTATTTTTAGAAATTATTACAAATTTGTAAAAATTGCCGTTACCAAATTTCCCATTTTGATTAATATATTCTATATTAAATTTTTTACATGCTTCTTCATATTTTTTTGCAGTTTGTAACTTATCTTTGATTATTTCTTTATATTCTTTTACAACTGAATAAACCATTAAAGCTTGTAATTCAGGAAGTCTTATATTACATCCAATTTCCATTTTTTGTTTGAAGCGGTCATAGGCAATAAAATCTTTCATTAGATTTCCAATTTTTTTATCATTGGTTACAACAATTCCACCTTCCCCTGCAAAAATTGCTTTTGTTGAATAATACGAATAAACACCAGCGTTTCCAAATGTGCCAGAAAATTTATTATTTAAAGTTGATCCGAAACTATGTGCGGCATCTTCAAGCAAAATAATATTTTTTTCTTTACAGTATCTTGCTATTTTTACAATATCTGGATTTATAATACCCCCAATATCACTTAACATAATAACTAATTTGTTTAATTCTCCTTTATAATTATCTACCGTTTTTTTTAGATCCTCATAAGAGGGCATTAATGTTTCTATCTGGCAGTCAATTAAATCTACTAAATTGTAACCAGCTGTTTTAGTAATTGTTTTAACTCCATACATAGTATTAGATTGAATCATTATACTCGTTCTACCGTAATACTCTTTATAAATAAGTAGTAATGCTACTAATCCACTTCCATTTGAATTAACACAGATTGCTTCTTTAACGTTACAAATTGATTTTATTTTTTCTGATAATTTATCGTTCCACGGTCCTTCTGCAAGGTTGCCGCTTTCAAATATTTGATTTTGATTATCTTTGAAAAAATCAACAGATTTTTCTGGTAATTTAATTGCTCCCATTTTGTGCCTTTTTTTGAATTTCTTCCCAAATAGTATCATCGATGAAGTGTGAAAAATCACCCTTATCCTCAAAAGTTTTAAAAAATTTTCTGGGATTTTTATTATAAACTACTCTGTAAAATTCAGGTGCCATACTAAATGCCAATGTAAATTTTCCAGGAATGACTGACCAAACATTTTTATATTTTTTTGATGGATTTATATGAAATAGATAATTTCGATTTTCTCTTTTTTCAGATATTTCATTCTTTATCCCTACATACTTTTCAAGCACTTGAATATCTGTATTATGTTTTTTGTGTTCTTCTATCATAAAATCAAAGTATTTTTTAACTTTATCCTTTTCTTTTAAACTTATTCCTCCAATTAAACCATACTTTTTTCCTTTGGTAATAATATTAATACAATTATTTTTAAAATAATCTAACTCAACAAACGATTCGGTATTTTCTTTTATATTTTTAACTACAGCTATTGGTGCGTAAGACTTAGTAATTTTCAAATCACTAAACTTTTCTATCTCTCCACCTGAACAAATAACCATGTTTTTTGCTGTTAAATTTTTATTAGAACAGTTTGCCACTAAGTAATTATCAAAATTTTTTATTTCTAAAAGTTCATTATTAGTAAAAATTTCTAGACCCCCATTTATAGATGTTGTAATCATATCTCTTAATAACAGTCTAGAATTTAGTGTAAAATCTGTAGTCTGCGTTTTTAAAAATTTTTTTTTACTTAATAAAATTTTCAACAAATTTTTCATAATAGGTAGGTAATATTTAGCTGTAACACTTTCTAATATCCCAGCTCTTCTACGCAGCCAATCATGTTCTTTAATACCTCCTATTAAGGCTACTGATCTTGCTACTGCATATAGCCATGGAAGTATTAATTTCCTATTTTTTAATCTATATTTAAAATGAATATACTTTTGATTAAACCAACCTCCGTTCTGATTTAAAATTTCCAAACCACTTTCGGTAGGTTTTAGATTCATATTCGTATAAGAAGAATAAAACTCTAAAAGGTCATCTAAAGATCCCAAAATATATTTAAGTGTTTTCATTTCATCTTTTACAAGTGTATATAAAGAACCTGTGTGAACCCATTCATGAAATTCTTTAGTAGTTTTGGAAGCTAATTTTTTTTCTTTTTCTACTAGTGCTACAGTATGTCCTTCTCTTACTAATATTTCTGATAAAGAAATTCCTGCTACACCTCCGCCTATGATAATCCAATCAAAAGTTTTCATAAGCTTAAATCAATTTCTTTCTTTAATATAATTAACAGTTTTAATTAGACCATCTTCTAATTTGGTAAAATTATATTTTTTTAAATTTAGACTTTTAAAAGATTTTTCATAAGTACCTAATGATTTTTTTGGATCAAATTTATCAAGCTTACGTCTAATTATTTTTGGATTTGCTTTGATAATTTTTTTAATTAATTTAAATAAAAAATCTATATTTACTGATTTGCCTGTACATACATTAAAAGTTTCAAAATTTTTTCTTTTTTTTACTTTTTTCATTGACATAAGCATTATGTCAATAATGTCATTGACGTAAATGAAGTCCCTTGTTTGGAAGCCTCCATTTATAATTATTGGTAATTTTTTTAACATATTATGAATAAATATTGGAATAACTGCTGAGTATGTGCTGTTAGATTTTTGACCGGGTCCATACACATTATAGAATCTTAGTCCAATGGAAGGTGTTTTAAAAACTTCAAAAGACATCTTTGCATAGTGTTCAACAGATAATTTATCTTGAGCATATGGAGACAATATAGAATATTTTTCTTTTTTATCATCTCCTAAAGGTAGGTTTCCATAGATAGCAGATGAAGATGCATAAACAACTGGTGCAGAAAATTTTTTAGAAATTTCAAATACCCTAAGTGAGCTTGCGATATTATTTTGACTACTTTTATAATAATTTATTAAAGAGAAAGGTACTGAGCCTTGCGCAGCCAGGTGAAAAATACCATTTAATTTAGTTGTTTTTAAATTTTCTAAATCTTGAATTTTTTTTTTAATTAGTTTTTTTCTTAAAATTTTAGGAAGATTTAGTAACGACCCTTCAGAAAGATCATCTACTAAAATTAGTTCATATTTTTTATAAATTTTTTTTACTAAATTTGATCCAATAAATCCAGCGCAACCTGTAATTAAGTATTTTTCTTTTTTCATAAAATTTATAAAATTTTTTCTAAAATTTTCATATTTTAGGAATCTTCAAGTTTAATAATGTCAGAAATTTGTTTTATCATACTCTTTTTAGTTGGTAGTACATTTTTTTCCATTTTTTTTTGTATTTCATTATAATTATCCATAATATATTTCGAAGTTTTCAAAAAAGAGTTTAAATCTCTTTGTGTAACAAAAATTCCTATCTTGTTTCTAACGATGTATTTAATATCATCAAAAATAATAACAGGTCTTTTGCGAGATAGAGACTCATCAACAACATATGGAGTTGCCTCAGTGAAAGAAGGTAATATAGTTATATTGTGCTTATCATAAATATCAATTAATAAATGTGGATCAGCAATATAGCCATAAAACTTAATATTTTTATTATTAATTTCGTGCTGTTCTGGATTGCCAACGATAGAAAATTTTTTTTCAATATTCATTTTATTGAACATATTTATAAAATCAAAAATACCTTTCTCAGGGCTCATTCTGCCTACATATAAAAATCTTACTTTGTCTAATTGTGCTTTTTTTTGATTTAACAACCACATATCATCGAGTCTAGATATATAAACAAGATGCGATTTATCTTTGCTGTATAACCTCTCGTGGCAAACAATAACTTTAGAATTGGAAGTTACTATTTTATACATTAAATCATAAATCCAAACCGACCACTTTCCTAGTATGTGTTCATATTCTTCGTGTCCACTGCTAAATAAATAGGTAAAGGTTCTTTTTTTGAAAAGAAATAAAAGTAAAAAAGAAAAAAAAGTATAAGGAGTTATGCTTATTATTAAATAAGTTGCATTTGTAGTTTTAAAAGTTTTATAAATAGAGTAGATAAATTTAAAAATATTAGGAGAAGGATTTACATTTTTTATATTTATTTTTTGATCTTTTTTTTGAGAAGAAAATCTTACAATATATTTAACTTCATGATATTTATTAAGCTCTTCTGGTAAAATTTTTAAGTCTAGATTATCACAATAGAAATTATTGTTTTCTGTAAAAATTTTTTCATTATTTATTATTATTAAATTTTTATAGAACATTCATCTTACTTTAGCTTGCCTTTTTCTCTCAATTCTTTTCGAATTTTTGTTGCTGAAATCTTTTGGATTTCTTCACTTAAAACAATTTCTTCTATTTTGTATCCAACACCTCTTCCATAACAAATGTTTGTTATATTTGGAACTAAAACAACTTTAAATCTATTTTTATACTTTGGTTCTAATCTCTCTGTAATTTTAGATTTAACAAATTCAAAATCGAAAGGATTGTCGTCGACACCCTTAACATCTCTAACTTGTATACACACTTGTCCTGTTTTTTTTATAATTTCTTCAAAAAGTGCATAATGACCATCATGAAAAGGTTGCCATCTACCCAACATCTGCGCTGTTGGTTTTTTATTATTCCATTCATATGTCATTATTTTATTCTCTCCGCAATATGAGCTGCCCATTGTTTAGCATTTTGGGTTGTAACGTGGCAATCAAATTTTTCAGGTTTTTCAAACATTTCATTTGTGTCATCAAATCTACCTTTTATTATTGTATCTACCCACACAACATAGTCTGCGGGAAATAAATTTCTTGCTTCTTGAGTCGGGCAAATAAAATCAGCTATCACATAATTCCCTTTTTGCTTCTCTATTTTTGCAAGATCTGCCATTCTTTTGGCTTGTCTTTTTCTTCCCTCTTCAGAAAAATCCCAATCATTTGCAGCTTTTCTAACTTCATCTGCATTAATTCTCTTTGCATTTATCAAAGGTGCTAGCTTTGTGGCTAAAGTAGTTTTGCCAGAGCCAGGCAAACCCATAATTAAAATTATTTTCATGAGAATCTTTTTATATTTTTTTAAAATCTTTTATTTAACTTTATCATAAATTTTCTTGTAAGAAAAAAGGTAAGTAGCAAACAGTAATAAGGAATAATATTTGCAAAAAAATCCATTTTCTCTCATAATAATTGCTGGAATTAACATAATCAAATATACTGAATTTAATATTATAGAAACTAAATAATTACTTTTCAATTTATCATTATTTTTTTTAAGTAAAAGTTTATAAATTAACATATGCAAATGCTTATTATCTGGAAAAAGTGGAGATTGTTTTGCAAAAATAATTTTTCTTATGAATGAAAAAAAAACTTCAAAAAATAAGTAAAACATCAAAATACAAAAATAAAACGGAGAAATAATAGGATTAGATATACTTGTTTGTATTACTGATATAGCTAAAAAAGATCCTAAAAAATAAGAACCTCCATCTCCAAGAAAAATTTTTGCTTTTGGAAAATTATATTTAATAAAAATTGTTACTATTAAAATCATAGAAAACATTAGTAAAGCTAAATTATAATTTTCACTTGCGTAATTAACAAAAAATAAATTTATTAAAACAATTAAGGTATGAATTCCAAGTAATCCGTTGTAGCCATCAATCAAATTACTTCCGTTAATAATAAATAAAAAACATAAACAAATAAAAAATAGAGCAAAAATATCTATCTCTAAAAACCTATTGATAAATTCTATGCCAGTATTCACTATGTAAAAATTATTGAAAATTACTAAAGTAATTAAAAATACAATCATTAAAATTAATCTAAACTTTGGGGGCAAGTTTAGTTTTAAGTCATCTGATAAACCCAAAATAAAAAATAATGTACAAAAAGATAAATATTCAAAATAAACTATCTCTTTTGTAAAAAAAAAAAATATAAATATGATTAAAAAAGATAAATATACACCAAGTCCACCAATAGTAGATATGGGAAGCTCGTGGAAAGATTGAGGTTTTTTAAACTCATCATCAACAAGTATTTTTAAATTATATTTTTTTAAAAAAGAAATTGAATATTTGTAAAAAAATAAACTAAAAATAATTATAAAAAAAAATAAAATTAAATTATTTAAATCCATACTTTTTTATTGAGTTAAATGAAATTCCAATTATTGATATTAAATTTTTGTAAAGAATCATTTTGTTATATTTTTTATTTATATACCAAATCCAATAAATATTTCTTATTTTATTACTTTGAAGTGAATTTTTTCTAATTCTATACTTCATTAAATTTTCTTTTAAACAATAAGCATATTTGATTTTTTGCAAGATTTGGCATTTAAAATAATAATCTTCACAAATTTTTGTATTGCTAAACTTAATATCTCGGACAAGAGAATTTTTAACAATCATTGTACTTGTTGCAATAGAAGTATTTTTAATAAATTTATTGTAAGTAAAAATTTCTTCTGGACAAATTTCTTTATATTGATTTTCTTTTTGACTGTCTTGAAATGGTTGATAATTAGTATACGTAAAATAATATTTATTTTTAATCATAAAATTCATTTGCTTAAAAAGTTTATTTTTTTCCCAAATATCATCTGAGTCGATAAACGCAAGATATTCTGCTTTGGAATTTCTAATTATCAGATTGCGGCAAAATCCTGCTTTTTTATTTTTTTTTAACCATATTATATTTATTTTTGGATGATCGGCATATTTTTTTAAAATTTTTTTTGTTTCTAAATTT
This sequence comes from uncultured Pelagibacteraceae bacterium, assembly GCA_902588625.1. Classification (GTDB taxonomy): domain Bacteria; phylum Pseudomonadota; class Alphaproteobacteria; order Pelagibacterales; family Pelagibacteraceae; genus AG-414-E02. The sequence goes on along the minus strand of CACIPU010000008.1, from coordinate 2,209 downwards.
GAGTATGCGTCGGTGATAGTTAATTTCCAATTTGTATAAGTTTGATTTAATATTGAATTAATAGTTTCCTCCAAGTAAGGTGCTGAGTTATAATTTGGTAAAACTATTTCCACCGATGTAGTATTTAAGTTATTGAACATTATATAAATTTTTTTTAGAGAGTTTCTTTTTTCCAATTATTATAAAGTTCTTCAAGATTAAAATTCTTATAATGAAAAATATTTTTAAAATTCATTTTGTAAAAATCATCAATTATAAAAGATTTGAACGAATCCATTAATTCAGCATATTGAAATTTGTTACGTATAAACTTTCCTCTATCTAATTTAAGCATAATAGTATTAATTAACTTATTTTTATTCTTGATTGGATCAATAGATAAAAAATAACAATCTGAGAAGTGATTTTTAATGAAAGCGTTAATTGATTGTACTGTTTTGTCATCAAGATGATGTATTGCTCCATTTATAAAAATAAAATTTGGTCTAAATTTTAGGAAATAATCTATATTTGATTTATCATTTAAATTTAAATGCTGAAAGTTAAATTTTTTCCATCTATTTTTACATTGAGATAAATATTTATCATTATTATCTACACCTAAATAATCGTCTATATATTCGTGAATATATTCTAGTATATAGCTGTCTCCACAACAAATATCTAAAACTCTAACGTTTTTAAAAATTTTTTTTTTAAAAATAAATTTAATAAAATCATATTCATCATATTTTCTTCTTACAGTTTTTTGATAAAATCTATAAAGGCTTGGATTTTTTAATAAAAAGTTTATCATACGAAATTATTTTAATAATTTATATTATGATTAAATCTTTATCAATAATATTTCCTGTTTATAATGAAGAATTAAGATTAAAATCAAGTTTTAGTCATATTAAAAGTTTCCTTAAAAAGAAAAAAAAATTTAAAATTGAAATAATTTTTGTGGATGATGGAAGTAAAGACAATTCTTGCAATTTAATTAAACAATTTATTAAAACTTTTAAAAAGAAAAAAAATATAAAAATAAGATTTGTAAAGTTAAAAAAAAATATGGGAAAGGGTGCTGCGTTAAAATTTGGTGTAAAAAATGCAAATTACGATTGGATTTTAACAACCGATATCGATATGTCGGTTTCCCTTTTTCAACTATCAAATTGGCTAAAGAAAAAATTATTAATTAAAGAATATTTTGTTTATTTTGGATCTAGGGGTCACAAAAAATCAATTGTAAAGAAAAAATTATTAAGGGATATCATGGGAAATATAATGAGATTTTTTGTTTTAAATGTTTTAAAAATAAAAATTAAAGATACGCAATGTGGATATAAATTGTATAAAAAAAATATTGCAAAGTTACTATTTTCAAAACTAAAAACTTTTGGTTTTGATCATGATTTAGAAATAGTCTTATTTCTTAAATCAAGGAATATCAAAATAAAAGAATTGCCAGTAAAATGGACTCATAAAAATAATAGTAGTTTAAATATTTTTTTGGATCCAATAAAAATGTTACTTGGAATTTTTATTTTAAAGTTTCGTAATATTTAAACATTTGATAAATTATAATAATAAATATTAGAAAAAATTAACAGAATTGATAAATAGAAAAATAAAAAAATTGAACTCCTATAACTTAAAAGAAATTTTGAATTTAAAAAAGTAAATGCCATTAAAATAATTATGGGATCAAAATATTCTTATTTTTCTTTTGTTTAAAAGAAAAATTTAAAAAGGAAGAAAGTTTACTTTTACTTTTAATTTCGAGTATTATTTTTTTAAGCCCCTATTTTAGGACTAGCTCATATTGGGCATTAGAGGAAAATTACGCTTTAGTAGCACTATTGCTTTCATTTTTGTTTTTGACTAAATTTTTAAATAATAAAAATAATTTGTTAAAAGATTATTATTTTTTATTACTAACCACCTTTTTTAGCTCAGCTTGCCTTTATTTTGATCAAAAACTTACAATTATTCCATTAATTTGTTTTGTACAAATTATTTTCTCTAATAAAAATTTAAAATTAAAATCTTTTTCTCTATTTAGTTATTTTATTTTTTCATTACCATTTGTTTATTTAATATCAATATGGGGCGGATTGATGCCTCCCAGAGATGCTTTTGCTAGAGGAATAGGTAATCAAGTTTATCTATATCACTTGGGTTATGCGTTAACAATAATTGCTTTTTATTTATTACCTTTATTACT
>CACIPU010000007.1 GCA_902588625.1 uncultured Pelagibacteraceae bacterium | reverse complement strand
TTGCGTTTGTGCTGTTGCTCTTCTTAAAATTAAAGTAACACCAGAAGCTGGAGCAGAACCCATCGTAACTGTTCCACCAGATGCGTTTCCTACACCTGAAACACTATAATGTGTTGTTTTAGTTTTTACCGTTTCAGTTCCAGTAGAAGATCTTTCTATAACTTGTATTTCATCTTCATCTGAAAGTTTAAAAGTGTAAGAAAATGCTGTAGTAGAACCGTTACCTGAGTAACTATTCTTGATTGTTGTTGTTGATATTGTCATTATTTAATATTCCAAAGTTATCGTTGATAATTGGTTTTCCTCCTTGTTCTTTTAGTATTTTTTTAATTTTAAGTTCATCGCCTTTTGATTGTAAATCTTCAAGAAATCCATTTTCAGGATTAAGTAATTGATCTTTAGCCAAAGATCTTGCATCACTTAAAGCTGTTGTTATTAATTTTTGTTTTACAATTTCTTCTGTGTCTGGTTGCCATAAAGGATTTTTAAAAACTCTATTTCTCATAAGATCCATAAAATTTATACCAGCATTTTTTTTATAAAATCTTAACTGTTCGCTATCTAAAGGTATTTGAACACTCATTCCTTTTGCATAAGTATATTGAATATTATCTTTAATAGGTCGTATGTTAGGCATTACTTCTTCGACTGCCTTTGATACATCAGTTTTTTGTATTGTTGAATAAAAACCAAATTTTTCTATTCGTTCACCAAATATATTGTAATCGTATTCTAAATTCTTTTCGTTAATGTTTCTTAATAAAAACTCGTTCCACTCAACAGCTTGTTTTTGTAAGTCATCATTAAAATAAGCTATTTTACCTTCTTCATTAATAGTAGGTAAATTTTTTCCGATAGATTTAGCAAATCCTGGAACAAAGGATGCAGAAAATCTATTCCACCATTGTTGTAAAGCTTTATTAGAAGATCTATCACCAGCTATAACTTTTGTTATGTTAGTTAAATCTCTTTGTAAATTTCCAACACCTTGCATATAAGTTCCGTTGGATAATATTTCTCCGAAACCGTAAGACATAAGCATTGCAGCGTCAGCTAATGCTTCAGGATCAGCTCCTGACTGCAAAGCTAAATTTATAGCTTGACCACTATTACCAGCCATGGACATCATAAAACTAACAGGATCAAGACCTGTTAAATTAAATTGAGCATACTTATCTTCGCCAATCGGTACTCTGATTGCATTTGGTTGATAACCAAATCCTTTCATTAACTCTCTTTTACCGCCAGTTGTTTTTCCTGGAATTTGAATATCACTTCCACCTATAGCTCCAGTAAAATATCCAGCTGTAGCCATTGAAGTATAAAACATATAACCCAACTGCAATCTTGTTTTAGCCATTTGCGCTCTTGCCCCACCAGCAGCAATTTCTGCTTGGTATCTTGAAGCTAGACTTGCTAACATTGGAGTTCGCTCTGCAGCAAAAGAAGCAATATTTGTTGGTGTTTGTATGAATGGTAAATAATAATTTGCCAACCAAGACATAAACCCAGATTTAGATTTACCTTTTTGTAAAAGGTTTCCAAATTCTGCTAATTTGTTTCCAGATTGCTTACTTAATTTGTTTTGATACGTTACATAATGTGCAGCATCATAAGCTGCTTCTTGTATTGCTTTAGTTGGATTAACAACACGATCAGCCATATAAGCTGCCATATCACTTTGTTTTAACCAACCTTCACGCCACATCTGCATCGTTTCTCTATAAGCTATTGCGTATAATTCTGAACGGTACTCTTGGTTTTTAAACCAATTATCCATTACTGTTAAAAGACGAGTTGGAACTCTTCCTAAAGTTAAAACATTTCCAATACCATCAATAGTATTTTTTCCAAATTTGGATGTAGCGTTCCAATTTTCTCCAGTTAAATGTTTTCCAAATAATTCTATTTTACTAGTACCACCAAAATTAGATGCAATCTGTTGATCGAAATTTTTTAAAAAACCTGTTACACCACCTTTACTTAAAGCTTCACCAAGAGCTTTTTGCATCTCTTGAGCCGCCATAGTCTTTCCGTACATTTTGGCTATATCTTCAAATTCAGCTAAACCATCTTTTGTTGTGCCACCATACATTTTTGCAGCAGCTCTTCTCTCAAAATTATTAATCCCCATAGTGAACCAGTTACCAGCACTATTTCTAACGTGAGTTATTGGATTAGATAAAATGACATTTAAAAAAACTTCAGCAACACTATCGGATGCTTTTCTTAAATTTTTAAATCCTCCAGTATTTTGAGCAAATTTTAATTTAGCTTCATTACTTCCTGCTTGTAAATAAAGTTTAGCAACTGCTGAAATTTCATCACCACCACCTAACTCAATTAATAAAGCTTCTTTGTTTAAAGCATCTAAATCTACACTTGAAAATTTCTTTTCTCTTGTTGGTATTCTAAATTGTTGTAAAGCTCTGGCTGTTTCTGTTTGAACACCTTTAATAACTTTTTGAAATTCACTCATTAAAGCAAGATGTTGTCTGAAAGCTAATCGCTCATCATCGGTTACTTTACCAATACGACTAACATCAGTAAGCTTTTTAGCCATACCATCTAATTTAGTTTGACCAGCAACCAAAAGTTCTCTTGCAGCTAAAATATATTCAGCATTTAAAGTTTGACCAGGTTTTAATTCTAATAAAGTTCTTGTTAAATCTTTTTCATTTTTACCAACTAAGGTAGCAAGTCTTTTTGTAATCTCTTGAGTTTGTACTCCTCTTTTTTGCTTATCTATCTGACCACGCATAGATTGAGAAGTAAGCTGGATTATCTTTTTTATATCTTCGCTACTTGTAATTTTATTAAAATTAAAATCTTTTAAAATAGTCTTAGGAATTTTACTTCCTTTAAATAAATCAATAAACTCATCAGTTTGCTCTGTACTAAGTTCAGGTTTTTTAACTTTAATATCTTTCTTTTTTAATTTAACAACAGTTTCAGCGCCTTCTACAACTTGCGTTTCTTGATCACCAACTTTAACTGGTGTTTTTTTCTTTTTTAATAATTTAGTAGCCTCAGTTGTTTTACCTGTTTTAATTATACCTTGAGCTGCCTCTATTATATCTTTTGTAAATTCCTTACCGACTTTAGTTTTTGCGCCAGTAGTTATTATTCTACCTATATCTGCCATTTATAATTTTCCTGATTTAAAAAAAGAAATTCTTGAGGATATTCTTTTCTTACTTCTTTTTTGTTTGTTTTGAAATACTATTGTGTCCGATACATTCTCAGACTAATTTTTCATAAGTTGTTTTTTACTTACATCAATAACTGGTTTTTCATTTGATCTAGTCTTAGTTGCAGATATACCCATAACTGTTCCAGCAGCACCAATCTTAGATAAATCAGATACAACTTCTTTCGTTGGTAATCTTCTTTTCATAAATTGTAATGCTTTAATTGTACCTGGAATTAAATAAAACATAGCTGATCCTTCAAAAGCTTCAATAACATCATCGGCTATTTGATCTTCAGGAGTATCAGGCAAAATATTAAGCAAATGTTTAAATTTTGTAATTGCTTCACTTGGAAGAAAAATATTTTTATCTTCTTCAAAAGCTATTCCATATCCTACACCCAAAGCTAAAGCAGTCGCTTTTGGTTTTGATGTAAATTTATTAAAGACTGGATAAAGCGCAGCCGCATAAGGTGCATCTTGTAATAGCATTCCAGCTAAATCCGATACTGAGCCTTCAATATCTTTTCTTTTTTCTTTATATGAATTTCTAGCTTTATCTAAATTCGCTGACCATTTATTAAAAATGTCCGTTGATTGATAATTTGGATCAAGACTAAAAAGCCTATCAAAAGAATTAAATATGTTTGTACCAAAATCAGCAGCATTAATTAATCCTTCTGGTACTCTTGATTTAATAGATGTAGCTACATCAGAATTTTTTAAATTTTCTCCTAATTCAAAAACACCATCCATAAAACTTTTTTCTTTAGCTTTTTGGATAACTGGATCTTTATCTTTAGCTGAATAACTACCTGCTAAAGCTTCTTTATTTATACCAAGTATTTCATTGGTATCAACGTGATTTTCTTCTAAAAGTTTATAAGCTTTACTATTACGCATTGCTTTAGAACTTTCATAGCTGGTTAATCGTTCAGCAATATTAAAATTATTTTCTTCCATTATTCTCCTTGTTCACCTGTACTAATTGCTGTTCTTTTATCTGCAAAAGCAAAAACTTGTCCATCGATACTTTGTAAAACTTTAAAATAATCTTCAATAATACCAACTGCATTAACATCAGCTTGATATAAATTAAAATCTATTGTTCCATTTTTATAATTTTCTAAAACTTCTTTTCTTTTATCTTCAAACCATTTTCCAGGATCTTTAACCGTATCTTCAGGTGGTTCTAATATTTTAATCGATGTTGGTTGAACTACTTGATAAATTGTTGGTAAAGTAATTTCATTTTGATAAGCATTTAAAGTTTGAATATAAGCATCACCTGGTTGAACATCAGCTGCAATTAAATCATTATACATTTTCATTCCATCAATTCTTGTTAATTGATTATCACTTTCTGATGATTTTCCAGATCCTAAAACATAACCTCCAGAATTTTCAATTTTACCTAAATTAGTATTTAATTTTTTTCCAAAATGTTGATACATTTTAAAACCAGGTTTATCTTGTATGTATTTATCAAAGATTGTTTTAAAAGCAGAAATATCTTTTACATTTAATTGAGTAATTAAATCTGCATCAAAATTAATTTGTTTTTCTAAAGCGTCTAACTGTTCAGCATCCTTAGCAACAAACAGTTGAGCATTAATCATATCAACAACTCTTCGTTTGCTTAATTTTTTAGGATCTGCATAAAGATCAATGATCGCTGCATATTGTGAAGAGTTAATTCCTTCTTCATCAAATAAATCCTCAATATCATCTAGCGTTGGTATTCGTTCACCACTATTTACTCGTTTTATAATTTCTGCAAAGTTTGCTATTTTTTGTTTTGTATCAGCTTCTTCAAATTGTAATTCATCCCAATCTTTAGAAATTTGTTTGCTTACCCAACTTTTTTTAGCTGCTTTTAAAGCTTTCTTTGCTTCTTTTTTATTTCCAATTTTTTTTGAAATTGCTTTAAAATTATCAATTACATATCCAGGATCATTTTTAATATTAAACTGTAATTGAAGTTTTCTTATATCTGCAAAAGTATCGTTATATAATTTTTGAAATACAGCAGGAGGATATTTATTTTGATTGTTTGGATCAGCAAACCAACTTTCAATATCTCTATAACCAAAATTTCTTGTATTTTGATCATTAGAAGAAGCTTTTAATTTATACTCCGCTAATTCGTCATCATGTGTTTGTTGTGTTTCAAGAGCATGATTAGTAGTAATTTTAGTCATCAATCGATCACCTAATTGAATTTGCTCTTTATAAATATAATCTCCAACTAATTCTTTAACTCTTTTATTTTTAAACCATAATTTTCTTCTAAAATTTTTAATGTCAGTTTTTTTATAAAAATCTTCAAGATTTGCAACATCTGAAGAATTTTGAAAATCTTTAAAAATATTCTTAATATCTGGATCTATGTCTTTAATAATTTTTCTTGCTTTGTTTTTATCCTGAGTAGCTTGACGTTGATCTCTAATCTTTTTAACTGCTGATGTTAATTTATTAATAGATGCGCCTTGAGCTTGAGCAATTTCAAAAGGTAAAGATAAAGTACCACCTACATTCATAACCTGTTGTGTTTTAGCTTGCGCTTTAGATTGGTATATTTCCATTTTAGCCATAATTATCCTAACAATGATGCTCCAGCTTTAATATATTCAGGACCAGCTAAGGCTCTTCCTTTAAAAGCTTCTGATTTACCTTTAGCTTCTAATAACAAAGATTGATTTCTAGCATCTATAAAATCAATATTTTCATTATAATCTGCAATATCTAAATCAGTTTTTTGATTAACTTGAAATTCTAATAAACTTTCATAAGCCGAACCTGTTGCAACTTCAGCTCCACTCATTAAACTTTGAACAAAGAAATTTGAATAATCTCTATTTTGTTGTTTAATTAATCTTGGTCGATCTAATTGGTTATAAACTTCTCTTTGTTGTAATGCTTTTGCATTCTGATAAGCAGCTTGTTGATTAAACAACTCCGCATTATATTTACCAATTTGTATAGAAGCTTGAGCTGCTGCTATACTTCCTAATGCTGTAATCCATGCCATATTAATATATCTTTGCCATCCTGTAATAGTCAGATCCATCAGGTCCATATTTTCTCATGACACCTTCAGGCTTTAATCCAAGCCACGTTGCAAAACGAATGCCTGTTTTAAAATTATATTTGACTGTTGTTTGTAATCTTTTGACATTATTCTTTTTACAGAGAATGTCGGTTCTTCTTTTAATTTCTTTACACGCTAAAAATTTAACATCATAAATAGTTTGTGAAGCCATTACCCAGCCTTCAGCAACACCATCCCACAAAATAATTATTCCACCTGCAACAATTGGTTTCTTATCAACGAACAAAGTATAAGCATTACCTTTGTCAGCAGTACATATACGATGATCTTTATAAGACGCATCAACTTCCATTAACTTACTATTCATTCCGTAAGAAACAATTTCGTCTGCGTGTTCTTGTTTAAATTCTTTTACTATCCAATTAACCATCGTGTGTAACAAGCTCAGGATAAATTGCACAAATACTTAACGGTAAAGGCTGATCTTGTTTTACAAAAACAAAACCATCCGAGTTATAATCATCGTCAAATTCTATTGTTTTATCACCTGCTAGAAATGTTGAAACGGCTGTGTCCATTGGATCGGATGTTGTTCTAAATGGTATTGTTTCCAATTTAGATAAACTTGGACCCACTTTTGCTCCAACAGTTTCAAATAATCTTAAAGTTACTTTTGATATTCTTTTAGTTTTGCTTTGAGCAGTACCTTCATATTGTCCAGCACCACCTTCTACTCTCATTGTTTGTAGTATGCTATTATAGCCTAATCCTACTTTTACTTTTTTTGAACTTCGATCTAATGTAATGGCTCCTGAACTTACTATTTTACTTGAGTGTGTTCCACCATCTGCAATGATGGTTACGGTTTCGCCTTCTAAATGATCTAAGCCTGTAATCGATGTTGTTGCTGTTCCATCGTATGATAATCCACTATCAAGAAAATGGAAATCTGTTTGAGTAGCTTCGTCAAAATCAAAATCAGTAAAGCATTCAACATAACGTCTTGTTGTGCCATCAATAGTTCTTTTAACAATTACCCATAATTCATCTTCATTTAAAGATCCAGAAATAGAAGCAACACTTTCTACAACTGAATGACCTTCATTTGAAACTGTTAAACGATCATTGTCTGAACTTTCAATAGTTAAAAATCCTGTAGCTGCGTGTGAACTTTCTCTAATAGTTACAACTGCTGCTGCTGGATTTGCTACTGTAAAATCTGCATGAGCATTGATAGCAGTAAAAATATTATCGGCTGTCGTGTTATTATTTGTGTATGGTCTAAATCCTAAAGTTTCAGAAGGTGAGGAAGCACCTGCAGCTTCTGATGTAAACGTAACAGATGTACCATCAGATTTTGTTAATTTTAAAGTTGTACCAACAGAAATGTTATCATAATCAGAAACTGTAATTGTTGCTTCTGCAAAATGACCACCTAATTTATGTCTTGTCCAACTAACTATATTTTCTGATCGTTGATAAGTTAAAGCACCTAATTGACCATCATCTCGAACACACCAAATAATACTATCTGGAGATTGTTGAAATTCCATTTCATTAATACCAGTTTTAGTAACGGTATCATTTAAAATGGTTAAGTCAGGTGCAACATAACTATCTTGATCAAAGTTATAAGCCAGTTCTCTAATTTTTCTTTTAGCTCTTTGTAAAAAGATAACAGCATTTCCAACCGCTAAAGCATCAACATTAGCACTTCCATAAGAGGATTGTTTTCTAATATTAATATTGCTTGGCGTAATAGCTGCATCTGTTCCATCAGCATCTACGGTGTATTCTCCACCAGTCGTACCAATAATTAATGTTCGTTGTGATTTTAAATAACGAATGGCATTAACTTGATTAGAAGCAATAGTATAAACCATAGCATCTGCTGCATTAGTTCCACTTGTCATATTTTCATAATCGCCAGATTTAGAAAAATATAAAGTTTGCGGATAATTAGTTGTACCTGCAAAGACTAATCTTTGTTGAAAGAAAGAAACTGAAGATGGAAATCCATCTGTATCTGACCAGGCTCCTAATTGAAATGATGCCGTTGCATCTGTATTAGCAAATGCTTTTGTTATCGTACAAACAACAACTGTTGTATTAGTACGAGCTGTAATTTTAGCTTCGCCACTATTAAATTTTAATATTCTTCCAACATCAGTTGTTTGAAAACCAGCATTACTATTAATTCCTGTAATAGCACTAGCTGTTATATTAACGCCAGTTCCAGTTCCAGAAGAGGCTGGTGTTAAAGTTGTCGCTGTTGTATTGGCATCTAAGTATGGTCCTGTTTCTGCAAAATCTACTTCAGATAAAGTCCAACTTGTATGACCTGTTCTTGATAATTTACTCACTTCATGTGATGGATGAGTGATGTATAAAATATCTGCGGACTGTGCAAATTTTAATTCAAAAAGTTGAGCAGTCGTATAGCTTGTTGTTATTTGATAAATTCTATTTGCTGTACCACCAGAAGTGTAGGTGCTATAGCCAGATGTATTAACATCAGTTCCATCTATATCTTCTAATTCAAAAGTATTTGTTGTTTTATTTGAAACTTTAAAAGTCTTACCGTTGACTTGCGTCATACCAGCAACTGAACTAATGACAACAAAATCTCCATCAGAATATCCGTGAGAAGAGGCGGTGACTACTCCAGGATTAGCTTTAGTAATCGCTGATATAGTTTTATCGCCTTCTAATATTTGACCTTTATCTTTAAAGAAACGAATATATTGGTTTCCAAATTCCAACATATAAGTTTGAGTTGTTGAAAATTCAAAAGGTATTAATCTTGTTTTTAAAGAACTTGTTTTAACTTCTGAAATAAATTGAGTTCCCACTCTTCTTGATGCCATTCCTTGAGGATGTACCAACATATTTTCTAAAGTTTTACAGCCTGATGCGTATTTTTCGAAGTCAGTCCTTCCATCCATCTTTGCTGATAATTCGCCACCAGTAAATGATGTTAAAGCTAATGTTGTTCTAGGCATATTTATTTGTCCAAATTTCTTTTTGACTTAAACCAATTTCATCATCTTTTTGTTTAGTTTTGTGATCGATTGCACCTGGATTAATAATTTCAACCAAAGCATATCGATAAACCTTTTCAGATTTTCCCCATTGAAAATGAATTAAAAATCTTGGTTCTTTATAATGAGTTATATTTCTTGGATCGAATTTTGCTAAGGTCATTATAACCTTGCATCAGTAAATTCATTAGCTTCAATCGTATCTAATGAGTTTTCAGTTGCATCGATAAATCTAGCTTCTCTTAATCTTTCATCAGCTCTTGTCATATAATTATTAGCCAATGTTGAATTATTAGTAATAGCATAACAAATATCAGCAGCTAATTGATGAGAGATAGCTTCTCTTAAATAACTATCAAATTCATTAGGATCTGTTATTTGATCTATATAAACTAAATAAATTGTTGATTGATCGGTAACTACTTTTCTACCTTCAATTTTATATTCTAAATCTGCTTTAATACTATCGGTTGTTCCATTGTGTATTTTAAGAACACGCAAGCATCCAACAGGAAGTGTATAAGCATAATCAAATTCAATAACTGGAGCTGTACTGTCCTGAGCTAATTGAACTCTTTTAATTAAACAATTCCAATTATGCGATCTAAACACACGATCTCTTATTGGTTCAAAACGCTGATTGCACAGACGTGCATTCTTAGTATCTTCTGTTAAAGATGAAATTGTTGATGCGCCTAATAAATTTAAAGCGCTATTACACATATCGACTACTGAAGCCATTAACTATATTCTCCGTGATGGTTAATTTGTTGACACCAAACTTTTAATCGAGTTGGTATTCCAAGTTTATTCATTCGATCATACATATCATCACCTACCATTTTTCCTTCCGCTAAACACTTTTCTAAACTGATGTATTGTTTTGGATTTGGTTCCACGAAATTGAAACATTCTATTGTTGGAATACAGAGTATTCCCACGATGAGATAAACTTTGATCATTAATTTTGTTAAAATTCATATTGAAAGCTAGGCGGATATTTCACCGCCTAACTTATTGTCTTTATTGTTACTGATTAATTAACAACGTAGTGTATGCAGAACGACATATCGCCTTCAGTTCCACCAGCAGCTTGCATTGTAGCAGCTATATAGTAGTAACCTCCAGGATCTGAACTCGCTCCAGCCATTTCCCACATTGTTTTTCCTGCAGTATTGATGTCAGCAGCTTCATGTCTTACATCCGCTATTGCAGCAGCATCAGCCACCGCACTTGCGAAGTAATCTTCGTCAACTACTGTTCCAGAAGATTGGTAAATACCAACATTGAAAGTACATGAACCACCAAGTGTATCTGAACCTATCCATATTTGTGGAACGGTTGCATTACTTGGAATTGGCGCAAGCATAACAATGTCGTTATCGTCACTATCTCCTGCCGCAACAACTATCGTACCTTGAGCTACACGCAAAACTCCGTGTAGATTTGCCGAGTTGTTAAGGACTTGAGGTGTAGCTTCGAAATTCGAAACTAGCGTTGAATTTGCTGTACCCATATTATTATTCTCCTATTATTACTCGTGACAAGGTATCTGAACAACTTTTTCTTCTTCCATACGAGTAGCGCCAAGATCCATACAGTAATAAACTTGTGTACTGTAAGATTTGTCAGCTCTCTCTGAAATTTTTGCTGTTACATCTTTTCCGATAGCTAGTTTTACTGCATCTTCCGTAAATGCAAAAACTAATCTGTCAGACGTATGCGTAGCGTCTTTGTTCAGTCTTGTTGACATTATAAAATTAAACCCAAGAAAACTATCTACTTGTCCAGCAGCTAGCGCCTTAACAACATTGAAATCACTTGAAGTAACTTCAGTAGTTGCAAGTAAATCTTGAATTTGTTTTGGACCACAAACTACGAAACGTCTTAAAGACGGATCGACATCGTTGTTGTCCAGTATGTATTTAGCAGATCTAAGTTTTGCAATAGTCAAACCATCTGATTGGTCTGATGTTGCAGTCTTTTGACCACTAGGAAGCGCAGTTGAAGTTCCACCAGCAACGCCTGTGTCAGCTGAAGCATTCATAGCTGTAATGATGACATCATCAATACTTCTATTCATTGCAGCAGCAGCCGCTCTTGCGTATGTGCTAGTTGGATCGATCAATGCACGAACTTTGTCGGCATCGTCAACTAAATCTCCCCACTCGTATGTACTCAAACTTACTCTACGTCTTGAATGTGGCGTATCGATTTGAGGTGTATCGCTATGTCTGCTCGTTTTTAATTGAGCAGCAGTAACTCCGACTTGATCGAAGAATGCGTTTTTTCCTCTTACGTTTTCCACATCAACAGCGCCTCGTAATTTCGAGCCTGTTTGTTGTGCCAGCATCGACACATTAGCCGAATACTGCTCAACAAAACTAGTTGTTATATTTACACTCATGGTAATATTAACTCCTTAGGTTGATTGTTAAACAAAATTTTCGGTTGATTTTCCTATTAAGGATCGGTCCTCAATTTTACATCTTGTCGATGTTAGTCTTTCCTAATGTCAACAAAGGTCTTGCGATTATCCTTGTCATTCACTTTACTTGCGTAAAGTAAAACTTTTATTCAACATCCTGTTCGTTATTTTTTTTACGAATTAAGTCTTGTACTTCTGCGACTACGTCAGCATGACTAGGATGTTTTTTATCCCAATACGCTGAACCAGGTTGTTGTAAGCTTGCTATTTGTCTGTTGATTTCTTTTTCACTCATATATGCAGGAGCATCACCTTTAATGATGTTATCTTCTGACATTTGAGCAGCTAAATCAGCAAACGCTTTAACAACAGTTGGATTATCTCCAAGCTTACTACCATCTTGTAAAAGAGTATTATTTAAAAACTCATTACCTAATGTTGATGTTGCCAGCTTTTTAGCAGCCGTTATTCTATCGTTAAAAGTTGAGCCAAATTCTTTTCTTAAATTTTTCTCAGCTTCTGTGCGTGCAGCTTCCGCTTTAGTATTAGCTTCTGTTTCCGAAGCACCAGCTAAATCATTATAATATTTAATAATGCCTTGAGCTTGTTTCGGTAGTAAGCCTAACTTATGAGCTTCTGTGCTAAACGCTTTTAATGAGTTCTCATCTAACTTAGCTTCTTTAGGTAAGTTATATTCGTACCCATCTGGACTTGTTGGTTTTCCTAACTTCTCATAAACAGCATTCCAATCTTCATCGGTAGCATATTTATTAGGTATAGGTATTTTATCTGAACCCACTAATTTTTGTGAATGCAAATAAGATTTAACAAAACCATCCATGTCTTGAAAGTTTTGCAATGCTTTTTCTTCTTTGTAAGCATCAGGTATCAAAGATTTAAAATCGACTTTTGATACTTCTGCTTGCGGTTGATCTGAAGACAATGTTGTAGTTGTCTGCACATCAGGTTGAGCTGGTTGTTCTTCTTTAACAACAGCTTCAGTTGTCTGATCCATAGATTACTCCTTTTTATTATTGATCATATTTTTTATAAATACGAGAACGCTTCTTTGACCTTCAAGGAAGGCGCTCTCATGACTGTTAGCTTTATCATGAGTAGTCACAAACTCATGGCATCGTTTTGAAAGATCAGAAAGAATATTTTTTCCTGCATCTGTTCCAAAACAAATTTTGTAGTCTTTAATAAGTTTTAATATTTCTTTATTGTTGTTTTGTTGTGTCATTTAAAGTTTGCACCATTGGTGCTGCGTCTTTAGCAACTTGAGCTTCTTGCATGGCTTGTTGCATTTGTGCTTGTTCTGCTTGTTGCGCTTGTCTTTCAGCTTTGATTTCTTCTACTTCCGCATCTGATTTAATCATTTTAGCTGGTAAGCCTAAAACTTTAATAATTTCTTTAACTAAACCTTTATCATCAATGTAATCCATAACAGGTGTCATTTGAGATATTGATCCAAAGATTTCCATACCTCTCATAATAGAACTTAGCTCTTGTCCTTTTTGAGCTAATGCCATTGGAGATACATACTCAACATCCACTTCTTGACCTTGTAAAATTTCTGGCGGTTGAGCAAATAAGTTATTTCTTAACATAATACTAAATACTCTTATGATAAGTGGTTGTAGTAATTCTGATTGTAATCTTCCCATAACAGGTCCAAGTATTCTCATCTTCTCTTCATTACGCTGCATTACTTCTGTTGCAGTCATCGTTCTATTTTCTTGGATCATTAGTTGATCAACATGAAAAGTTCTAGCAATCGATTGCCTTCTTTGATCTTCCATGTTTAATCCTAATGGATTATTAGCACCAATGTTTAATGGTTCAATTCTATCTCTGCTTCCAGCTCTATAAAAATTTAAACTACCTGGAGCCGTTCTAACTGGGAGGATCATGCTATCGTCAGGTATTAATAATGGTGGATCAATTTGTTTAGCCGCAGCTTTTAATTGGATCTCAACCATTTTATTTAAAACTTTTACATCAGGAAGCGCAGCCATCGCTGGAGATCTTCCATAAATTTCATTAGAGGCTTTTAAATATCTTGGAACGACATAAGGAAATTCTCTAAAGCCGCCTTGAGAAATAATATGATCTTCATTGTATTCAAAGTATGCACTCATAAAAGGCATATTTGATTTATCCTTTTTCTTAGGATTATACATTTCTCTAGGTTTCACCACATGACAAAGTTCTACATCATCAAATGGAGCATTCTTATAAATGCTTTGAATACTTCGACTTAAATTTTCTAAACCAAACTTTTCTACAGCTGCTTTTGCAGTAATTTTAAATCTTCTATAAATGCAATTAACCATTCCTTTTGCATCTTCGGAAATATAAATTTCTTTTATATGTCTTGAAGAAAATCTAATAATATCATCCGTATCTTCTTCTATGTATAAACAAGCTGTACCGAAACAAACTAAGTCGTGGTACGCCTCAAAAATTTCTTGTTGAAAATTGGATCTAGCAAAAGCCAGATACATTTTATCCGTACTATCTTCTAGCCATTCTTTAGCAGTATCATCTTCATTAACTAAAGCTTCTTTAAATCTTAAATCAAACCAACGATTAGCAGAAGAGGTAAGCATACCGTGTAAAGAACTTGATAAGAGTTCTAAGGAATGAATAGCCGAGCTATCAAATACTTGAATATTTCTTTTATCGCCTTTAGTTCTTTCCGTATTAACATCTGATTTTCTTGTTAAGAAATAGTCAGAAGTTTCTTGCCAATGCTCTTCCCAATTTGATCTTTTTGCTATTAATTGATCTAAGCTAGACTTTAATTGTTTAGCCAGATTTTTATTTTCATTTAATTCCATTATTTCTTTTTCCAGCCTCTCTTCATTGCTGCGTAGGCTTTTTTAGATATAGTTGATTTCTTTTTAGATCTGGAAGTACCAGCTCTTTTTCTTTTATTAATATTTCTGACTAAAGACATATTTATCCTAATAAAGTTTTACGACCTAATGTTGCTTCTTGATCGTAGCCTTGCGATGAAGTTAAGATGGTTGCTCTCCTTCCACGTCCACGTCTTAATTTACCTTGATCCATTTCTGCAACCGTTGGTCCAGTCGGAGCAGCTTGTACTGCTTCTCTTTGAACTCTTGGTGCAACAGGTCTAGGTTTTGGTTTAAATATTTTAGCTGGTGAAAATCCACCCATATTAACCTCCTAATAAACTCTTTTGATTTAACTCGGCTTCAGTTGTTAAGCCTTTACCACCAGTTAAGATGGTGCTTTTTCTGCCTCTACGTTTTCTTTCGCTAGCTTCTAAAGCTTCACGTTCTGCAGCTTTTCTATCTGCATCATCATAGTTAGGCACATCCTTAACTTCTGGCATTACCATTGCTGGAGGACTAGGCATTTTTGGCATTAAAAAACTCATATTATTTTATACTCACTTATTGCTGTTCGTTGGCGATTGGCGTTTTGATATTTAGGTTCTTCAAATCCTGTTGCTAAAACTCTCATGCTATCGCAAAAATGAGAACTCCAGTCATGAACAGGTTTGGTTTTAAATATTCTATCTTTTTCAATATACTTACGATGATAATGTCGAAGCGCATCCACTAAAGGTTTGCACGTATCAACATTAATTTTACATCTAGGCAAAATCATTTTAACTGCGTGAATACCATCATCTAATAAAGTTTTTGGTACTACTCTAAATTTTATTCCATGTTGATAAGCAACTTCTCTTCTTGTTTTACCTGAAGAGTATTCGCTAACTTCAATATCATGCGGAGCTAAATGATAACCATACGAATACGGTTTTTGTTTTAGGATTTCTGCATAATAAGGAAATGGCTGGTTGTGATCGGCAAAGCAATCAATAATGTGAATTTGACTACGAATATCTTGAAAGAAAATTATAGCCGTATCATCATTATAACCAATATCAAAAGAAGTATGAACAGGATAAGCAGGATCAAAAGGAACAGACGTCAAGCGTTTGTTATCTTCTAAGACTTCAAGCTCATCATTATAAATACTTCCAGGAACATTACCTATCCAAGAGCATTCAAACTCTTGATTATATTTTGCGCTACCCATTAAGGATAACGCTTGGTCTAGCTCTTCCTGGTCAACGATTTTTGTTTCGCTAGCTTTAGCAGTATAGAGTAGCCAATTTTTGTCGCCTTGAGCTTTTAAATAATATTCATAAAAAATATTATTCATACCTTGAGGTGTTCCTACAAGATACATAAAGCCTTTACGATCTGATAGAGCAGGCGTTAAAACCTCTTCGATCAGCGATGCTGGAATTAAACTTGTTTCGTCAATTACGCATCCATCGTAATAATTTCCTCTCAAGTTTTCAAAATTCTCAGCACCCAGTAAAGTAATACGACTTTTGTTTGGAAAGTCGCATCGTAATTCTGTTTCGTTAAATTTAACACCAGGCACTTTTGATGCGTAGTGTTTTAAAAAATCCCAAGCAATGCTTTTAGCCTGTTTATAAGTTGGTGCTATGTATGCGTATCTTGGATTATGATTTTTATTTAATAAAGCCTCTCGAATAATGTGGTTTAAACACATTGTTGTTTTGCCAAACCTTCGATGGCAAAGCAGTAATGCGTATCTATGTTTTCTTAAAGTCTGGTGCAGAAAGTTTTGCTGCACTCTTGGTTTGTACGGTATAGTAATTTTCATTAATGATAAGTCGGTGGTCCATCTGGTATATGACTGTATCTCATTTTAATTTTAGCAAAGACAAAGTCTGCGAAATCTCTAAGGTCTGCCTCATCTTCAAAACCTTCAAAGCTTATGACTAGCTCTCTACCTGTGGTAAAACTTAATGCCTGAACATCTTTGAATTTATTTGGTATCTTTTTGTCCATGTGTTTATAGTATCGGTTATTAACGTATAAGCCTCCTGCGCCTCAATCTGGTGGTATAGTACCTACAGAAAAAACATTATTTTTCCGCCAGCTTTTTTCAATAATTGATAAATAGTCAATTACTCTACCTACTTATTACTTACTTATTTAAAGTCTTGATGAATATCTGATGAATTACTTAAACTAAACTCCATGACGCAAGGATTTCATTCGTTTGTTAGTGCGTGCTACCTAACTATTCACACTCTTCATTTGATTATCATCTGGTGTGTTCCAGGTAATCTCTATCTTAGTGTCTTGAACTATCTGCTGCTTATCTCCGTAAATAGGAATAAGCTTGGAAGCCATCCATCTAGCCATTGAAGCTTTCTCTCTTACTACGTGGATGTTCGTATTATCCGCAGTATTCAAGGCTTCGATAGCTTGATCGATATACGATTGCGCTCCACATCTTCTAGCTTGAACCAAATCTTTAGCAAAGTCAGGATGCTTGGCAATCCAAGAATAAACCTTAGAAAGACTAGGCATATCTTGTTCTTTACATAGCTTCGATAAAGGAACTCCAGTCATTAACTGATTAAGGAGTTTGTTGCGCAGACTTGTTGTTAATTGAATTTCTTTTGTCATTATAGTTTTTAATATTTTGAATAGATCTTAATTTACCTTGAGGTGTTTTAGGTCCTGTACTTTTACCTGCGTGGTTCTTACAACGAATACGTCCATTCTTGCAAACTATACCTACACCATTACATTGTACTGTGTAATTAGATTGTCTTGTCTTACTTTGACATTGTAATTTAAATTTCATTGTCTTTGCTCTAGTTGATGGAAAAAAGAAAAAAAAGAAAAAAAGAAAATATTAAAACAATATAATTCTATTGCGAGCCTTCCTACAATATATGATTGTACTGCTCTTTGCTTATTTGTCTAGGCTAAGAAAATAATATATTTATAAAACTTTTAATTTGTAAGGATATATAAATTAAATAAAGAATTTGTCGTATTTGTCAAGCATTGTAGAATTAATTTTGGTTGCCAATCTGTTGAGGATTATCTCATACATTCTTTTTACAGTTGTTCTGTGCTTTCCAAACATTTTAGATAATGTTGACCATTTAATTCTATTAGCTCTTAACCAAAGCAGCTTACGATCTGTTACAGGATCATCCGATATATCATCTTTAACTTCCATAAGAAAATCTATTGCCAAATCGTAGTGTGTCATTTGCCTAGGCGTTGCTCTTAATTTTAATTTATTGTCAACGTGATACCCATAATCTTCTTTATCGTATTTAGTATAGCCGCAAGTTGTTTCAATAAGCTGAAACATAGAAGGTCGTCTTTTGTTGTTAGGTTTAGATAAAAACTTCTCTGCATAAGCAGCATCATCCAGGATGCGAATAATATTTCTTTCGCAATTAAGTTGTTTTTCTATTTGTTTATTTATTAACACTTTTTAACATCCATGGATAACGTAATTGACTAGGATCTTGCTTAATCCTATTAAGTTCCTCTAATGACAAGCTATTCAATTTATCAAGCAGCGCATATTGATCTAAATCAGGATAAAGAAATACTTTATCTGTATGCTCTCTTTGTTTTAAATAACCGTTTAAAGTTCTCCAACCTTTATAAGATTTATATTTAACAAATCCTATATTTTCCAAAAAATATTTGTGTGCAGGCATATCAAATATGATATACTTCGCTCCATCTTTTATAGAAATCAATTCTCTCTCATATAATCTTATCTTACTTAAATTAATTAATATCTTTTCTACTTCTTCTTTAGTCATTTGAAATTGACCACCAATATTAACAATACGTATAAACGCAGACATTTTCTTAACATTGAACTGTGAGCAGCAGTAACTATAAACTCTGTACTCTAAAGGCTTTAAATTGCCATTAATCAATACGTTTGGATCACTTAGATAAAAGTTTGACATAATTATTTAACCGTTTGAAGTCAGCATTATGTTCTGACTTTGTTGTAATTCTTTTTAATAAATAACTTTTAGAAGAGCAGGTAGGTATGTGCTGTTGAACTTTATATTCTAAGTATTGCAACATTTCATCTGGAGTTAATTTAACTAAACCTTTACCGCCAGACGGATAAATTCTTTTAATATGAAATTCTTTTATTGGTCTATTTTGTTCTGATATTTCATCTACCGTGTACCAAATAAGAAAATATGGAAGCTCACACTTTTCAGCTACAAACTTATATGGTCTTTGCATCCATGCTGATTTCTCTCTAAAGTCATTGTTTTTGTTATAAATGGTATCAGCCAGGAATAGAGGCTTTGCGCAGGCAGGACAAATACTAAGGAAATCCAGGTCTAAATAGCTAATTCCATCATGTTTTGACCTATGCCAAGTCGAAACTGGACTATGAAGCTGGTTATAATACTGATTTCTAGCCATATATTGCTTATATATTGTTGATTTTGCTTCTATAAGTGAACATCTATAGAACCTGCTACCAAACTCAGCTTATTTGTCAAATTATTGCAAAAATTTGATGTTCTATTGCAATTTTGTCAATGAATGTATATATAAGATAGTATTATGTATTCCGAAGAAGGAAATCCAGTACCGAAAAGTATAAGCGTTTCATGGCTTAGAAAAGTACCTAAAGAATTTACAAAAAAAGAAGCTTACTTAAAAGATTATGTTGTAGCATTTCAACAAGCTGGCACAATTTTAGCACCAAGGTTAAATGCAGATGTTTATATAAATTATATTTTTAGAGAACAGAGTTATAAGCAAAAGCTCTCTGGATCAGCAGGAATTTTATATAATTTTATGATTGCAAATGCTCGTAAAAGAGAAATGTTTTCTGTTACCTGGTCGCAAGCAAAAGGAGCTTTTTATAGAAAAAATAAAATATTATTTCCTCAAGCTGCTAGTGGAGAAAAATTATCAAAAAAATTAACCGAAGATGGAATGCAACCTAGAAAATTTGCTGCAAAAATTAATAAAGATTATACGCAGATGTTTAGAGAGTTAAGAGGTGATAGACCTTTATCATTAAAACAAGCAATAGATTATAGTAAAGAATTAGATTGTGATCCAGTTGATATATTATTTGAAGATCTAACTTGTAAGATCTGGGGAAATGTTGATTTATATAATGTTAGAGATTTAGGTAATGATAAATATATGCCTTGCGAAATAAATCCAGCAGCAGAAAAATCAACGATTGTACCTAGAAATATTTACAGACCAAACATCATGGCAATTAATGTTAATTCGCCTGGCTCTTGGCTTCATGCGCAAACTGCTTTTTATTATAAAACAAATTCTGATAGTGCAAACCATAATGGCAAATTAGTTATTGCTCAAACTAAAAATAATGGATTTGAAGATTTAGGTTTTAATATAGATAATTATTGGTTTGGAATTTATCACATTGCTAAAGGTGGCAAACAAGAACTTTATAATCCAGATCGTAATGCAGAAAAACAATTTATTTGTTCTGGACCTTTTGAATTTGTAGCTCCAGTAGTTTCTTTAACAAATCCAGAAGCTTTAAAAAGAGATTATGATTATTATCAATTAAACAAAGAAGCTCATAAAATTCTTGCAGTACAAGAAATGGCTGAAACAATTGCTCAGAAACAAAAAAGATTTCAACAACAAATGAATGATCAAATGCGTGAACTATATCATAAAAGCAAATCTGGTTTAGAAGAAGAAAAATTTGATCATCTAATGATGGAACGACAATTAGCTAGAAAAGATTTTAGTAAAGAACTGGAAGCTACTTGGAAAGAGTTAGAAAAAATAACAAAAGAGAAAGAGGACCTAGATGAAGATTTACCAAGCTTCCTTAGAAAAAGTGCATAATGAGAATTAGAAAAGATTATAATGGAACTGAATATTACAATGCTACTGATGCAGCTAAGTTTTTAGGAATGCCAAATTCTACATTTATTTATTTTTACGATCCCAGAAATCAATTAGCTGACCAATTTAAACCTAAATATCATATTTTCTTAGGTAAGAAGATTTGGTGGAAAAGTGAATTAGAAACGTGGAAGAATAAAACTTCAAGAATTAAATTTGCTTACAAAAACAAAGATAAAACAAAAGAAATTTTCACGAAAAATTCAAACGTAACGAAATTCACGAAACCTCCAAAGTAATCAATCTCAACAGCTACCTATTGCAAAATTGTCAATAGATGTTGCGTACCAAACAATGAAAGACTATATGTACTTTCATGACATTAACTACAAAAGTTTCGGATGATCCTTTAAAAGATATTCAAAAGAAAAAACTACTTCCTCTCTTCGCACAAAAGCTTTCAATAAATCATTTCAGTCCATCGCAATTTGCAAAACCTGATGCTAGTTGGTTAATCGAGTACGTCTGGATGAACCAAGAAACTAGACGAAGAATACTTAAACCTAATGCAGCTATGGCAGCAGGTATTTGTGTAGGTAATGTTTTACAAAATGTTTTAGCTGATGAAATATGGAAACTTAATTCAGCAAAAAAATTATCTCCTGTTAAATGG
Organism: uncultured Pelagibacteraceae bacterium; assembly: GCA_902588625.1. Taxonomy (GTDB): domain Bacteria; phylum Pseudomonadota; class Alphaproteobacteria; order Pelagibacterales; family Pelagibacteraceae; genus AG-414-E02. The sequence continues at coordinate 29,842 of CACIPU010000007.1, read as the reverse complement.
ACTAAGCTTAAAAAAGAAGAATGTTTGCAGGAAGAATTAGAAAAGTACAAAAATTATATACCAACGGATGACAACGACAGAACTAAGCATCAAAAATACTTAGAGGAAATACCTCAGTTGGTTACAAATGGCTTCAAAGCGCTAAATGAAGAAATTGGTTTAGCTTCTCCAGTTATATGTGAAAAGCAAATCAGTTTAACGTCTGACAATATTGATGGTTTTTTTCTTCCTTGTTCTCTATCAATTGTAGGACGTTCAGATTTTGAGTTCGGTGGTTCTGTGTTCGGTGGCAAGTCTCCTCATGAGACCAGTCCGACTGCTACGGCAGCCTTTCCACAAAAACTTATCGAACTCAAGACGAAATATTCGAGACTAGGCAAAATAAAAAAAGATGGAAGCAGATCTTTTGTTAAAGTAGCTCCACCAACTACACCAAGCTTCAATCATTTAATTCAATGTGCTTGTTATGCAGCTTACTATCAATTCAAAGTTCCTGTTTATTTACTTTATGTAACAGAACAAGGCTACAAAGTTTTTACTTCTAATAATTGTCCAGGTCTTACAGTTGAAGGACTTAAAAAGAATTTTCAAATTATGTTGAATGTTTTTAGAAGAAGAGAAAAAATATTAGCACTTAACGAAGATAAAACTAAAGAAGAAATTATAGCTGGAGCCATAGAAATTATGGATCCAATGTTTGACCATCCTTGGTGTTGGAATAATTATCCTAAAGATGTTTTACAAGAAATCAAATCGATGTGGGGAGTAGTTTAATGAATTATATGTCTGAAGATTTAAAAAGAGATCTGCAAGAAGCAGCTCAACGTGAAAAGCGAATACGTATTAAAATCGCTATATCTTTAATCATAATATTAGGAGTAATAACATGGCTAATACTATAATTGGTGAAGATAAACTTGTTAAAACTATTTCTGAATTTAAAAAATCTTTAAAAGGAAATACAATATCCATACATCAAAAGGAGTACGCTACAGTAGCTTTAAGAATTGCAGTTGCAAGGCGTGTACTTGGAACAAGTCTTACCATCACTACAGAAATAATTTCTATTGATAAAGATACTGTTGTTGTAAAAGCAACAGGAACTATTGATGGAAAAGTTGTTGCAACAGGTCATGCAGAAGAAAAAAGAACTGCATCCAGAATAAATCAAACATCAGCACTTGAGAACGCAGAAACTAGCGCAATCGGTAGGATGTGTAGTTTTTTAGGAATTACTAATGACAGCATTGCATCAGCAGAAGAAGTATCAGCTGCAATAGAGCAGCAAGACAAAAAGATCCAAAAAGCTTTGTCGGAATTGAAAACAATTTCTCATGCAGGATCATTTAATCAGTGGTTGACTAATTATAAGACCTTTTTGAGTACCTTAAAGGAAACTAATCCTTTGACGTACCAAAGTTTTATGAGCGAGTACACAACCATTAAATCTAACCTTAAATCAAAAGGAGTTATTCAGTAATGACTGAAGAAACTAAAAAAAAACGACCTGACCTTGGAATTGCTATTCCAGTAGTCAATAAAAAAACCCCACAAAGTTATGATCTTTCTGGAAACATCGTAGTTGATGGAAAGAAATATAAGTTTGGCGCATATAAAAGCCAGGCAAGTGGAAATGGTAAAATGCCTAAAGGTAGTGAATATTATTACTTTTACAGAGTTGAACCATTAGAAGATCAAGCACCTGGAGGAACACCAGCAGGTGATACATCATTCCAGCCATCGGAGTTGGAGGCATAATGAACCCAGACAAATTCAAATCTGTAGCGATAAATATTCAAACATACAAATTGCTTGAAGAGTTATCTCAAAAGAAATTCGAATTGCCTATTAGTATGTCAAAGACAGTTGAGTTTTTTATTCAACGTGGTCATAAGGATTATAAAGAGAATGGCAAAAGACAATCTAAATAAAAGATTAGCCGATCTCAAAAAATCCAGAGAACTAACTTACGGACCTTTTTCAGCAAATTTAAAAAAGATTGCTAAAGTTTGGTCCGTAATCTTAGATGACGAATTGTCTGATGGAATACCGTTAGCAAGACAAATACCTGCACATAAAGTTGCGCTGATGTATGCGGCAGCGAAAATAGTAAGAGCTTCAAATAATTATAAAGAAGATAGTTATGATGATGCTTTAGCTTATTTGGTCCAAGCAGAAGAAATGCACAGACCAGAAAAACTTTTTAATACAGAAAAAATAGTTAAAGACGAAGTAAGTGAAACATCTACTGAAGAGTGGCTTGCTGGTTATAAAGCTTGGAAAAAAAACCACGAAAAAAGGAACTCAAAATGAGCTGGAAGGAAATTTTTGATCTTATGCACAAGGAGAGAAAACAAAATAATGTCATTCAATTTCCTAAAGCCGAAAATCCTAAATTAAAAAAACAAAAAAATGATTTAGTTGCATTAACTTTAACGATTGAAAAAATAATGAACCAGAAGGTCTGGGAATTTGCTCCTATATCAGATCACAACATGGAATTATTAGGACAATTTGGTGAAGGATTAACCTTCACACCACTAACCGCTCAAAGATTAATAGCCAATCTTGCAACAGAGCTAAATAAATACAGGCTACAAGAAGAGGACCCAATATAAATGAGTAATTATGTAAAATCTGGAATAAGAAATTCTTATTCTTCGATGATGAATAGTACATTTTTAGATCCTAAGACTGGAAACTTTAAACAGTTAAACCAATCACCTTGGTTTTTAAAAATGAAGAATGGCAGACCTGGTTATTTTCTGAAAATGGATGATAAATTCCAACAGATGCCAGAAGATTGTTTTAAAGCAACAGCATTACGATCTGCTACGTTTAATTTAAAAGATGTTGAAGGTGAGATAGAAGATTTCTTTGCTGACAACCTTGGATTTATGGAGGTAAAGAATGAAGCTACTAAAGACTAAAGAATTAACCGAGTTCAGTAAAATGGTTGGTGCAAACTTAAGATACATTAGAATACATAAAGGTCTTACGCAGACAAAAGTATCACAATGTTTAAACGTAACTTTCCAACAAATGCAGAAATATGAAGCTGGCACAAATTGTATTAATGCCTGGAGATTAACGCAGCTTGCTAAATTTTTTAACTTCCCAGTATCTGATATTTTAGATCCTAATTTAATTATGAGGATGTGTAGCTATAAAGACAAGCAAGAGGAAATAAAGCACGCAATCGAAGATGATGAATATGAAGTTAAGAGAAAAGTTATAGTTACAGAAACAGCTGATGGCGGAGTAGAAGTTGGTTTTGATCCTAGTAAATACGAAGAGTTTGCTGATGAATATCCTGCGCCTTTATCTCAATTAGAAAACGATCCTAAGATGAGAGCTACTTACGATGCCATTTTGGAGAATAAAAAATGAAAATAATTAAAGTTGAAGATGTTGAAATAGAATTTCAAAAGCAGAATAAAGGTAATGATAGTAAGTGGTGTGTCTTTGTTAAAGTAAGAGAAAAAGACCATGACAAGCTGTTGTTTATGATTAAAACAGATCACAAACCATACACTCGTTTTACTGTAGAGAATAATAACGTCACTATGGAAAAACACATGAACAGCTTAAATGAGCAAGCAGGTTTAGAGATCTCTATACAAGACGAGAAATCTAACCCAATGCCTAATACATTTCATGACAAGAATAATTAAAACAACCCAAGGTACAGCTGCATTTGTTCAAACAGAAGAGTTTGCAGATGAAGCTGATGCCGAAGTAGGTGAGAAGCCTGAAGTAAGTAAAGTTAATATTAATGAAATTAAAATTGAGAATATAAAATGGAAACAAAAACAGTAGATCATAACCTAGAATACGATGGTAAATTAGCCAGACTTAAGAAGCGATACCAAGGATTAAGTAGAGTAGCAGCAGCTATTAATGATCTCTCTATATATGGAGTATTTAGCTCTAATTATCCTAATTTAACAATCGTTTTAGAACAAGCAAAAGACCATTGTAAGCAAATTATAAAAGAAACTAAAACAGAAATAGCTTTTATTGAAGATCCACAAAGTAATTATGACCTTAAAGTAAATGAAGTCTTACCTGATGCTGATGAAGAAAAAGGAACTCATGTAGAGAAGATGAGAGATGAAGGAATAATTTAATGAATACTAATGCAGGTATGTTTGATCGTTTAGATGAGCATGAAAAAATTAATAAACTTAAAGCTGAAGTAAAGAGATTAAAAATAATAAGTAAAGATCATAAAAAATTAGTTGGAAATTTATATAAAGAAATAGATCGTTTAACTAAAGATATGGCTTTAGTTAAAGAAGATAATCAACTGCTAAATATAGAAATTGGCAGATTGATAGAAAAAATTGCAAAAAAATCCTCTAGTTAAGATTTTTATTTCTCTTTAATTGTTTAACAACTTTATTTAATCCAACAAGCCAACTTCTTAAATCATGATCAATAGCATCTTTTGCTTTTAATTCTTCTGGTTTATTAAGTCTTTTACGCACATCTTGTATATCTTTAATAATATCTTCAAGATTTTCTAAAACGTAAACACCACCTTGTGTAGCTTCTAATAGTTCCTGTTGTGATCTGTATTTTCCATATTTAGCCATGAGATTATTATGACAAAAAATTTGGTGAATTATATAGTAAATAACTGTTGTGAGAGTAAGTAGAGCAGTTGACTGTTTCCAGCCAACCGCTCCATTTTATTTAGTTTTATGTAATTAACTTAGTTAAAAGATTAGCATTAGTTGCTTTTTCTTTTGCTCTAGCAAGCGCTGCTCTTTCTTCTGGTGTTCCTCTTAATAGTTTGTTGCCATAAATCTCAGCTGTCGTTGAAAACTGAGTATGACCAACAATACGTTTAACTTGATTTTTACTTAGCTCATTATATTTATGCATCGCTTCAATTAATGATGAACCCAAACGATGTCTAAATACTTTTGTTGGATAATGTTTTAACGGAGATTTAATGATCTTAACATGACCATCTTTTCTAACTTCAATTTCCGCTAACCCCATTTTAGCATAAGCTTTCCAAACATGAGAATTGATGTATTTATAACCTAATGGTCCATCACCTTTCATGGAAGGAAACAACCAATTAGAATATTTATAATTCTTCTCCAGATAAGCAAGCCAAACATTTAAAAACTTCTTAGCATCATCACCTATAGGTCTTGGCTGTCTGCTACCTCTGTTTTTAGTTCGGTTTAAAAATCCACCTTCTGCTGGAATATAAATACCTTTGATGTGCAACAAACTTCTATCAAAATCTATTGCAGATTTTTTAATACCGCTTAGTTCAGATGCTCTTAATCCAAACAAAAACAGCATACTAAAAATTGCAAAAGTATTTGCTGCATCAACATCATTCCAAAGATTTTGATAATACTCACCAATGATCTCTACAATCTTTACATCATCAATAAGTTCAACTTCTTTTTTGAAAAGAAGATCATCATCATTTGGAACAACGTAATGGTATTGAAGAATATTAAATTCTATCATATCCATACATGGCTTATTACCGATGGCTTTTTGTCGTTTTAAAAAATGTTTAATATCTTTAACACATTTTCTAAGTGTCTTAAATGGAACTCCATCATCATAAGCTACTTTCAAAAAATCTTCCATATTTTTCAGATTAAATTTTGAAAGCAATATTTTATGATCTATATATTTAGATATTCTTAATCTAAATTCTTGATCATATCTTTCTGCTGAATGCTTGGTAAATCTACTTGTTGCTGTAGCTTGAGATTTTTTCCAATCAGCAAACTTTTTAAAAGCATCTACGAAAGTTAATCCTGTTTCGTTTGATGCTCCGTTTTGCTCGGCAACTTTAGCCATAAGATTATCAACTTCTTGATAAGCTAAAGATCTTTTTTCAAAAGCTTTGCCAACTTGTTTTCTGTCAGCAATCCTTTGAACTATATATACCTTACCTTTTTTTCGTTTTAGTGGTGTTACTCTGTATATGTTATCCATATATTATTTATAGCTTCGTCAGCTTATTCCACAACACCAAGTCAACTACTCTGATTACTATGTTCTTTAGAGTTGTAATAAATTGATGATGAATTTCTGATGAATTAATTTTCATCAAATAATCAAGACATGAGATTGTCTTGGAAAATCCACTTAAAAGCATATACCTCCATTGTTAGTTGTTTAACAATGCAGAGTTGAATTTGTGGAGAAATTAACAGTCAACTGCTCTACCAACTGAGCTACCGAGGAATAGGGCCAAGATACTTTTTTTTTAAGGTAAAACAACAATAAACTTTGGAGGCCACGCCCAGAATCGAACTGGGATACAAGGATTTGCAATCCTCTGCGTAACCATTCCGCCACGTGGCCCAATTTATAATAAAAATTGAATGAATCAATTCTTTGTTTAAGATCAAATTATTATATGTTTAGATAAAATGCAAAATTCAAATTACAACCATATCAATATAGAAAAAGAAATATACGAATATTGGGAGAAAAGTAAATTTTTTAAGGCCAAAAAGAACAGTAAAAAATCTTTTTCTATTGTAATTCCCCCACCAAATATAACTGGAAGCCTTCATATGGGGCATGCATTAAATAATACAATCCAAGATTTGCTGGTACGCTTTTATAGAATGAATGGTTATGAGACTCTATGGCAACCAGGAACAGATCATGCAGGAATAGCAACTCAAGCTTTAGTAGAAAAACAATTATTAAGCAAGGGTATCAAAAAAGAGAAACTCGGAAGAGATAAATTTATTAAAGAAGTTTGGAAATGGAAAGAAAAATCAGGTGATACGATTATCAATCAATTAAAGAAATTAGGATGTTCATGTGACTGGTCGAGGAATAGATTTACAATGGACAAAGACTTGTCAGAAGCAGTTACGCACACATTTATCGATCTTTATAAAAATAAATTAATTTATAAAGATACAAAATTAGTTAATTGGGATACAAAATTAGAAACAGCAATATCAGATTTAGAGGTTGAACAAAGAGATGTTCAATCAAATTTGTACTATATTAAATACCAAATTTTAAATGAAGATAAATTTATAACAATTGCAACTACAAGGCCTGAGACAATGATTGGAGATACAGCCGTTGCTGTTAATCCAGACGATGATAGATACAAAAACTTTATTGGCAAAAAAGTATTGCTTCCTATTACTAGTAGAGAAGTATCAATTATAAGTGACAGTTATGTGTCTATAGATCAAGGTTCTGGAGCTTTAAAAGTTACACCAGCGCATGACTTTAATGATTTTGAAATTGGAAAACGACATAAATTAAATTTTATTAATATTTTTAATAAAAATGGAAAAATGAATAAAAATGTTCCAGATAAGTATGTTGGATTAGATCGATTTGAAGCAAGAGATATTATAATAAAAGATCTTAAGGAAAAAAATTTAGTTGAAAAAATTGTTAGTATAAAAAATGTTGTTCCATACGGAGATAGATCAAATACTATTATAGAACCATTATTAACTGAACAATGGTTTGCTGATGCAAAATTTTTAGCAAAGAAAGCAATCAAAGTTGTAAGAAATAAAAAAACAGATTTTTTTCCTAATAACTGGTCGAAGACATATTTCCAATGGATGAATAATATAGAACCTTGGTGTATTTCAAGGCAGTTGTGGTGGGGTCATAGAATACCAGCTTGGTACTCTGAAGATAAAAAAATATTTGTTGCTGCATCAGAAATAGAAGCTAAAAAACAAGCTTTTAAATTTTATAAAAAGAAAGTTAATTTAAAACGTGATAATGATGTTTTAGATACTTGGTTTTCTTCAGCTCTATGGCCATTTGCTACATTTGGATGGCCAAAAAAAACATATGAACTTAGAAGATTCTATCCCACATCTGTACTAGTCACAGGTTTTGATATTATTTTCTTTTGGGTTGCTCGAATGATGATGATGGGGAATTATTTTTTATCTAAAACCCCTTTCTCAAAAGTTTATGTACATGCACTGGTTAGAGATGAAAAAGGACAAAAAATGTCTAAATCTAAAGGTAACGTTATTGATCCATTGGACTTAATTAAAAAATATGGGGCTGATTCCTTAAGATTTACATTAACTTCTATGGCAGCGCCTGGAAGAGATGTAAAACTTTCCGAAGACCGTGTGAAAGGTTATAGAAATTTTTTAAATAAAGTATGGAATTCTAATAAATTTTCAAAACTTAATAACTTCAAACTTGAAAAGAAAATGAGTATTAAAAAAGTAAATCTCGATGTTAATAAATGGATATATTTTGAGTTGGAAAAAACCAATGCGGAGATACAAAAATACATTTTAAACTTTAGATTTGATGAGGCAGCAAGAGTTATTTATCAATTTGTATGGCATTCATATTGTGATTGGTATATTGAATTTTTAAAACCTGTTTTTGATACAAAAGTTAAGAAAAATATTGATGAAACACGTGCTTTTGCAGCTTATATTCAATCATGTATATTAGTAATGTTACATCCTTTTATTCCATTTTTTACAGAAAAAATCTGGTTAGATTTAAAACTAGATAAAAGTTTAAAAAGTCCACTAATGTACAAAAATTGGGTATTACCATTTAAATGCAATAGCTCATTTAAAAAAAGCTATAAAAAAATTGATTGGTTGATAGATTTAATTGGTAGCATTAGGTCTTCTAAGGTTGAATTAGGCGTTTCACCAGGAGCTTTTATAGATATTTCCATTGAAGATTTAACAGTCTTTACAAAAGATATAATTATTAACAATTTAGACGTTTTTAAGAGAATTGGTCGAGTTAATAGTGTACATGAAAAACATATTAATAAAAATGGTATAAATATTGTAGTTGGCACAGAGACTATTAAGCTTTATTTTAGTGAAGAAGTGAACTTGACTGAAAAAAAGATCAATATTACGAATAAAGTTAAAATCTTGGATAATAAAGTGACTGGACTAAAGAAGAAATTAGAAAATAAATCGTTTTTAGCAAATGCACCAAATCAAATTATACGTAAGGAAAAAGATTCTTTAAAAAAATATGATATTGAGCTTAAAAAGTTGAATAGTATATTAAATAGTATTAAAAATTAATTATGAAATTTGATAAAACAAAACTTCCTAGTAGACACGTATCTGTGGGTGTTAAAAGTGCTCCTCATAGATCAATGTATCATGCAATGGGATTAAAAAATGAAGATATTGAAAAACCATTTGTCGGAGTTGCAACAACTTGGAATGAAGCTGCTCCATGCAATATTACTTTATCAAGACAGGCTCAATCAGTAAAAAAAGGTGTCAAATTAGCAGGAGGAACACCTCGAGAGTTTACAACTATTACTGTTACTGATGGTATAGCAATGGGTCATGCTGGAATGAAATCCTCATTAATTAGTCGGGAAGTTATAGCTGACTCCGTTGAATTAACAATGAGAGGGCATTGTTATGATGCCTTAGTTGGTTTAGCTGGATGTGATAAATCGTTACCAGGTTTAATGATGGTTATGCTTAGATTGAACGTACCTTCTGTTTTTATTTATGGTGGATCAATACTACCAGGAAAATTTAAAGGAAAAGATGTGACTATTGTTGATGTATTTGAAGGTGTAGGAAAATACTCAACTGGATCTATGTCAAAAAAAGATTTGGATGAATTGGAAAGCCTTGCTTGTCCTTCAGCTGGCTCTTGTGGAGGGCAATTCACAGCTAATACAATGGCATGCGTTTCTGAAGCTATTGGTTTAGCTTTACCAGGATCTGCAGGAACCCCAGCAATTTATGAAACCAGAGATAAATTTGCTATTTCTAGTGGAGAAGCTGTCATGAGTTTAATAAAAAACAATATAAGACCTAGAGATATTGTAACTAAAAAATCTCTTGAGAATGCAGCTGTAATTGTTGCCGCTTCAGGAGGTTCAACAAATGCAGCATTACATTTACCTGCCATAGCAAATGAAGCTGGTATTAAATTTACACTAGAAGATGTAACAAATATTTCTAAAAAGACTCCTTATATTGCTGATTTGAAACCTGGAGGTAAATATGTAGCAAAAGACTTATATGAAATAGGAGGTGTTCCTATCTTAATTAAAGCATTACTAGATGGTGGTTTACTACATAAAGATTGTATGACTGTGACTGGCAGAACTATTGCTGAAAATCATGAAGGAATTAATTTTCCCAAAGACCAAAAAATTATTTATAGCACGTCAAAACCTTTAAGTCCTTCCGGTGGGTTTGCTGGATTAAAAGGAAATTTAGCTCCTGATGGTGCTATTCTTAAAGTTGCTGGCCTAAAGCGAAAAAATTTTAAAGGTCAAGCAAAATGCTTTGATGATGAAGAGTCAGCGTTAAATGCTGTATTAGATAAAAAAATAAAAGCTGGAGATATTGTTGTTATTAGATATGAAGGACCAAAAGGAAGTCCAGGAATGCCAGAAATGTTATCAACAACAGGAGCAATATATGGACAAGGTTTAGGTGAAGATGTTGCGCTTATAACGGATGGAAGATTTTCAGGTGGAACGCATGGATTTTCAATTGGTCATGTAGGTCCAGAAGCAGCGGTAGGAGGTCCGATCGGACTTTTAAAAGATGGAGATACAATAGAAATAAATGTTGAGAAAGGAACTCTTAATGTAAATCTGTCAGAAAAAGAACTTAAATTGCGCAAAAGCAAGTGGAAACCAAAGATTATTGAATACACGACCGGTACGTTGTGGAAATATTCACAATCTGTAGGACCAGCCTTTGAAGGAGCTGTTACTCATCCAGGAGCTTCAAAGGAAAAGAAATGCTACGCAGATATATAAAAAATGAAAATTAGACCAGTAGTATTATGTGGTGGAGCTGGTACTAGATTGTGGACTAATTCAAAAAATAATTTAGCAAAACAATTTATTGACTTTGGTGGTTGGACTTTATTAGGGAAAACTTTCGAAAGATTAAAGAATCCTATTTATGATTATCCAATCATAAGTACTAATAAAAAATATATTAAGCAAATAAGAAGCTATTTAAAAAAATTTAAAATAAAGAAATATAAAATTGTTTTAGAACCATCTAAACAAAACACAGGACCAGCAATTTTAGCTGCAACTTTAATTAAAGATATACCAAATAGCCAACCATTGATGTTTTTTACTGCTGATCATCTTATAGACAAAATAACTATTTTTAATAAAGCAATTAGTAAAAATAGATATAAGCTTACTAAAAAAAATATATTTGTTTTTGGAATAAAACCAACATCTCCGTCCGTAGAGTATGGATATTTCTTAACAAAAAAAAACAAAGGAAATATTGATAAAGTTTTAAAATTTATTGAAAAACCTATGCTATCTAAAGCAAAAAGTGTTGTTAAGAAAGGTGGATATTGGAATTCGGGCATGTTTTTCATTAGAAAAGACTCAATAATTTATAACTTTAAAAAGCATCAACCAAAAACTTTTAAAAATTGTTTGAAAGCTGTTTTAAAAGCTAAATATAAAAATAATACGTACAGCCTAAACAAGACATCATTTTTAAAAACAAAAGCTAAATCTTTTGACTATGCCATTTTAGAAAAAACTAATGAAATTAATTCCATTAAATTAAATATACCATGGTCAGATCTAGGCAGCTGGAAAGAAATATTAAAAGTGTATAATAAAAATAAATTAAAATATTTTAATAAAAAAAATGTTTTTCATAGACCTTGGGGAAAATATATAAATTTATTTAGGGGAAAAAATTTTTTAATTAAAGAATTGATTATAAATAAACAGTCTTCAATTAGTCTTCAAAAACATCATCACAGATATGAACACTGGTTAATTACAAAAGGTAAAGCAAAAATAACTATAAACCATCAAACAATTTATCGTAAAGCTGGAGAATCAGCTTATATTCCAAAAGGATCTATACATAGAATTGAAAATTTATTTAATAAACCCATAAAAATTATGGAGGCTCAAACGGGAGAAGTTTTAAAAGAAAGTGATATTGTTAGATATAAAGATATTTATGGTAGGATCAATTAAATTCTAACTCTATCGGAGTATGATCAGAAGGTTTTTCTCTTGATCTAGGTTTTTTATTAATATTGATGCTTTTAATATTACCTAAAATATTATTTGATGCTAAGAAGTGATCAATACGCATGCCATTATTTTTTTGCCAAGCTCCAGACATATAATCCCAAAAAGTGTAATCTTGTTTATCTTTATAAAAATATCTGAATACATCAACAAAACCCAAATTTATTAATTCTCTATATTTTTTTCTTATTTCAATTTTAAATAACGCATCGTTTTCATATTTCATATGATTATAAACATCTATATTTTCAGGAATAATATTAAAGTCACCACCAATTATTATATTTTTATTTATTAATATTTGCTTTTTAATCTTTTGAATAAAATTTTTATACCAGTTAATTTTGTATGTATATTTATCAGTCTCAACTGGATTTCCGTTAGGTGCATAAATATTAATAATCAAAATTTTTTTAGATTTATTTATTAAGTTGCCTACTATAATTCTAGATTGTGATTTTTCATCTTTTAAAAAACCTGTATCAACATCTATTATTTTTTTTTTAGCTATTATTGCTACACCATTATAGCTTTTTTGACCAAAAACATAAGAATTATATCCTAGTTCTTTAAATTCATTAAAAGGAAAATTTTTTTCTTCAGTTTTAATTTCCTGTAACATTAGAACATCTGGAGCAGATAATTTTATGTAATTTTTTATGTTATTAATTCTTGCCCTTACTGAATTAACGTTCCAAGAACATACCTTCATTATTAAAGAGAAAAAGAAACACCGCAGCCACAAGAAGATTTTGTTTTTGGATTTGTAATTTTAAAAGAGTTTCCTATTAATTCTTCGGTAAAATCAACTGTTGATCCTTTCAGCATATCTAATGAAGATTTATCAACAAGAATATTTTCATGTTTAGAATCATTATCTTCAATTTTACTGTCAAACGTAAAATCGTATTTAAATCCTGAGCAACCGCCGCCTTTAACCGCAATTCTAAAGTATGTTCCTGATGGTTTTTTGGATATTAATTGATTGATTCTTTCCACAGCTTTTTTGCTAAAATTTATTTCTTTAATCATTTTGCTAACTTTATTGTAATATAAACATCTTATCAGATTATGCAAAAAAAAAATAAAGAAACTTATCTAAAACCATATGCAGCTAAATCTTTTAATAGCAATGGCAGAATCTATAAAGAAACCGAAAATTCTTATCGATCCGCCTTTCAAAGAGATAGAGATAGAATCATTCACAGTTCCGCTTTTAGGAGATTGAAACACAAAACTCAAGTTTTCGTTAACACCGAAGGTGATCACTATAGAACTAGATTAACACATTCAATGGAAGTTTCACAAATTGCAAGAACACTTGCTAGATCGCTTGGTTTAAATGAAGATTTATGTGAAACCTTAAGTTTATCTCATGACTTAGGTCATACACCGTTTGGACATGCTGGGGAAGAAATATTAAGTAATTGCATGAAAGACTTTGGCGGTTTTAATCATAATATACAAACTTTAAGAATAGTTACATTTTTAGAAAATAAGTATTATAAATTTAATGGACTAAACCTCACTCTAGAAACAATAGATGGCCTATTAAAACATAATGGACCAGTGACTGACATTTCTCCATATAAAAAAATATTAAAAAAAAATTTTTTTAATAAAAAAATAATTTTAAATACTTTTCCATCCCTTGAAGCGCAAGTTGCTTCTATATCTGATGATATAGCTTATAATAATCATGATTTAGAAGACGGTCTAAGAGCAGGTCTTTTTACAATTGAAAATATAAGTTTAATTCCATTTATTAATAAAATAGTGAACAAACATAAAAAAAGACAAAACAAATTTAGAAAAGAAATTATAATTAATCAAATAGTAAGAGATTTAATTAATTTAATGGTATTAGATGTTGTTAAAACAACAAATCACAACATAAAAATAATTAAACCAAAGTCAATTGAAGATATTTATGCTAATAGATCTAACATAGTGCAATTTTCTAATAAAATGAAAATTATCGATATAAACATAAAAAATTTTTTAAAAGATAACATGTATAATAATAAAAAAGTTATTAAAAACACAAACAAAGGAAAAAAAATTATTAAAGACTTGTTTAAAAAACTCTTAAAAAAACATAAAAAGTATATTAATAAGAGTATATATAAAAACGAATCCCCAGAAAGAAAAGTAGCAGATTTTATAGCTGGCATGACTGATAGATACGCAATTAATTTATATAAAAGAATAAAATGAACCTTTTAGCAAACTATCAAGATAAGATTTTTTTATTTTTAAAAAAACTTGAAAAGAAAAATATTATTAAAATACCAAAAAACTTTAAGGGATTTGTTGTTGAACTTCCTCCAAAAGGTCAAAAAGGTGAAATGACCTGCAACGCCTCGTTATTGCTGGCTAAAGAAAATTCACTAGCTCCAACTGAAATAGCTGAAATACTAAAAAAAAAATTATTAGAAAATTTTAGTGAATTTAAAAGTATAGATGTTGCTGGACCAGGTTTTTTAAATTTTTATTTTAATCTGACTTTTTGGAAAAAACAACTTTCTGAAATTTTTAAATTTAATGAAAAATTTGGCTCAAATAAATCTGTTAAAAAAAAATATAATATTGAATATGTATCAGCAAATCCAACCGGACCTCTTCATGTTGGTCATTGTAGAGGTGCTATTTTAGGTGATGCTATTTCAAATATCTTAGCATTCAATGGTAATAAAGTTACTAGAGAGTATTATGTAAATGATTATGGAGTTCAAATTAATAATTTTGTTTTATCTGTATACTTTAGAATATTAGAAATTATTAAAAAAAAAAAATTTCCTGAACAAAAGAATCTATATCCAGGGGAGTATATTAAAGACATTGCATATAAAATTATAAAGAGTAAAAAAATTAAAAGATTTGACAACTTTGAAAAAATAAAATCCAAACTTACGTCAGTTTCTCTAAAATGCTCAATAGATTTAATTAAAAGTAATTTAAACTTACTTGGAATAAAACATAATAACTTTGTTTATGAATCTCATTTAATCAAAAAAAACGTTGTCAATAATGTTATTAAAAATCTTAAAAAACAAAAATTTGTTTATGAGGGTAAATTAGATCAGCCTAAAGGTGAATTGACAAAAGATTGGAAGCCCAGAAAACAGTTATTATTTAAATCTACCATGTTTGGTGATGATGTAGACAGGCCGTTACAAAAAAATGATGGATCTTGGACTTATTTTGCTGGTGATCTTGGGTATCATTACAATAAAGTTTCTAGAAAGTTTGATTTCTTAATTAACATTTTGGGTGCTGATCACGCTGGTTATGTAAAAAGAATTGTTTCTGCTACAAGCGCAATCTCTAAAAATAAAATCCTTTTTTATTATTTTTAATTTTATGTGAGAAATTTTTTAATCCCCATTTTTCGGTTTTTATTACTTTACCTGAATTATTTTTTATTATTTCTTCGTATTTATCCAATAATGTTTTTGATTGAACTTCTTGCAATTCTTGCTTTACTATTAGAGTATGTTCGTAACAATTCATTTTTTTCCTTGGTTAATCCGAAATCATCGAATAATCCACCATAATTTTGGTAGAGGTAGGGTTTTATACTATTAAAATATTTAATATACAACTATTAAAATTCAACTATATTGTACTTAATTTAATTATCTTATGCGCGCAATTTTATTTCCAGGTCAAGGCTCTCAATATGTAGGCATGGGTATAGATTTCTACAAAAAATACGATTTAGTTAAAAGTATTTTTTTAAAAGTTGATGAAACTTTGAGATATCCGCTTTCTAAAATTATTTTAGAAGGTCCAAAAAATGAGTTACAACTTACAAAAAATACTCAACCAGCTATTATGACAATTGGTGTTAGTATATTTAATGTACTTAATAAAGAGTATGGATTAAATTTAAATAATTCTAAATATTTCGCCGGACATTCATTGGGAGAGTATACTGCACTTGTGTGTGCAGGATCTTTATCATTAGAAAAAGCTGCATACTTATTACACGAAAGAGGTAAAGCAATGCAAGACTCAATTTCATCAACACAAGGAGCAATGATGGCAATACTTGGAATGCAAATTGAAGAAGTAGAAAAAGAAATTAAAATTTTTTCTAAAGATGGAGTTTGTGAAATTTCAAACGATAATAGTAATTCCCAAGTAGTTATTAGTGGAGAAAAAAAAGTTATAGAAAAAGTTAATGATAATCTTAAAAAAAAAAAGAAAAAAAGTATAATTCTACCTGTTAGCGCACCTTTTCATTGTTCTTTAATGAAAAATGCTGAAGAAATAATGAAAGAAAAAATAAACAAAACAGCCTTTATAGAACCAAAACCAAAAATTATAAGCAATGTTACTGCAGAAGAAGAGAAAGATATTGATAAAATTAAACCTTTATTAATAAGCCAAATAACTTCAAAAGTAAGATGGAGAGAAAGTGTAAATTATATGGTAAAAAAGGGAGTGGAAAATTTTATTGAAATAGGTCCTGGTAAAGTTCTTTCTGGTTTAGTAAAAAAGATTAATAATGATGTTAAAATTTCAAATATAAATTGTATAGAAGATATTAAAAATGATTGATTTTAAAAATAAAAAAATTTTAATCACTGGTGCAAGCGGGGGCATAGGAAAAGAACTAGTTAAAAAATTTACTCTTCTGGGCGGTGAAGTTCTAGGTACAGGAACCAAAACTGAAAAGTTAGATTTATTAAAAAGAGAATATCCTAGAATTAAAGTAAAAAAATTTGATATTGCTGACGATCTTAGAATTGAAGAATTTATTGAAAACGTTAATTTAGAACTAGGTGGTATAGATATTTTAATTAACAATGCTGGATTGAATATGGATAATTTATCTTTAAGAATGAAAGATGAAGAATGGAAAAAAGTAATTAATGTCAATTTAACTGGTACTTTTTTATTATCAAAATATGCAATAAAAAAAATGTTAAAAAATAAATTTGGACGAGTTGTAAATATTACTTCAGTAGTTGGTCACACAGGAAATTTAGGGCAAGCAAATTATGCAGCAACGAAATCCGGAATTATTGGAATGTCAAAAAGTTTAGCCATTGAATATGCAAAGAAAAACATAACCATTAATTGTGTTTCTCCTGGTTTCATTCAATCTGACATGACAATGAATATAGCTGATAAAGTTAAATTATACCTCACATCAAGAATCCCTATGGGAAAACTGGGAACAGGCGAAGATGTGTCAAATTGTGTAGCTTTTTTATCTTCTAATGCAGCGTCTTACATAACAGGTGAGACTATACATGTTAATGGAGGCATGTATATGTCTTGACAAAATTTGCGAATAATTTATTAAGAATTAATAAACCAAAAATATAAGGAATTTAAAAATGACAAAAGATATCGCAGACAAAGTAAAAAAAATGGTTATCGATCACTTAGGAGTAGAAGAGTCTAAAGTAACTGATGAAGCTAATTTTATCGATGATCTTGGTGCTGATAGCTTAGATACAGTTGAATTAGTAATGGCTTTCGAAGAAGAATTTGGTTCAGAAATATCTGATAGCGATGCCGAAAAAATTCTTACAGTTGGAGATGCTATAAAATTTATTGAAAGTAAAGCAGCATAATAAATTTTAAAAAACATCACGCCGACCAATATTAATATGGGAATCAAAAAAAAAGGCATGATGTTTATATTATCATCACCTTCTGGTGCTGGAAAAACAACACTAACAAAAAAACTTGCCGAAAATAACCTAAATTTAGAAATTTCTATTTCTCATACTACAAGAAACCCTAGACCCAATGAAGTAAATGGAAAAGATTACCACTTTATAAGTCTTGATCAATTTAATAATTTAATAAAAGAAAATAGTTTTTTTGAGTTTGCTAAAATATTTGATAATTATTATGGAACATCAAAAGAAACAGTTTTAGAGTTAGCAGCAAAAGGAAAAGATGTGTTGTTTGATATTGACTGGCAAGGAACGCAACAATTAAAGAAAATTCATAGTTTAAATATAGTTACAATTTTTATATTACCACCCAATATTAAAGTTCTAAAAAATAGACTCCTAAATAGACATCAAGGCCAAGAAGAGCTAATTAAAAAAAGAATGGAAAAATTTAACCAAGAAGTTTCACATTGGAATGAATACAATTATGTAGTTGTGAATGATGATTTAACCTCTTGTTACAATAAAATCTTAGATATAATTAAATCTGAAAAAAATGGCATACACAAGAAACAAGATTTTAATGAAATAGAAAAAAGAATAAGCCAATTAACCAATTAATCTTTCGTACTCCAAAGCAATTTTATAAAAAGTTTCATTATTTAATTCTTCTGGTCTTTTTTTAAAATCAATATTTAAATTTTTTACTAAATGCAATTTTTTATTAAATAATTTTAAAAAACTTTTATTTATCATTTTTCTTCGATTAGAAAATAGCAATCTAGTGACAATTTCTAAGCTTTTTGGATCTTTTAACTTAAGAAAATTATTCTTTTTTGGTTTAAATGATAGCAAAGTAGAATCTATCTTTGGTTTTGGATAAAAGCAATTTCTAGATATATCAAAATGTTTTTTTATTTCCAATCTCCAGTTAGATAGTACAGTTAGTCTCCCAAATGCTTTTGTTTTATTTTTAGCAATTATTCTATCAGCAACTTCTTTTTGAAACATCAAAATTAGGGAATCATAAAAAGGTGGCCATTTTTTTAAAAGAATAAATAAAACCAATATTTTCGTTGAAATATTATACGGAAGATTACCAAATATAGTAATATTTTTTTCAGAATAACTTTTATCGATTGATTTCAAAATATCTTTATTAATTATTTTTATGTTTTTATAATTTTTAAATTTATTTTTTAAAAAAAATGATAATTTATAATCTTTTTCTATTGCAATTATTTTTTTTGGCTTTTTTGTTATTATATTTTCTGTAAGATTTCCGTTGCCTGGACCAATCTCTATTATACATTTATTTTGATTAATATTTCCTACCTCAATAATTTTATTAATTATATTTTTATCAATTAAAAAGTTTTGACCCAAACTCTTTTTAGGTTTTTGAATAATATACATTTTATTTTATGTAGTTAAAAAATTTAATAGACTCAATTAAACTTTTGCAGTTAGCCATTTTTTTACCTATTATATTACTACCAACACCATGATCTGGTGAAATTCTTATATACTTTAACCCTAAAGTAACATTTATAGCGCTGAAATTATATAGAGCTTTAAAAGGTGTCAAAACTTGATCGTGATACATTCCTATTATTACATCCAATTTATTTTTTTTATAATTTATAAAACTTGAGTCAGGTGAAATAGGACCTTCAATTTTGATATTTAAAATATTCAACTTTTTAACAGCCTTATTTATGATATTTTTTACTTTGACTTCTTTTTTTGAATAATAGTTGTGGGGGTTTAAACCTAAAATAGCAATAATGGGTTTTTTATTAAAATTTTTTTTATAAAAATAATTAATAGTCTTAGTTCTTTTTACGATTTCATTATACTTAATTTTATTTTTAACCTCATTAATAGATATATGAGTAGTTAAAGGAGATACAGATAAACTTTTATTATAAATTAACATAACTCCATTATTTTTTTTATTTTCTTTTTTAGAGAGATATTCAGTTATCCCTTGATGTTTATTTTTAAATAAAGTTTCTTTTGCTACAGGACAATTAATAAAACCTATTATTTTTTTATTTTTAGATAAACTTAAAGCAACATCAAAACATTGAAATATATATTTATTTGATTTACTTGTTATTTTTTCAAATGGTTTTTTTTGCTCATAGTCAACATTATAAACAGGCATTTGTGAGGTTAATAAATCTTTTACTTGAAAATTATTATTAATTTTTTTAATTTTAATTTTATATTTTAGTTTTTTCATTTGTAAGTATAGTAATTTTATACTTCCAATAATAAAAAAAGGCTTGTGATTATATTTTTTTTTATTTATCCAACTTTTAAAGATTATTTCAGATGAAATACTATTTGGCTCACCAGCAATTATTGCTATAGTTTTTTTCATTTAAAAAAGTTTTATAGAAATTGATCTAAGAACTTTATCATAATGAGATAAAGAGTGCATTCTAAGTATTTTAGATTTTTCTGATTGTACAATTTGATTTTTAATTTCTTCTATACTTAGATTTTGTTCAACTTCTCTTTTGTCCCTTAATTTGAATATTATTATACCTTCTGATAATTCTATGTGTTCAGTAATAGATCCTACAGGAGTGTTTACTATTAGGCTTTTTATTTTATCAGATAAAATATTTTCATTTAACCAACCTAAGTCACCACCTTTTATAGAAGATTCAGAAATACTTATTTCACGTGCTGTTTCTTCAAATCCATATGTATTAATTTTATTTTTTAATTCTTCGACTTCAACTGCAATTTCTTTTGTTTCATCATGCTTTATTATAATTTCAGAAATTAAAAATTCATTTAATTTTTTTTCTTGTTGAACTATTTTAATTCTTTCTTCGATTTGATCAGGGTTTATAACAAGTCTATTTTTATATAGTTGAAATATCAAACTATTCCAGTAAAGCTCAACTTTTACCTGATTTTCAATTTTTTCAAAGTTTAATTCATTTGAGGAACAAATATTTTTTAATGTATCTAAATCCATAAAAATATTTGAAGCTAATCTATTTAATTCATTTTGAAAATCTTCATTATTAAATTGATAATAATTATTTCTCTCAAGCTCTATTTCTTTTACAGTTCTTTTTACTGTTGATTTTACAGCAAGCTCATGTAGTTTTTCAATCTTCTCATTTGAATAGCTTTCATTATTTAAGATTAATAGTATTTTTATTTCATCAACAATGTCAGACTTAGTTATTGGTTTATCTCCAACAGTCATAAATAAGGAGTCACTTACGTTAGAATTTGCTATATCGAAGTTTAATAATACTAACAAAAAAGAAAAAATTATTTTTTTTATATTTATCACTGTTTCAAAGATGGAGTTTTTACACTAGCAAATGGTACAAAAGTTATAGTAAACATTAAAGTATTTTTTGGTTCAAGATCATCAACATCTCTATAAAATTCTCTTCTGTAGGCTACTCCAGCAGTTAAACAATCAATACCATATTGATAACTTAGGTCATATAGTTCAGTACTGTCAGTTTTAAAGTTTTTTTTCGTAGAAAAGCTAAACTTATTATTTTCATTAAAATTTAGAGTAATTCCAGAACTTGCATAATGTTCATTTCCAATATGATTTTGCTGTTCTAAATAATCAAGATTAAATTGCACTTTACCAAAATTTAATTTCGTAGAAATATCATTATAATTTATATCATTTAAGTTATGATCTAGCGAAAATTTATAATCAATATTTCCAATTTCAGAAAAATTGTAGTTTATTTCTCCAACTATATCAGACATTTTTTGATCTAAAGAGCTTTTTGAAGGTAAGTTAGAATTTTCTTCATAATTAAAAACCTGCCCTAATGAAAGTGACATTTTTTCTCTCTCACTTCCATTTCTTTTTTCATTTATTTTATAATCAATACCTAGAATTGCGTTCAATCCATCTTCTATCACAGATGTTTTATTTAGAGCATAAAGATTAGTATAATTTAAAGTAACATCTTTGGAGGTAAGTCTTCTCATATGACCGGGTGCATAACGTATCATAAAATTTGGTGAAAAAAGTTTAGAGTATAAACTACCATCTTTCTTCATAGGGATAGATGTTTTATAACTTAATACACCACTCAATTCATTAACTGTACCATTTATATCTTTATATTCGTCAGTTTTTTTAGTTTCATAATTTGTATTTCTTATTAATCCTTCCAAAGTATTAACAAAACCACTTTTTGTAATTTGACTAGAAGGATTCCACAGAATATCGTTAGTTAAAAATGTTTTATGCTTATTTGTTTCATAATTACTATAGAAAGCATTTGATTTGAAATCAACGACACCAAATTTATCACTAAAGAAAGTTTTTCCATAAGTTATATCTGGCAATATATATTCATATCTATCAGCGTTAGTTTTTATTCTTAAATCTTCATATGCGGTTGCCTTTATATCTAAATACATGTCACCTTTAGTAAAGCTATATTTAAACTCATTTTCTAAATTTGTATTATCTGAATTAACTAAATTTGTATCAATATCATGTACTCTGAAATATGTATCATTAGAGGTTCTTTGAATTTTTAAAGCTAAATCACTTGTATAATTTTTATCTTCACCAAAATTAAAATCTATATTTGCAAAAAGATGATTTCTTGATCCGCTAGTTTTTTTAATTGAGGTATTGTTATATCCTTGGTTATAGCTAGTATCTAAAGTTAAAAATCCGTTTCTAAATGCTTGCCTATATTCGTTTAGAAATAAAGAATTTTCCTTTGTATATATTTTTGGAGTAAAAGTTAAATCTTTATTTTCAGATATTGCCCAATAGTAAGGTATAGCCGATCCCGCACCTAATGTTTTGCTGTTAGAAAAAAAAGGAGATAAAAAACCCGATTGTCTTTTAACAGTTGGGTCAGGATGAAAAAAAGTAGGAAAGTAAAATATTGGTATATCATATATTTTTAGAGTTGCATTTTTGTAATATATTGTTTTTTTTACTTTATCATGACTTATTTTTTTTGCCTTTATTGACCACGGAGGGCACTTTTTTCCATCAATCTTACATACAGTAAAAACCCCCTTTGATAATCTAGTTATATTTTTTCTTATAAAGATATCATTTGCTACAAATCTAGGATCATTTTTTTTACTTAAACCAAAATTTTCTTGATCAAATAATACGCTTACATCAGATCCGATAATTTCCATCTTTTTGGTATCTATATGAATTTCCTTAAAAAAATATTTATTATTTTTAATATCTACAATTTTTATTTTACCTACAGAAGAAAATAAATTATTTAAAGCATTATATTGAAACATACTAGTTTCAACGGTATTACCATCGGCATCAGTAAAAATTGAATTTTCATTAGAATTAAGTATTTTATCAACTAAATTGTAGGTGATATTTTTTGATAAAAGTTTATAACCTTCTTTTAGCTTTAATTCACTATTATCATAAGTAGTCATCAATTCATTTATTTTATCATAAGACGCTTTATCACTAGTTAAAATGTTACCTTGGGTATCTAAAATTTTAACATTTCCTTCAGCAAGTATAAATTCTTTATTTTTTTCATAAATAACTTTATCTGCAAATATGATTTGACCTTGGGTATCGACAGCTTCTACAGAACCTTTTCCAACAAGAATCTCATTTTCTTTATCAATTATAATTTCTTTAGCAGTAATATTAAATTCGTCAGATAATAAGCTGGTATTAAATATAAATATGCTACAAATTATAAAAAATATGAGCTTCATGTTATTTTTGATTAGCATGAATAATCCCCACAGAACTGAAAATAAAAATTATCAATATTGGCATCCATACAGCAATTTCTACCGATAGTTTTTCAGTTTTTCCTAAAGCTCCAGAAAAGTCATTTAAGAAATAAACCAAAACACATGTAATTATTGTTATAAAATATATAAAGTAATTATTTTCCTTGTAATTCAAACCCAGAGTAAATACGCCACTAAGTAAAAGCATTGCTAAAAGAAAGAGAGGAAAGGAAAGTGATTTTTGCAATTTAGTTTCCATCTGTTTTGTTGAATATCCACGTTCTGCTAAAAGCTTTATTTCACTATTAATTTTCCAAAATGAAATTGTCTCTAAATTTGAATATAAAGTTTTTATTTTTTCTAAATTATATATACTTTCGTATATATTCCCTTCATCATCGCTCTCGAGGATTATTCCATTTTTATCGATTATTTTTACATTATTTAATACCCAGGACTGAGAATAAATATCAGCATAATCTGCTTCTATCCTTTTATCAAAATTATTATTT
Source organism: uncultured Pelagibacteraceae bacterium (assembly GCA_902588625.1). GTDB lineage: Bacteria > Pseudomonadota > Alphaproteobacteria > Pelagibacterales > Pelagibacteraceae > AG-414-E02. The sequence goes on along the minus strand of CACIPU010000007.1, from coordinate 5,885 downwards.
TCATCAAATTTGTAAATCGTAAGACTCATCAAATTGTTACCTTTTAAACTTGCGGCCCTAATTATATTACTCTTATTATTTTTTTTTTCTTTTATCCAAATACCATTTTTTGTAATTGCAGCTAAATAATCTTTATCTCTTTCATATCCTCCTTTAATTAATTCATATTTTTTTAAAGCAACAGAAGTAATTGGATTAATCGATGTAATAAAAATTACACCTAAAATCATTGACACAAGACTCGGAATTAAAATGACGGAAAAATTTGACATTCCAGAAACTTTCATCGCAATAATTTCATCACTTTTTTTTATTTTTAGAAAAAACAACATCCCAGATATTAAAACTATAAAAGGTAACATTTCATACAATAGGCTGGGCACTTTTAATGAGGTAAGAAGCATAGGTATATATATTTGATTATCTATGTCTTTAAAAAAATTTATTTCTTCAAATAAATTCATAATAAAACCTAAGAAAAAAAATGTTAAAATTGTATTAAGAATTACTTTTGAAAATTCTTTTGAAAGATATTTATTTATTAAAAAAGATCTAATCATAATATTTATTTTAAATTCTCATATTTAAATTTTCTTATTAAAGTAAAATAAAATATTGGCAGCAGCAGAAAAGGTAAAGAATAATACAGGCCAGTATGATTCCAAGAAATACCAGAAAATCTAACTAAAATTTCTGACATTACAAGTACTGCAAAGCCTATAAAGAAGTATATGTATTTATTATAAGAATAAATTTTTTTATCTTTTCGAGAAGTAAGTAAAAATGAACAAATCAGAGCAACTACAGGTATAAAAAATGGCATACCAAATCTTTTATTAAATTCGATTTTGATATCCATTTTAGATTTTTTATTTTGATCACAATTATGCAAATTTATATTTTTACTAATTATACAATCCACAATTTCAAGTGTTGATGTTTCTTGTATTTTAGGTTCAGAAATACTTTTTGTACTAATGCCTTCAAGATTTAAAGTAGTTTTGTCAAATTTAACAATATCTACCTCACCGCCCTCGTTTAATTTTTGAATATTACCATTATAAAGAATTAATTTTTTTTCATCTTTAGTTATTCTTCCAGATTTAGCAAATATAGTTGAAGATTCAGTAGCTATTTTAGATAAAACTTTTCCTTCATCTCTTATAAAAACATTTTTAAATATATCGTTTCTATCTTTTTCTTCAACAAAGATTGTTAAACCTTCAACAGCATCATTAAACTGTTTTTCTTTCATGAGCGATGGTATAAATTGTAATTGAGAATTTTTAATAATATTTCTAGAAAAATTAAGAGAAGTTGGATTTACTATAGTAGTAAAAAATAACTGTACTAGCATTATTAATAAAGATATTCGCAATATAAGATTTACAATAAAAATTTTATTTAAACCTGCTGTCCAAATAATTATTGTTTCATTATCTTTTTCAAGTTTTGTAAGAGTTAAAATTAAGGCTAACATAAAACAAAAAGGGATTAATTTTGTTAGAACTTTAGACAGTGTTAAAATAGAATAGCTAAAGTACGTTCTAAAGGCGTGCCCATCTTCAGTGACAAGATCTAGGAAGTTGACAGATTGAATAGTCCAAACTATGATGGTTAAAGAGAATAAAGCTACTAAAAAATATCTTAAATATTCATAAAAAATATATTTGTAAATTGTATTTTTCATAGTAAAAGTTGTATATAATTAATAAATCAACTTTGAATAGAATTCAATTTTTACGTTAAAGAAAGGCAAAATGGCAAGTTTTATAAGCAGTTTGAGTCCAGATAGTGATGCGCTAGCAGTATTTGTGAATGAAAATTACACATACAAAGACAAAAATGGTGTTTTGTCAAAAACTGCGCTTCAAAAAATCAATTCTTTTCTTCGTATATTAAAATCTAAAAAAAAAGAAGATGAAATTATTTCCTTTGATATTTCTGAAAAACAAAAATGTTTTATCGTTAAAGTTAAAAACAAGTATGAAAATTTCTTTCCAGAAGAACTTGGGGGAAGATTTTTTTCTGATTTAAAAAAAGCAAAAGGGTTAGAGAAAATAGATTTATATATGGATAGTTTAGACTTTGATAAGAAAAAATTAGTAAATTTCTTTTCTGAGTTTTGTTTAGGTTTTAACTTAAAGAGTTATACATTTGATAAATATAAAACTATAAACAAAGAAAAAATTAATAAAAAAATTGTTTTAAAAATTATTACATCTCATAAAGAAAAAATGATGAAAGATTCTAAATATTATGAAGCCATAAAAGAAGGAGTTTTTCTAAGTAGAGATTTAGTTTCTGAACCACCCAACGTATTAAATCCAAAAAAATATACAGAAGAAATAAAAAAACTTACAAAGTTAGGTTTAAAAGTTGAAATTTTAAATGAAGCGAAATTAAAAAAACTAGGCATGAACTCATTATTAGGAGTCGGCCAAGGAAGTGAAAATGAAACTTTTCTAGTAATTATAAAGTGGAATGGTGCAAAAAATAATTTTGGGAAACCACTAGCATTTGTGGGTAAAGGTGTGTGTTTTGATACTGGTGGAATTTCTTTAAAACCTGCTAGGTTTATGGAAGAGATGAAGTACGACATGGGTGGCTCAGCAGTAGTTGTTGGCCTAATGAAAAGTTTTGCATTAAGAAAAGCAAAAGTAAATGCAGTAGGAGTAGTAGGTTTAGTTGAAAACATGCCTGATGGAAATGCTCAAAGACCTGGAGATATAGTTAAATCATATTCAGGAAAAACAATTGAAGTTCTTAATACAGATGCAGAAGGTCGACTTGTTCTAGCTGATGCACTTACATATACAGAAGAAAAGTTTAAACCCAAATTTATTATTGACTTAGCAACATTAACAGGAGCAATTATAATGGCATTAGGTGATGAATATGCAGGTTTATTTTCTAATGATGATGAATTATCAAAAAATATTTTTAAAGCTAGTGAAAACGTAAATGAAAAAGTATGGCGTTTACCACTACATAAAAATTATGATAAGTTAATGAATTCTCCAATAGCAGACGTTCAAAACATTAATTATGCAGGTGGAGCAGGATCTATAACTGCTGCACAATTTTTACAAAGATTTATATTAAAAAAAACACCATGGGCACATCTAGATATTGCAGGAACTGCATTTTCTAAGAAAGCTGCAAGTTTAAATCCTGGTGGAGCAACAGGTTTTGGCGTGAGATTATTAAATAATTTAGTTAAAGAATATTATGAATAAAAAATATGACTGAGCAAACTCTTTCCATTATAAAACCAGACGCAGTAGAAAGAAATTTGGAAAATGAAATAAAACTATTTTTTGAAAACAATAATTTAAAAATTGTAAAATCTAAAAAAGTAAAAATTTCAAAAGATGAAGCTTGTCAATTTTATAAAGTTCACCAGACAAAACCTTTTTACAATGATTTGTGTAATTATTTGTCCTCTGGGCCAATCATAGTTATGATTTTAGAAGGAGAAAATGCTGTATTACATAACAGAAAATTAATGGGAGCAACAGATCCCAAGAAAGCAGAAAAAGGAACTTTAAGAGAAAAATATGGTATTTCAATAGATAAAAATTCAGTACATGGTTCAGATAGTGTAGAAAATGGAAAAATTGAGATTAATTTTTTCTTTAAGTAAATTATCTAAATATTGATATTATAGATTTTGAGTAAATATTATGTTCCTGCTTTAAAATTTTTGTTTTTAAAGAATTTTCAGTTTCTTTTTTATCTATTATAATTTTTTTTTGCAAAATAGTTTTGCCAGAATCTAGTTTTGAAGTAACAAAATGTACTGTACAACCTGAATATTTCTCACCATTTTTTAAAACTCTTTTGTGTGTGTTTAAACCTTTATATTTTGGTAGCAATGAGGGGTGAATATTTATTATTTTATAGTGAAAAGAATTGATAAAATGAGGCGACAAAACCTTCATAAAACCGGCTAAACATATAAATTTAATTTTTCTTCTTTTAATTTCGCATAAACAGTTTCGCTCAAATTTACTTTTATTTGCTGGAGAGTAAAATTTATATGGAATTGAATATTTTTTTGCTATTTTCGCCCCTTGGGCATTTATGTTACTTGAAATGATTAGTTCTATTTTAATAGGAAAGTTATACTCTCGAGAGTTTTTAATTATTGATTTTAAGTTTGATCCGCTACCCGAAATAAAAACACAAGCTTTTATTTTTTTTACCATTCCATTTTTCCAGAAACATTAACTCTTGGTTTTTCGTTAGAAATGTAACCAATTTCATAAGGTTTATATTTTAAAGAAAATATTTTCTTAATTTTTTCTACATTTTTTTTATTTGCAATTAAACAAAAACCAACACCACAATTAAATGTTTTTAACATTTCTTTGTCGTCGATATTATGTTTTTTTAACCATTTAAAAATAGGTTTAATTTTAATTTTAGATAAGTTTATATTTACGGAAAAGTTATTAGGTATAACTCGAATTAAATTATCTAAAAGACCACCTCCTGTAATATTTGCACATCCATTAATTAATCCCTTTTTATTAATTTTATTTAATTCTTTAACATATATTTTTGTAGGTTTAATTAATTCATTTTTGACAATTTTTGATAATTGATTATTTTTTTTTTTAAGTATGTGATTTATTAAGGAGTATCCATTTGAATGTAAACCGGAGGATGGAACAGCTAAAATAATATTATTTAATTTAACTTTATTTTTAGTTAATAATTTTTTTCTCTCTACCACCCCTATAGCAAATCCAGCTAAATCAAATTTATTTTTTTCATAAGTGGCTGGCATTTCTGCAGTTTCACCACCTATTAAGGAACAACCAGAAGCTTTACATCCTAAAACAATTCCATCTAAAATTTTTTTTAATTTGTTAATTTTTATTTTATTGACGGCAATATAATCTAAAAAAAAAATAGGTTTTGCTCCTAGCACGATTAAATCGTTGACTGACATCGCGACTAAATCTATTCCAATGCTGTTATATTTTTTAAATTTATTAGCAATTTCAATTTTTGTTCCAACACCATCCGTAGATGATACAATTAGTGGATTCTTCATTTTTAGCTTTGACAAATCAAATATTGATCCAAAACTACCTATATTTTTGAAGGATTTTAATTCAGTACTTTTATTATAAGTTTTTCTTGATATTTTTGATATGTAATTTACTAACTTATTTGCGGCTGCCATATTAACACCGCTTTTTTTATAAGTATTATAGGTATTCTTCATGAAAAACTACTTATTATTAAAATTTTTAAAATATATATTCAAAGAATATATATTTATTTTTTTAATATCAGCAATACTTTTATTAAGTAATATTTCAAAATCCTTTGGTGATGAAAACGTTTTTACTATAAATGATATAAAAATAGAAGAAACAATTGATGTAAATTTTTCTAGAGATAAATTTTTAAATAAAGCTTTTTACGATTCTTTTTACAATCTTATAAACAAAATTCTACTTACAAGGGATTTAAAAAAAGTTGAAAATATTCAGCTAGCCCAAATCAAGCAATTAATAAATGGATTTCAAATTTTAGATGAAAGTTATTTAAGCAACGTTTATAAAGCCAACATTAAAATTGTTTATAACGAAGAAAGAGTAAGAAAATTTTTAGCTAAAAGGAATGTGTCGTTTACATTACCAGACAACATTTCTTCTGTTTTTTTTCCAGTTTTTTATATTAATGATGAAATTCAAAGTTTTAGGGAGAATTTTTTTTATAATAACTGGAATGGAATAAAAATTAAGAACGAGTTAATTAACTTTATATTACCTTTGGAAGATTTAGATGATTTTGCAGAAATCATGAGAATGAAAAATAATATTGAAAATTTAGACATTGATTATTTAATTAATAAATATAATGAA
>CACIPU010000006.1 GCA_902588625.1 uncultured Pelagibacteraceae bacterium | reverse complement strand
CCCACGTTCTCAACATTTTTAATCTACTTAAATTTGGAAACATGGCAACGCCCTCTGATAATACATGTTGTAATGTTGGTAAATTTCCTCGCTGGGCATAACTATTATATCCATCAAGATCTCCACCCATTACCATTTCTCCTTTGTCAGATTGGCTGCAATAAAAATGTCCAGCTCCAAAAGTTACTACATGGTCAAGGAAAGGTTTTACTGGTTCAGAAACACAAGCCTGAAGAACATGAGACTCAATTGGCAATTTCATATTTAATTTTTCGGCTAATAATGATGTGCTACCTGCTACACATAAACCTATTTTTTTTGATTTAATATTTCCTTTTGTAGTTTGAACTCCTTGAATTTTACCATTATTAATATCAAATCCTGTTACCTCACAGTGTTGAATAATATCAACTCCCATAGAATCTGCTTTTCTGGCATATCCCCACGCAACAGCATCATGTCTCGCTGTTCCACCTCGCGGCTGCATTAAACCACCAAAAATAGGAAAGCGTGAAGATTTAGAAAAATCTGCGAATGGAATCATTTTTTTTAACTCCTCTCTTCCAAGCATCACTGCATCTATGCCATTCAGTCTCATAGAGTTTCCTCGACGAGCATATGTATTTAATTGGGCATCTGAATGAGCAAGATTAATTATTCCTCTTGGTGAATACATCACGTTATAATTTAATTCTTGAGATAAACTTTCCCACAATTTCATACCATGCTCATAGAAAAGACCGTTTTCATCCCACATATAATTTGATCTAAGTATTGTTGTGTTTCTTCCTACGTTTCCTCCACCGATCCATCCTTTTTCTAATATGGCAACATTAGTAATTTTATGTTCTTTTGCTAAATAATAAGCTGTAGCGAGACCATGTCCTCCACCTCCAATAATAATTACGTCATATTCTTTTTTTGGCGCAGGATCTTTCCATGCAACTTCCCAGTTTTGGTGGTTGCTAAATGCATTTTTAATTAGACTAAATATTGAATATTTTTGCATTCTAATAATCTTAGTATAACCTCGCTAAATTGTAAAAGAACTTAAAAATAACATGTATACATAATATACTTTTTTAGATATAGGAATGCCGATGAGTACGATAAAATCAGATATTGAAATAGCTAGAGCGGCAAAAATGAAGCCAATTAGAGACGTGCTTGCTAAGGTTAATATTCCTGATGAACCTGCAGCTTTTAGCCCCATGGGGCGTCATATAGCAAAACTAAATTTAAAATATATAGAAAAAATAAGAGAAAAAAAAAGTAACTTAATTTTAGTTACTGCAATAACTCCTACGCCAGCTGGTGAAGGTAAAACTACAACATCTGTAGGTCTTAGTGATGGATTAAATAAAATAGGAAAAAAATCCATAGTTTGTTTAAGAGAACCAAGTTTGGGTCCATCGTTTGGAATGAAAGGAGGAGCTGCTGGTGGAGGCTATGCACAGGTAGTTCCTATGGAACAAATCAACTTACATTTTACAGGTGATTTTCATGCTATAACCTCGGCACATAATTTATTATCAGCTCTAATTGATAATCATATTTATTGGGGAAATAAATTAAAAATTGATGTTGAAAATATTGTATGGAAACGTGTAGTAGATTTAAATGATCGCGCACTAAGGACCATAAAAATTAATCTTGGTAAACTTAAAAATAATATTCCGAGAGATGATGGTTTTGATATAACCGTTGCTTCAGAAGTAATGGCTATTTTTTGTTTATCAAATAATTTAAAAGAACTTGAAGAAAAAATAGGAAATATAACAATTGCCTATACGAAAGATAAAAAACCAATTTACGCTAAAGATCTTAATGCTCAGGGTCCTATGACAGTACTGTTAAAAGATGCAATCAGACCAAACGTTACACAAACATTAGAAAATAATCCTGCTATAATTCATGGTGGGCCTTTTGCAAATATTGCACATGGTTGTAATTCAATTATTGCTACAAAAACTGCGCTAAAATTATCTGATTATGTTGTGACTGAAGCTGGTTTTGGTGCAGATCTTGGTGCGGAAAAATTTTTAAATATTAAATGTCGCAAAGCTAATATTAAACCAAACTGTGTTGTTCTAGTAGCAACAATTAGAGCATTAAAAATGCATGGTGGAGTAAAAAAAGAAGATTTAAAAAAAGAAAATGTTGAGTTATTAAAAAAAGGTTTACCTAATCTCGAAAGACACGTTCAAAATATAAAAAAGTTTGGTTTAGATGTTATTGTTGCAATAAATCATTTTATTACTGATACAGATAAAGAAATTAAAGTTATAGAAGATCATTGTAGTAAACTTAGTGTAAAAGTAAGTCTTTGCAAGCATTGGGAAAAAGGAGGAGAAGGAACAAGAGATCTTGCAAATAATGTTGTCGAAATATGCAACAACGAAAAAAAAAATGGATTTAAGTTTTTATACTCAGGAGAAATGCCTATTTTAGACAAGGTCCAAGCTATAGCAAAAGAAATGTATGGAGCAAGTGGAATAGAAGCGGATGATGAAATAAAAAAACAAATTAAAAAAATTGAAGAAGATGGATTTAGTAAATTTCCTATTTGCATTGCAAAAACACAATATAGTTTTTCAACTGATCCTAATTTAAAAGGCGCACCATCTGGACACACTTTACCTATCAGAGAAGTAAGACTTTCTAGTGGCGCCGAATTTGTAGTAATTATATGTGGATCAATAATGACTATGCCTGGACTTCCTAAAATTCCTGCTGCAGATAATATAAAACTAAATGATAAAGATGAAATTGAAGGTTTGTTTTAGTTTTTTAAATAATTAAGCCAATTTTTTAATTCTATAGTCCTTTGTTCATCACTTAGTTCAGTTTTGGCTTTTTCTATAGTATTAATATGCAGTTCAATTTCACTTTGGTTTTTAAAAATTTTTTTTTCAATCATGGCTTCAGATCTATATTTGATTAGTTTAATCATATAATCATAAGGAATTTCTGGATGATACTGTAAACCCCATATTTCTGACTTTCCAACAGTAAAGTATAATGCTTCAAATTTATTAATTTTATTACTAGCTAATAACACAGAATTGTTTGGGGGAATTTCCACTTCATCATAGTTAAATGCGGGTGTAGTAAATTTATGTGGTTTAGAACTAAAAAGTTTATGTTTTTTTCCATTTTCAGTAAGTTGAATATCGTGAGCAATTCCAACGTGAGCTCCTCTTGGGGCTAATCTACATTTTCCTCCAGCCGCTGTAACAGTTATTTGTAAACCCCAGCATGCAGCAAAAATTTTTTTTTCACATTCAAAAAGTTTTTTAGCAAATTCGATATGTTTTTTCACTTCTTTGCTCTCATTTTCAACACGTAAAGTACTTCCGGTTAATATTACACCATCGTATTTTTTTATTGATGATAAAATCTTCGAAACAGATTCATGGTTTCCTGGTTCAATTATATCTATCTCGCAATCTGGTAGTAGATTATCTATATGTAATTTAAAATTTTGCGATTGAGTAACACAGCCAGCATTATTGAAGTTTATATTTTCTTCTTTGGTATTGCCTTCAACAATTAATAGTTTTATTTTATTCATATGAAATTTTTAGTTCTACAACATATTAATATTGAACATCCAGGTATATTCCTCAAATTTATGAAAGAAGACAATATTAAAATAGATACTGTAGAATTAGATGAAAATGAAAAAATACCCAATTTAGATCCCTATGATGCAATGATTGTAATGGGAGGTCCGATGGATACCTGGCAGGAAGAAGCTTTTTCATGGTTAAAGCCAGAAAAAGAAGCGATTCATAAATTTGTTTCTATAAATAAAAAACCGTACCTAGGTTTATGTTTGGGCGCTCAACTTCTTAGTGAAGCGATTGGTGGTAAGGTAAGAAAAATGAAAACACCAGAAATTGGTGTATTAAAAGTTTCTGTAACAGATGATAATTCTTTATTTAAGGGATTAAGTAAAGATTTAAAAGTTTTACAATGGCATTCTTATGAAGCTCACGATTTGCCTTCTAATACAAAATTGTTAGCAAGTTCTCCTGAATGCAGAGTTCAAGCTTTTTCTTTTGATAAAGCTTTTGGGTTACAGTTTCACGTTGAACAAACTAATAAAACTGTTCCTGAGTGGGCTTGCGTACCGGAATATAAGTCGGCTTTAGAAAAAACTTTAGGAGAAAATGCTCTAGAAAAATTTAAAAGAGATGTAGAGCAAAATTTAAATGTATTTAACAAAAGTGCCAAAACAATTTACGAAAATTTTAAAAAAATAATTTAAAATAACTTTCCTTGAACACTGTGCTGATACATTGATACCATATCATCTATAACAAGCTTTTTTGGGTTACCTGGTGTACACGGATCATCTAAAGCCATTGGAGACATTTTTTCTATGTCTTGATCATTTATTTTTGCAGATTCTGAAATTGTATGTGGAATTTTAATTTGTTCTTTTAACTCTACCACCCAATCAACAAATGAATTAAATGTTGCTTCTTTTAAACCTAGATACTCACTAAGTTTTGCTATCTTATTTTCTATGGTTGATCTATTAAAAGTAAGAACGTAAGGCATAAAAATCCCATTGGAAAGACCATGGTGAACATTAAACAGAGAATTAACAGGATGACTTAATGAATGTATTGCTCCTAAACCTTTTTGAAAAGCTGTAGCTCCCATACTTGAAGATGTTATCATATGTCCTCTTGCTTCTAAATTTTCTCCCTCGTTAACAGCTACAGCTAACCATTTTTTAATTAATGACATTCCTTCTAATGCTATACCGTCTGCCATTGGGTGATAACCTGGTGCACAGTATGCTTCTAAGTTATGAGCAAACGCATCCATTCCGGTCGCTGCAGTTAAAAACGCTGGCATGCCTACAGTAAGTTTAGGATCAAGAATAGTTAACGTAGGTAACATTCTGGGATGAAAAACAATTTTTTTAACTTTTGTCTCGTCATTAATTATTGCTGCAGCTCTTGATGTTTCTGAACCGGTGCCAGCTGTAGTAGGAATTGCTATAAAAGGATCTAAGTTATCAGGATTACTTATTTTATTTTTAGCCATTGATGAAGGGTAATCATTTTCATTCCAAAATGATCCCCCGTCAGTAAAATCCCAAAGTGGCCTATTAAGTGCAGCTTGTAATATTATTGATTTACCAACATCTAAACTACTGCCTCCTCCAAAAGCTATTACTCCATCATGTTTACCATTTTTAAATACTTCAACTCCTTTTTTTACTTGGCTACCTAATGGATTTCCTTTTAGATCTGAAAAAATAGCAGTTGTTAATTTATCTCTTTTATTTATTTCAAGAGTTTCTTCCACCATTTTTGTTTTTACCAAATCTTTATCGGTTACAAATAAAGGGTTTTTTATACTTAATATTCGACAAGCTTTCGGTAAGTCTTTAATTCTTCCATTTCCAAACCAAACTGTATTAGGATAACCCCAATCAAAATTAGACATTTAATAATCTTCTAGTCCTAATAATTTTTTTCTCTTATTTGCCCAAGTACGAATTAAATTATCAACAGCTAAACCAATAAACGCAACGCAAAGTCCTAGAATTAGTCCTTTTCCTCCTCCTTTTAAATCAGACAAAGCTTTTAAAATATATTGTCCTAAATCTTCTGTTCCAATGAAAGCTCCAATAATTACCATAAATAATGCAAAAACAACGGTTTGATTAATTCCAAGCATAATATGAGGAAAAGCAAGTGGAAATTCAATCTTTAGCAATCTCTGCATAGGTGTTACACCAGACATTGAAGCCGCATCGTGTAAAGCGGGCGGAACACTACGAAGTCCTTCGATAGTGTAACGTGTTGCAGGAATAGTTGCATAAACTATAACTGCAATTAATACAGATGTATCCGTTACACCAAAAAGCATCATCACGGGAATCAAGTAAACAAAAGACGGAAACGTTTGAAGAGTATCACATATTCCTAAGGCAATCTTTGTGCTAGTTTTATTTTGCGCAGCTAAAGAACCAATAGTTATTCCAATTATACCTGATGCAATTACACCAAAAGTTGCCATATAGGCTGTAACCAAAGCTCTATCCCACCACGGGCTTAGAGCTATAAATAATGTAAATCCTCCAACTACAATTGCTGATCGAATGCCACCAATTATATAACCAGTACCCATAACCAAAACAAAAGTTGCGACAACTGGCATTCTAAGAAAAGCAGCCCTCATTGGTTGTAATACGTCTTGGATTAACCATGTATTAAAAACTTTTAATTGGTAGAAGAAAGTATCCCATATCCAATCAACACCTGCATTCCAGAAAGGTTCTCCTGATATTCCTTTATTGTGCGGTACTTCATACAAATAATTAAAACCTTCTTTAAAATAAAAAGATCCAAAGGAAGCAAATATTAATCCAACTATTACCGCTCCAACAAAAAATATCCCATATCTATGACGTTCAAAAAAAGAAAGATTGGCAAAATAATCTGTTTGTTTATGAGCCCAGGCCAAAGACATTTTATCTAAAAGTACTGCAATTAGAGTTATACAAATACCAGCTTCTAAAGCTAAACCAATTCTAAGTTGGTTTAAGGCTAACAATAAATTCCAACCTAACCCCTTGGCACCTATAAATGATGCAATAACCGCCATAGCTAAACACTGCATAATGACTTGGTTGACTCCAATTAAAATATCTCTTCTTGCTGTTGGAATTAAAACTTTAAATAAAAGTTGAAAATCATTACAACCACTCATCTTTCCCGCATGAACAACATCTGGTGATACTTTTCTAAGCCCTAATAAAGTCAAACGTACCATTGGTGGTGTTGCAAAAATTATTGTTGCTATTGCTCCAGCGTGGTCTCCAACTCCAAATATTACCATTATCGGAACTAGATAAGAATAATGTGGCATGGTCTGCATTACATTTAGTATAGGATTCAATGCTGATTCAACTCTCTTACTTCTATACGCCCAAATTCCTAGAGCTAAACCAAGAAGAAAAGAAATTGGGGCCGCAACTAAAACAAATGAAAGTGTCTCCATTGAAGGTTTCCATTGACCAAATACGGAAATATAAATCATGGTAATGGCTGAAAATATTGCAAGACCTTTTCCATTAAGTTTATAACCCAATATGAATGCTCCAGCGGTAACTATAGTCCATGGAATTCCAGGTAATTCTGCCCATGGATTTGCATCAATCCAATCCCAACTTGTAAATGCAACGGTAGTCTTGATTCCACCAATTAAAATTTCACGAATAAATTCAATTAAAAAAAGCATGGTAGCTGAAATTACTCTGGTAATTTGTAAAATCAGTGGTCGTGTTTGATACTCTTTAATATCTTCATTCCAAAACTCAATTGGCATCCAGTCATTTAATAAAAAAAACAATGAATCGTTTACCCAGATTGATAGCCAGCCAAGCAATGGTGGCAGCCTCCAAAGAGTGTCATACGCATAATATCTTACTTCTATGCCAAAAAAATTATAAGAACTTAGATTTGGATCTCTCGAATATTCTGCTATAGACCTTATATATTGATATCCCTCAGGGACATCTATCGCAAAACACAAACCAAAAAAAGCTATCAATAAAAAAAGCCATTGAAATGATTTTGGATATTTTTTTATAATTTCCATATATTATGAATTTTCTTTTCTACCACCAAATACGGTATGAATAACTTTAGAAGGTTTAACAACTCCAACAACTTTATTATTAGAATCAATAACAGATACTGGTTTTTCTTGACCTAAAATTTTTTCAGCTACGGTTTCTATAATTGCATCTTTAGAAACTTTTAAATCACTCAAGTTTTTAGTACCACTCATTGGCTCCATCACAGATTCTATTTTTAATACTTTTTCTCTTGGAACTTCTTGAGTAAATTTTCTAACGTATTCTGTTGCTGGACTTAAAACAATATTGGCTGGAGTATCTAATTGTTCGATTATTCCATCTTTCATTATTGCAATCCGATCTGCAAGTCTAAGTGCTTCGTCAAAATCATGTGTGACGAACATAATTGTTTTCTTTAAAGTGCCTTGTAGTCTTAAAAATTCATCTTGCATTTCTTTTCTGATTAATGGGTCAAGCGCAGAAAAGGGTTCGTCTAAAAACCAGATATCGGGTTCGACAGCCAAAGATCTTGCTATTCCTACCCTTTGTTGTTGTCCACCAGATAGCTCTCGCGGAAAATAATTTTCTCTTCCTTCAAGACCTACAAGTTTGGACATTTCAACAGCCTTCGAAATACTATCTTCAGTTTTCATTCCTTTTATCTGCAAAGGAAAGGCAATGTTTTCTAAAACTGTTTTGTGGGGAAGAAGAGCAAAACTTTGGAATACCATCCCCATTTTATTTCTTCTTAATTCAATCAACTCTTTATTTTTTAAGGCTAATAAATCTTGACCTTCGATATAAATTTTTCCTGCTGTGGCATCTGTTAATCTTGATATACATCGCAGCAATGTTGATTTTCCAGAACCAGATAATCCCATTACAACTAGCATTTCTCCTTTTGAAACTTCAAAAGAAGCATTGTTAACTCCCACAATACAGCCAGCTTCTTGGAAAGATTTTGCATCCACATTACCGCTAACACCTTGAAGCATTTTTTTAGCATTTACTCCAAAAACTTTATAAACGGACTCACATTTTATTACTGGTGTAGACATACTCTCCCTAAAAATTTTTTATATAATATACTCTAGTATCTATACTTGTTTTTAAAAACCCTTTGGCTTCACCCGATACTGTAATTGTTTCAGTCGTACCTTGCAAAGCTCTTATTGTATATTCTGCAAAACATTTACTTGCAGAATCATCCCATTTTACTGAAAATTTATCAATTTTATTTCCGTTGTCGGAATATAATTTTTGCGCCTCGTAATCCGTGAGGTTCGCCCCTATCATTGCACGCTGAACTACAATTTTAGTATTTTTGCATACCGCTTTATATTCGCTCGCAGATAATTTGTGTCCCTCGTTCCCTTCAAAAAAATTCAATCTACCTTTAGGAAGTGAAGCAACAACTGTTTCGTTTTCTGCAGTTTTGCTACCTTCTGTTGACTTGTCGGTCGCTCCAAAAAAAATATTTAAAATCATAAATGAAAAAATTATTATTATGGTCAAACCAATAAGGCCAAACATTTTTTTAAATTCTTCGGAAGCTTCTTTGAATTTTTTTAAACTATTTTCTAATAACATTGTTTTATTTAATTTGGTTCAGCTAAATTACCGTTTTTCCAAATGCCTTTCCTAACTGTTCCGTCTGCTAAAGTGAAAGTTCCTTGTCCATTCATGTTACCATCACTCCACTCGCCAACATATGTGGCTCCATCTGGGAAAGTCAAAGTTCCCTGTCCATTCCATTTACTATTTTGAAAAGTTCCCTTGTATATGTATCCGTTTGGCCAAGTTTCAGTCCCCTGTCCATGTTTATTACTACCGCTCCATTCTCCTGTGTATGAAGTTAAATCTGTGTAATTCCAAGTTCCAACTCCATTTTCACAGTCACCTTCGGTACAGCCAGTTGAACGTGCAAATCCCATATTAGAAAGGATCAAACCTAAAAATATATATATGAGCAGTTTTTTCATATCCCCTAACTTACAAATTACACTAAAAATAAAAAAAAATCCCCCCTAGTTTTCACTAGGGGAGATCATTAAAAGCTTAAGTTTTACCAAGTATTATTTAGTAAACTTTTTCCAAACTTTTTTGTTTTTCTTTAACCACGTTTTTGCAGCGTCTTCATGAGTCATTTTGTCAATGTCTACATAAGCTGCCATTGCACCAATTTGTGCTGTGTTAAATGATAGTTTTTTAAACATAGCTGCTGCATCTGGATGACTTTTCGTCCAGTTTTCATTCACAGCTTTTTTCAGATAGCCATCAGGTGAACCGCATTTTCCATCTCCACCATCAGCAGGTCTGCAACCATCAAAATAAGGCGGGAATTGAATAAATGTAAAACCAGCACCATCAGTAAAGTTTGGTGTCCAGTTAAAAATCATAGTTCCTCTTCCTTCTTTTTCAGCTGCTGCTAATTCTGCCCATAGTGCATCAGCACCACCAGCAAATTTAACCATCCAATTATCAGCTAGTCCTAAAGCTTCTAAACGCTGAGGCATTAAGTCTTGGTGCCAACTTTGTGGACCTTCTAACCAACGACCTTTTCCGCCAGAGTCAGGAGTAACGAAATTTTTCCAACATTTTTCGTCTTTCATAGCTTCCCAGTTTGGTAAACCTGGACAAAGACCTTTTTCAGCTACCCAGTTTGGATAACCCATATCTTCTAAAGTTCTTGCTTCATGGTCACCCCAATCAAGTACGCCACCTTTATCACGAGCAGCATCGAATGATTTACCGAAAGCTGACTGCCAAACTTCATGAGATATATCTACATCTCCAATACGAATTGATTCGTATACCGCTTGAGAATCCGCTGGAACGTATTCTACGTTACCACCCATGTCTTCAATTATTCCACCAATCACATAAGCCATTACAATTTGGCTTGACCAATTGTGAACTGGAATTCTTGTTGGTTTTTTGCTGTCAGCCGCATATGTAGCAAAACTAAATGCCGATATGATTGCAGCAACAACCAATCCTTTTAGTGTTTTTAACATAATATTACCCTCCTAATATGTTAGTTAAGATTTAAACCTTATATAATTAAGTCTATGGTCATAAAATTTACGAGTCAAACTGAATTGCATACTTTTGTCACACTGATATAGTCCTTGTTATATATGGATAATGCCTCAACTAGTCTTGATATAAAAAACCCTGGACTAAGAACTTTACCACCAGGAGTTGAAAGATACTTCGTTCAAGGTGGAGGCCTTTCAGTTATAGAAGTTTTAGCAGAAGATAAAGTAGAAATAATTAATGATGAAGGTAAGCAAATTTGTGAAGTAATAGTTTTTAATTCTAAAGGTAAATGTGATTTATCGATTTTAAATTTAAGTGAAAACGGAGATGGTAATTTTTCAAAAAAAGCAATTCTGCAAGATGAAAAAATTTCAAAATTATTTAAACGTAAGAATATTGATTTTAACAAAGTAAAATCATCAATAATATTTGATAAAGATTGTTTGGTGGGTGAAAAAATAATTTTAACAGCAAAAGACAAATGTATAGTTATGCTTGCTGCACCTGGGGACGCTATGAATGTACATGAGCAGAATCCTCCAACAGATCTAACTATTTTTCTTAATAAATCTAAATTTGAAGATAGTGAAGAACAATTCCTTTTACCTGATCCTCTTGGAGACCCTTCTTTTGAAAAACTAGTTAAAAGACGTACGGCTGAAATATATGAAGTAAAAAAAGGAGAGTATATTCAAATCATAGATCCTGCTGGAAGACAGTGCTCAGATTTCTTAACTTTTGACAAAGCTAAATTAGATAAAGGAATTGAAAGTATAATTGATCCTACGGCTACTCGTACTTTTATGGGTGCGGCCTACCCAGCTCCAGGTTTATTTTCAAAATTTTATGATGCGTATCATGATCCAATGATCGAAGTTGTTAGAGATACTGTGGGTAGACATGATACTTTTAACTATGCTTGTACCTCAAAATATTACGAGGATATGGGATATTTTGGTCATATAAACTGTTCAGATAATTTTAGTAAAGCTTTTAAAAGCTATGAGGTAAAGCCTAGAAAAGGTTGGATAGCTATTAATCTTTTTTTTAACACAAGTATAAATCAATTAAATGTTGCTTCTTTTGACGAGCCTTGGTCTAGACCAGGTGATTATGTATTATTTAGAGCAACAAAAGATTTAATTTGTGCATCTTCTGCTTGCCCCTGTGATGTTGATCCAGCAAATGGATGGAATCCAACAGATATTTTTGTTAGAATTTATCCTAAAGAGCAAAAATACTCGAAAGCGATAGCGTTTAGAATGAAAGAAGACTCGGAACCTAAATTAACAAAAGAAACTGGATTTCATAAAAATACATCCAAGCTAAGTAGAAATTTTGTAGATTATAATGGTTATTGGTTGGCAAATAACTATACAAACTATGGAACTATAAAAGAATATACTGCATGTAGAGAGAAAGCTATTGCAATTGATTTGTCACCTTTAAGAAAATTTGAAATAGTTGGTCCAGATTCTGAAAATTTAATGCAGTATGCATTAACTCGTAATGTAAAAAAAATTGCTATTGGTCAAGTTAGTTATTCTGCTATGTGTTACGAAAATGGAGGAATGATTGATGATGGGACAATTTTTCGTTTAGCCAAAGATAATTTTAGATGGATTGGAGGGCAAGAATATGG
Organism: uncultured Pelagibacteraceae bacterium; assembly: GCA_902588625.1. Taxonomy (GTDB): domain Bacteria; phylum Pseudomonadota; class Alphaproteobacteria; order Pelagibacterales; family Pelagibacteraceae; genus AG-414-E02. The sequence continues at coordinate 42,539 of CACIPU010000006.1, read as the reverse complement.
TGGTACCTGGTTAAGAGAACTTTCAAAGAAAAAAAAATATAAAGCTTGGGTTAAATCTTCTACAGATCAAATACATAATATTTCTGTACAAGGTCCTAATAGTAGAAAAATTTTAGAAAAATTTGTTTGGACACCTCCTACACAACCAACAATAAATGAACTTCAATGGTTTAGATTTGCAATTGCAAGAATAGATGATCATGTTGGTATACCAATTATTGTATCTAGAACTGGATATACTGGAGAGTTAGGTTATGAAATTTGGTGTCATCCAAAAGATGCTTCTAAAGTTTGGGAAAAAGTATTTAAACATGGAAAAGATTTGGGCATAACACCAATGGGTTTAGAGGGTTTAGATATGGTTAGAATCGAAGCTGGACTTATTTTTTATGGTTACGAATTTAATGATCAAACAGATCCATTTGAAGCTGGAATTGGGTTTGCAGTGCCTTTAAAAACAAAAGCGGATGATTTTGTCGGTAAAGAAGCATTAATTAAAAGAAAAGAAACTCCTCAAAAAAAATTGGTTGGACTAGAATTAATTGGAAAAGAACAAGCTATTAATGGAGATGGGGTACACGTTGGGCGTGCTACAGTAGGCCTAATTACTAGTGGAATGATATCTCCCACCTTAAATAAAAATATTGCACTTTGCAGAATGGATGTTAAATATTCGGATATAGGTACAAATGTTGAAATTGGTAAACTTGATGGACATCAAAAAAGAATTAAAGCTAAAGTTGTTAGCTTTCCATTTTATGATCCGGGCAAAACAAAAGTAAAGTCATGACAAAAATTCCAAATAAAGCAAAGTATGTAGTTATTGGAGCAGGAGTACATGGTTTAAGTACTGCTTGGCATCTAGGAGAAAAATTAAAAAAAAATGGTGGTGTTAAAGAAAATGATATCGTTGTTATAGATAAATCTTCAGTTGCTGCAGGCGCAAGTGGAATTGCATGTGGAGTTGTAAGAAATAATTATTTTCAACCAGCAATGAGGGAGTTAATGGCTCACAGTGTTGAGTTATGGGAAAGTGACCCCAAATTATGGTCTTATGAGTCAGTTGGATATTTGCAAATTAGTCCTGAAAGTATGAGAAAAGATGTTGAAACAATTTATGAACAACAACAAAATATTGGATATGAATCAGAATTTATTGTAGGTGAAAAAGAATGTACTAAGTATATGAAAAAAATTTTTAGTGACTGGCAAGCAAAAGATATAACAAATATACTTCATGAAAAACGTGGAGGTTATTCAAAAAATAAAGTAGCGATAAAAGGTGTTGCTAAAAAAGCAGAAGCTGCGGGAGCAAAAATTATAACAGGAGTTGAGGTAACTGGATTTAAAAGAGGAAGTAATAGCAATGCAATAACAGGTGTAGAAACATCAAAAGGATTGATAGAATGTGATCAAGTTATTGTTGGTGTTGGTCCGTGGGTTAGAAGTATTTGGAATATGCTTGAACTATCAAATAAAATAGAAATTAAAGATGAAAAAGGAAAAACGCATAAAGATTTTCCAATGTGGAAATATTGGTTTCTACAAGAAGGTGTGATGAAAGTAGGAATGGATTATTTTAAAACGGATAGTGGAGAAATGCCTCCTCTTGTTCATGTGGATAGTGATGCGCCATTATATTCTGATAAGGATGGTTCCTTAATTACAGATAAAATGTGGGGTATTTATTACAAACCAGATATTTGTGAATCTCTTGGTGTTCAGGGTGGTGCAGCTCCGTACAAAGTACATAAACCATTAGATGAAGTAAAAGTTGACCCATATGGAACTGCATCAAAAGAATATCAAACAGACGAAAAATTTGCTGACATGTGGTCATCAGCTTTAGCGCACTGTCAAAAAAGATTTGAAGGGAAATCTAATTTATATAATAGAGTGCCATCTGGCGGACTAGGTTGTTTTACTCCAGACTCTTTTCCTATCTTTGATCGTTTCTGTGAAAATGTTTATATTATTGCAGATTCAAATCATGGTTATAAAATGCTTGGGGTTGGTCAACTTGTAGCTGACGAAATTCTTGGACAAGAAAGTAAATTATTAAAACCATTTAGATTCAACCGATACGTGAAGGGTGAACTTCATCCTTCTTCACATAGCCCATTTCCTTGGAGCTAAACATACGATCTAGACACTAATTAATTTTTCAGTTACCTTTCTATTATCATAAAAATTTAGAGGGAGTTTTAATGACAGATTTAGAAAAACATGTTAGCCAGCCAGGTCGAGATAAACTAGTCAAAAAGGTTAGAGAAAAGATTAATGAACTCGGCATTACTTACATTTTTTTCCAATTTATCTCTGTGACGGGTAGAGTTGTTGGTAAAGGTATACCTTCAGACCACTGGGAAAGAACATGTGAAAAAGGATTTCAATTAGTTTACGGAGCTACTGCAAACTTATTCGTAGATCGTCATAAGAACTATATTGGTTATGGACCAGAGGCAAAAGAGCTAGTTGGAATACCAGATCCAGAAACTTTTGTTCAATTGCCTTGGGATAAAAAAGTTGCAAGAGTATTTGTTACTTGTTTTAGAAACAGAGAAGAAAGAGAAAACCCAGGTGCACATTTAACATCTGATTGTAGAGGAAATTTAAGAATACATGCTCAAGAATTTAAAAAAAAACATGGCTATCAATTAAGAGTTGGAACAGAGCCAGAAATGATGTGGTTAACTAAAAACCCAGATGGCACTCCTACTGGGCAAGGTTTTTCTAAACCTTATTGTTATCACATAGATCAATTTGAATCCTTAAGACCTGTTTTCATGAAAGTGATGGAATACGCAAGAGCGATGGGTTTTGATATGATTCAAGGAGATCATGAGGATGCCCCAGGACAACTAGAATTAAACTGGATGTACGATGATGTTTTAAGAAATGCAGATAGACTTTCAACGTATAGACAAATTTGCGCACAAGTTGCTAGAGAGTTTAATATAATAGCTTGCTTTATGACAAAACCATTCATGGGTGTGTCTGCAAGTGGTTGTCATACCAATATGTCATTATGGACTGGTGGAAAAGATAAAGTTAATAAGTTAGGACATAAATCTTTACCAGGTGTTGATGAAGTTTTTACTTATGTTGAGGGTGGAGAAAATACTTTTATGCCGGACACAAAAGATGTTCAGCTGCCAGGAAAAATAGGTTTAAAGTCAATTGGTGGCGTTATGAAACATCTTGGTGCTTTAACTGCAATTGGTTCATCAACTGTAAACTCATATAGAAGATTGTGGGATCAAGGGTTTTGGGCACCAGTTTATGCAGACTGGGGTTATCAAAATAGAACTTGTGGTTTAAGAGTATCTGCGCCAGGAAGATTTGAATATCGTTCGGTGGATTCAATGCACAATCCATATTTAATGGGTTCTGGATTGTTAAAATGTTTTGATGACGGAATAACAAATGATATTGATCCTGGAAAGCCTGAATCGAGAAGTATGTATGAAGCCCAAGCCGAAGGAAAAAAAGTTAAAAAATTACCTTTAAGTCTTGGTGAAGCCTTAGAACATTTAAAAGATGACAAAGTTATTCAATCAGCTATGCCTGATGAAATGTACAAAGTATTTCATTGGTATAAAAATGATGAATGGGAAAAATTCTTAGGGGCCACTACTCAGTGGGATCTTGATACCTATTTGGATTGTTTACCGTAGTCAAAAAAAAGGAAATAAAATATTATGTGTGGAATAGCAGGATTAATACATAGAGGTAAAACTGTTGATATCGGATCTGAGATGCAAGGAATGTTGCAAGCTCTCAAACATAGAGGACCGGACTCAACTGGTTATGCTTTGTATGGAGAAGGAAGCAAAGGGGATTATATTTTACGTTTTAAAGTTGGTGAAAATGTTAAAGAAGGAAGTACAGCAGCTAATGAAGAAAAAGCTGTTTACGATGAAAGACGAAAGCAAGTTGATAAATTTATAAGAGATCTTGGAGCTGATATACTGCAAGATCAACAATTAACTCCATACTCATTTAGATATGTTATTAAATATGACAAAGATCTGATGGAATTTTCAAAAAAAATTGAAAGTGTTGAAATGACAGAAATATTATCTTTAGGTAAAACTTTAGAATTAGTAAAAGATATTGGTGACGCATCTGTAGTATCAAAACAATATGGATTAGATAAAATTAAAGGCACACATGCAATTGGCCATTCTAGAATGGCGACTGAATCGGGTGTTGATATACGATCAGCGCACCCTTTTTGGGGGTATCCTTTTAGCGATGTTGCGGTTGTTCACAACGGACAGCTGACAAATTATTGGAATAATCGTAGAGCTCTTGAAAATAAAGGTATGCGTTTTATGTCAGAATGTGATTCGGAATTAATAGCTGTTTATTTGGCACAAAAAATGAGGTCAGGCGCTTCTTTAGAAAATGGTATGCAAGACTCTTTGAAAGAATTAGATGGAGTTTTTACTTATTTGGTAGCGACAAAAGATTCACTGGGTATGGCAAAAGATACAATGGCGGCAAAACCAATGGTGCTATATGAATCAGATGATTTGGTAGCTTTAGGATCTGAAGAAATAGCAATTAGATCGTTGTTACCTCAAGAAATAGATACTTATGATCCTTATGATGGAGAAGTAAAAGTATGGCAAATTTAAAAAATTCTAAATCTCAATCAATGGGTATGCACAAAGAGGTGCTAGCAGGAAGAACTCAACAAGTTTTTTTTAACCCTGAAGAAGCTGAAAATTTTTTTTATTATGGTGCTCATGATGTTGATTTTAACAAAAGAACCGAAGTTGACGCAAAAGAATTATCATGTGCTGAGTTAAATGATAAACTTCATTCTTTAATGCGTGAAGGATATGGAACTGTAGTAGTTAAAAACCCGCAAGGTAAGCATAGTCTGGGTGTTGGTATTTTAAATAAATTAAATTTAATATTTGAAGGATCTCTTGGATACTTTGGCGTGGGTTCTATTGATGGTCCTGTAGTGAGAATTACTGGAAGAGTTGGCTGGTCATGTGCAGAAAATATGATGGCAGGAAAAGTAGTTATAGAAAAAAATGCTGGATCTTGTTTTGGGGCAGCTATTCGTGGTGGGGATCTAGTTTGTAAAGGAAGTGTTGGTGCTAGAACTGGAATTGATATGAAAGGTGGAACTATCATTGTAGGAGGTGATGCAGGTGCTTTTACAGGTTTTATGATGCAAAGAGGTAGAATAATCGTTTTAGGAGATGCTGGTATCAATTTAGGAGACTCTATGTACGATGGTACAATTTTTATTGGAGGAAAAATCAAATCTTTTGGAAGCGATGCGGTAACATCTAAACTTACTTCTGACGATATATCGTGGATAAAAAGAAAGCTAAAAGTTGCAGAAATAGGCTCTGACTTTGACTTTAGTAAAATGACTAAAGTAGTAGCTGGTAAAAAACTTTGGAATTACGATGCATTAGAACCACATGAAAAAAAAGGAGCAATATAAAATGGCAAAAAAGAAAAAAACTAATAAAAAAAGTAACGGAAGCCTTAAGGTTTCTAATGGTAGAAATAAAAGTTTACTAGGACAAAATGCAATTTTTACTCCTGAAGTTATTGATGACATTCATATAAAAGCTCAATTAGGTCGTTACAGAATGCGTGGTATGGCGTTAATGAGAAAAATACCAACGTTTGATGATCTAGTTTTTTTACCAGGTACACTAACAAGATTTGTTATCGAAGGTTACAGAGAAAAATGTGAAACCAAAACTATTATTGGTCCAAGATGTAAAAATCCAATCGAATTAGATATTCCAGTTTATATTACAGGAATGAGCTTTGGTGCTCTTTCTTACGAAGCAAAGACTGCGCTAGCTAGAGGAGCAACAATGGCTGGAAGTGCTACTTGTTCTGGTGAAGGTGGTATGATTCCAGATGAGAGACGTTATTCTGAAAAATGGTTTTATCAATGTATTCAATCAAGATACGGATTTAATCCTCACCACGCTCAGTTAGCTGATGGTATAGAAGTTTTTATAGGTCAAGGACAAAAAGTTGGAATGGGTGGTCACTTAATGGGACAAAAAGTAACTGACCAAGTTGCTGAAATGCGATCTCTTCCTTCAGGTATTGATCAACGATCTCCAGCAAGACATCCTGATTGGTTAGGTCCGGACGATCTTGCGTTAAAGGTTCAAGAATTAAGAGAATTAACAAATAACCAAGTTCCAATTCAATTAAAATTAGGAGCTGCAAAAGTTTATGATGACGTGCGTATGGCTGCAAAATGTGATCCTGATTCAATTTACTTAGATGGAATGGAAGGTTCTACAGGAGCTGGACCACACATTGCTGCAGCGAATACTGGTATTCCAGGTATTGCAGCTATTCGAGAAGCTCGAAGAGCTTTAGATGATGTTGGTCAATCTGGTAAAGTAACATTAATTTATGCTGGAGGTGTAAGAGATGGCGCTGATTTAGCAAAAGCTTTAGCTTTAGGTGCTGATGCAGTTGCGATAGGAACTGGATCAATGATAGCATTAAATTGTAATAAAGAAATCCCAGGTGTTGATTTTGAAAAAGAAATGGGAGTTAAGGCTGGACATTGTTATCATTGCCATACTGGCCGTTGCCCAGTTGGGGTTGCTACACAGAATCCAAAATTAAGAAAAAGATTAAATCCAGATGATGCGGCATTAAGAGTTTACAATTATTTGCATACAATGGCTTTGGAATTGCAATTATTAGCTCGAGCTTGTGGTAAAACTAATGTTCATTCTTTAGAACCAGAAGATCTAGCAGCATTAACAATGGAAGCTTCTGCTTTAGCAAAAGTTCCATTAACAGGAACTAATCATACTGTAGGAGTGGATGATTTCCATAAAATTTAAATAATATGGCTAAAAAGAAAAACAAAAAAATAAAAAAAATCTCTCAACCAAAAGAAAAAGAAAGTTCTAGAGAAAAAATGATTGGTCAACATATAGGATATAGATATGACGTAAATCTATTGCCAGATTATAAAAAAGTAACTCCATTTCTTAAAAAATATATTGAGCATATGGGTTGGGATGATCTTAATTGGTTAGAAGATGTTCATATGGGTTATGAAGAAGGACGACCTGCTGTTTTTTGCAGAAATGCGAATGGTTGGGTAACTATCCCAAAAAAAATAAAATTACCGGATAGCCAGCAAGATAGAGATATGATTGCTAGAGAGTTATTGATAAAATTTCAAATGTCACCAAAACATCCACTTGTTGACTTAAAAAAAGCATATAAAAAATTCTAAAAATACACAATCTCAAGTTGTTTTAATATCTAAAAGCCTTGTTAATAAACGACTCTAGCTCCTTGTAGTACTTGTCGCACCTAATAGAATAATTCCAATTTATTAAGAGGAGGGAATAATTATGACTGATGGTTTAGATGCTTTAATGGTCATATTTACAGAATTTTACTACTGGATCACAGTAGTACTCATGTTTTTAATTCACGTGGGTTTCTGTATGTATGAAGTTGGAGCTTCACGTTACAAACATCACCAACATACATTAATGAAAAATACGATGCTGATACCGCTGGTAACAGTAACTTGGTTTTTCTTTGGTTGGTGGATTTATTGGGCCTTCCCAACTGGACCAGGAATAGCTCCGTCAATAATGACTGAGAGTACTGGTTTAATTTTGGGAGGAGGATTTGGTGCAAATGAATTGGCTAATCCTATGAGTTCAATAATGTCAATTAACTTAAACGATCACATCAACGGAGTATTTTGGGCTGCATTCTTACTATTTTCATGGACAGCAGCTTCAATCGTTTCAGGAGCATTAATTGAAAGAATTACAACATTCGCATTTGGAATTTTAGCCATAGCGATTGGTTCAGTATTTTGGACAATAGATGCAGCTTGGGGTTGGCACTTCGATGGTTGGATGGTTAAACTTTTAGGTTACCACGATGCTTATGCATCAGGGGTAATTCACGCTTGTGCCGGAGGATTTGCTTTAGGTGTGCTCGCTGTTTTAGGTGCACGTATTGGTAAATTTTCTTCAAGTGGAGAGCCAAGAAACATAGGACCAAGAAACCCTTGGTTGGTTTGTGTAGGACTATTTTGTATTTACACAGGTTTCTGGGGATTCTACGCAGCGTGTAACATACCAATATTTGATCTTGGGCCAGAATATGGATTGGGAGATGGAGTAACATTTTATACTGCAACGAACATCTATGTAACGCCAACAACACTTAGTGGTATTACTATGAACTTTTTGATGTCTTTATCTGGTGGTTTATTAGCTGGATATTGGGTTTCAAAAGGAGATCCATTCTGGACTTATTCAGGTGGACTAGCTGGTATTATTACCGCTTCAGCAGGTAACGATTTATATCATCCAATACAATCAATGATAATTGCAGGTATTGGTACATATATTGCTTACAAAATGCATTACTGGGTTGAACGTAGGTTCAAAATTGATGATGCAGTTGGTGCTGTTGCCGTTCATGGTTACGCAGGAGTTGTCGGACTAATAATATGTGGTTTCGTTCTATGGGGTTACCCTTCATCAGGATATGATGGTTTGGGTTATGCAGCAATTAATCCAGTAGGAATGATAATCGGAGCATTTATTATGTTCGTAGTTCTTGGTTTTATACCAGGCTATGTCATAGCTAAAATACTTCATGCAGCAGGAAAATTACGTATTCCTCGTGAAGTGGAACTAGCTGGACTAGACTATAACATTATGGAGGCTGCTTCAAAAGAGGAGAAGGCAGTTTCTTCAGCTAGCAGATAGAAAGGAGAAATAACTTATGGCTACATTAACAAGTTGGGTAAAGCATTTAACAACTGACGTTGATTCAGCGACAGAAGGAATGCAAGTTGCCGGGGAGATTTATCCTATGGTTGGAACTGAAGGATGGTTACTCTTAATTGGTGTTATTGCATGGTTGGCTTGGCATGTTGCAACAGGCAGCAGTGAAGCTGAGGAGCAAAAAAAATTGGCTAGGAAATCACCTGGACCAAATGCTCATAAAAACATCGAGCCGCAATGGTAATATAAAATAACTAAAAATTTGGGCGCTAATTTATTAGCGCCCTTTTTTTTTAACTAATTTTAAAAATTATGGAAAAAGAAGAAGAAAATAAAAATAAAACACCAAATCGTATGAGCAGAATTGCCTTTCCTAAAGCAAAGTATGGTGTTTTTTTAGCAGTAATTCTTGTTTTACTTGTTTTAATAATACTTTACAAAGATTCAATATTATAATTAATTAACTATATGGCTAAAGATTTATCAAAAATTGCAAAACAAAAAAAAATTAAATATTTTTTAATAAGCTTTGTTGATTTGTTTGGTATTTTAAGATCCAAATTAGTACCAGCAGAAGCAATTAAAGAAATGCAAAAAAATGGGGCTGGTTTTGCTGGCTTTGCAACATGGTTAGACATGTCGCCAGCTGATGCAGATATGTTTGCTATTCCAGATCCTGATAGTTTAATTCAACTCCCCTGGAAAAAAGAAGTTGGATGGTTAGCATCTGATTTATGGATGAATGGAAAACCTGTAGAAGCTTCACCGAGAGTCATGCTGAAAAACCAAATTAAGAGACTTTCAAAAAATAATATGATTTTAAAATCAGGTGTTGAATGTGAATATTTTTTAATAAATCCTGAAGGCACAGCAATTTCAGATTCTAGAGACACTCAATCTAAACCTTGTTACGATCAATCTGCATTGATGAGACAGTACGACCTTATTAAGGAGATTTGTGATTGCATGTTAAAAATGGGTTGGAATCCCTATCAAAACGACCATGAAGATGCTAACGGACAATTTGAAATGAATTGGGATTACACAGATTGCCTTAATACTGCAGATAGACATGTATTTTTTAAATTTATGGTAAAGACAATTGCTGAAAAAAATGGACTAAGAGCAACTTTTATGCCTAAACCATTTGAAAATTTAACAGGTAATGGTTGTCATGCTCATATATCTCTCTGGACCGGTTCAAGAAATTTGTTTTTAGATAAAGGAGATAAATTAGGATTAACAAGATTAGCTTATAACTTTTTGGGAGGAGTTCTAAATTCTGCTGAAGCTTTGAGCTCTTTTTTTAACCCAACAATAAATAGCTACCGTAGAATCGATGCTCCAACTACTGCATCTGGAGCTACCTGGTCCCCTAGCAGGATATCTTATACTGGAAATAATAGAACACATATGATTAGAGTTCCAGATCCTGGTAGATTCGAGCTACGCTTAATGGACGGATCTTCAAATCCTTATCTTCTACAAGCAGGAATTATAGCGGCTGGAATTGATGGAATGGAAAAAAAACGTGATCCTGGACAGCCTTTATTTGTAAATATGTATACAGATGGGGAAAACTATCCAAATATAAAAAAACTACCTTCAGATCTTGAGGAGGCTTTAGAGCATCTAAGTAAAAGTGAAGTTTTATTAAATGCTTTAGGTGAAAAAAATATTACAAGTTATCTAAAATTAAAAAACCAGGAAATTGAGAATTTTAATCAAAATGAAAAGTTTTCTAAAGAAGATTCAATAACTACCTGGGAAAAACTTAACACATTAGATTGTTAGAAAATTTAACTAATTTTTTGTTTTTGTTCACCAAGAAAATCTATTGATAACCTAACTTCATCTCCTTTTTTTAAAAAAATTGGAGGGTTTTTACCATTACCTATACCAGGAGGTGTTCCAGTTGTAATTATATCTCCTGGATACAAAGACATAAACTTGCTTAGGTAAGACAATAAAAAATTAATATTAAAAATCATTTTATTTGTATTGCCTTTTTGCATATTTTTTCCATTTACGTCTAATTTCATATTTAAATTCTTAACATCTCTAATCTCATCTTTGGTTACTAAATATGGTCCGATAGGACCAAATGTATCAGCAGATTTTCCTTTTACCCACTGACCGGTTCCTTCAAGTTGCCATTCTCTTTCGCTAATGTCGTTTACAATACAATATCCAAAAATATGATCTTCAGAGTCAGCTTCCACAATATTTTTTGCTTTTTTTCCAATTACAAAAGCAATTTCAACTTCCCAATCACATTTTTTAGAGTTTTCAGGAATCACAATATTATCATTTGGTCCTGAGATACAACTTGTGGCTTTCATAAAAACAATTGGTTCTTTTGGAATTTGTGCCCCTATTTCAGTAGCATGGTCTGAAAAATTTAAACCAATTCCAATAAATTTACCTGGTCTATTTATGCAAGATCCTATTCTAGTTGATCTAGATATTTCTGGCATCTTTTCAAGATCGACTTCTTTTATCTTTTTAAGAACATCAAAATTAATATTTTCTGGGTCAAAATCTTTTATAATAGATGAGAGATCTCTTATTTTATTTTTTTTATCTAATGCTCCAGGCTTTTCTTTACCTTTTTCTCCATATCTAAGTAATTTCATTTTGTAAAATTAATCTCCAATTAGATGATGTGTTAAAATCCTGGTATGTTTTTGAAGACGATGTTCAAACAAATAAAGACCCTGCCAGGTTCCTAACATTAATTTTTTATTTTTATAACTTAATGTCAGCTGATTGTTTGTAAGAGCTGATTTTATATGTGCGGGCATATCATCTTTACCTTCTGTGGTATGTTTATAAAGTTTATTGTCCATAGGAGCTAATTTATCAAAAAAAAATTTTAAATCGTATAAAACATCTGGATCAGCATTTTCTTGTATAACTAACGATGCACTAGTATGTAATATATTAATATTAAGTATTCCATTTACTATTTTTTGGTCGTTCAACCACGAAATAGTTTTATTTGTAAAATTATATAAACCTTGTCCTTTTGTATTTATTTTAATTTCATTAAAAACCTGTTTCATTATTTAACATCAATATCATTCATTAGATGTACAATGATAACTCCAATAATTATAAGTGAAATTCCAATAATTGTTGGTAAATTTGGGATTTGATTATATTTTATACCTGCAATTACTGTTATACCCACAATACCCAACCCTGCCCAGGTCGCATAAACAATTCCTACTGGGATAAACTTCATTGAATGCGCCAAAAGATATATGCAAATACACAAAGTAATTATACATATTAATGAGGGATAAAGTTTTGTGAAACCATTAGTGTCTTTTAAATAACTAGTACTTACTAATTCAAAACCAATACCTAAAGCTAGAAATATGTATGCGTATGTAAGGTTCATTTTTATAATTTAGATCAGTCTCTGATATATATAAAGAGTAGAGATATATATAAAGAGAAGAGGTAATTTCATCCTTTTTTATGCAATTTTAGGCCTAAAAATTTGTGTGGAAAACCCTAAAAATGGCCATTTTATTGATTTTTAAGCATTATAATTATCTAGATATCTATATGTAGTATGATACTAAAGTTCATACGCTATCGATAGTTGATTCGGTAGCACTTGTTTAAACAAGTCAATTTAAGGGAGGTGTTAAGTATGAAAATGCTTGCAGGTTTCTCAGGTACAGTACGAAGCCTAACTCATGTAGTTATATCGCTACTTGGATTAGGAATCGTAGTATCGCTTCTTGGTGGAAATGTTCCATTTGTAAGTGGCATAGCTGACAATATTGTTAGTTTAGTTCAGTCACTAGGCGATGCAGGAATAGTCGGCTTAATCGCTGCTATTATAATATTAGGTTTTTACAAATAGATTTTTTATCCCGTTAGTTTTCCCTCTTAGTAATAAACTGACGATTAAAAACCTAACTACCCTAGTCCAATATTTTCGGGCTAGGGTAGTAAGTTTAAATGAGTGAAAGGATTTTATGAATGCATGGATTATAAAAATAAGAAGTTACTTAAGACAGTTTATTGAATTGGGTGTTCTTTTGTTGGGTGTCTCAGTTCTTGCTGAAATACTATTTGGTCCCGACGTGGCTTTTTTAGGTTCACAAGTAACAAAAAATTTAATCACGCTATTAAATAGTCTTGGTGATCAAGGAATAGCTGCTTTAATCATTGTGTTTGCGGTAATAATTACTTACAGAAGATTTTTAAAATAGTTTTATTTAACTACTTCATTACCTCTGCCAAACATAACCAGGCGTTTACGTCTTTACTTTTGATATAGTCAGATTTAAAAAATTCTTTTATATTCAATTTTTTACTTTCTTTTAACTCTTCAATCTTTTTATCAAAACCATATTCTTTATAAATACCCTCATTTACAGTAAAACAAATTAGCCCTTTATTTTTTGTTATTCTTAAAAATTCGTCTAAGGCTGGTGGCTTAACATGGCCAAAAGTAAAAGTACCTACACACATTACAGCGTCATATGTATTGTTTTGAATTTCTATTTTTTTGTTTAAATCAACCTTAGAAAGTTTTTTATAGAGATTTTTAGGAACTAAATCTAATAACTTTTGTGAAAGATCTGCTCCATCAAAATTACAATAACCATATTTTTTTAACTCAACACCTACTAAACCGGTTCCACAACCAGCATCGTATATTTTTACATCTTTATTTATTTCATACTTTTTAAAAACTTCTACTGTTTCTTTGGGTCCCGAATATTTCCAATCAACCATGTCTTGGTCATATTTGTTCTTTATTCCCCAATCATCATAGTACCGCATTACCTCATCTGTTGTCTTTAACTTGTAAATGGGTATTTTGTTGCCAACATCTTTTTGCGCCATATAATATCTTAACAATATCAAAGATTTAAAACAACCATAGGTTTTGTGGAAAAAGCTTTACCATTTAAATGAAAATGATAAGGTTTTATTTACAATGATTAACGTTGTAGAAAAAAATATAAAGAATATCTATATTGCAAGATTCTATTATCATCTGAAATCTAATTCTTTCCAGAAAATTTAATATTAGCAAATTAAATAAATAAAATAATAATTTAATAGGAGAGAAAATGAGTAAAAATTTAATAGAAAGACTTAATAAAGGACCTGTTCTTTGTGCAGAAGGATACCTTTTTGCAATGGAAAGAAGAGGATATTTATCAGCTGGAGCTTTTGTTCCAGAAGTAGTTTTAGAACACCCAGAAGTAGTTTCTCAATTACATAGAGAGTTTATAAGGGCCGGAAGCGATATTATTCAGGCATTCACTTACTATGGTCATAGAGAAAAATTGAGAATAATAGGAAAAGAAAAACTTCTTGAACCTCTTCAAAAAAATGCACTACAAATAGCAAAAGATTCTAAAAAAGAATTTAAAGATCTAGATCTAATGGTTTGTGGAGATGTAGCTAATACAAATGTTTATGACCCAAATGATAAAAAAAGCAATACTGAATGTCAGAAAATGTTTGAAGAACAAGTTGCTTGGGCAAAAGAAGCAGGTGTTGATTTTATAGTTGCTGAAACAATTACTTGGGTAGAAGAAATGAAAATTGCACTAAAAGTTATTAAAGATGCTGGATTAATAGCAGTATGTAATTATGCATTCAGAAGAGATGGCAAAACTAGAGATGGTTTTTCTCCTGGTGATGCATGTAAAATACTAGAAGATAATGGTGCAGATGTTGTTGGGTTAAACTGTTTTAGAGGCCCAAAAATGACTATGAAACTTTTACCAGAAATCAGAAAAAGTGTTTCTTGTCATGTTGCGGCTTTACCGGTGCCTTATAGAACGACTGAAAAAGAGCCTGGTTTTTTAAATCAAACTGATGAAGGTTGTGATTGTATACCTGGTGGAAATGCCTTTCCTGTTGCCCTAGATAATAAATATTGTAATAGATTTGAAATGGCTCAATTTGCGAAAGAATGTGCTGAAAAAAAAATAAACTTTATTGGAATTTGTTGTGGTGCAGAGCCTCACCATGTCAGAGAAATGGCGGTTGCTCTTGGAAGAAAACCAATTTCTTATAAATTTTATCCTGACATGTCTAAACACTATGCGCATGGTACTGATAAAACATTAAAGAAGCACAATACTGATGCTGCAAAAACTCTTTAGTATTTGACAATGGAAAAACATGCTAAAGTAGTGGTAATCGGAGGTGGAGTTGTTGGGTGCTCCATTCTTTTTCATCTAGCAAAATTTGGATTGAAAGATTGTATTTTGTTAGAAAGAAATGAGCTTACATCTGGCTCATCTTGGCATGCAGCTGGGTCAGTCCATGCTATATCTTCTGACCCCAATATTTCCAAATTAATGGCTTATACCATCAAGCTTTATAAAGAAATTGAAGAAACTTCTGGTCACTCAGTAGGTTTTAAGCCAAGTGGAGGTTTTTACTTAGCTTCTAATGAAGTTTGGTATGATTATTTAAAAAGAGAAAGATCAAAAGCCAGATACATGGGTTTGGATCAAGAATTTATTTCCCTTGAAGAGGTGGTAAAAAAACATCCTTTAATTAATCCAAAGCATTATTTGGCAGCATTATGGGATCCAATTGATGGAGAAGTTGACCCCTCAGGAGTAACATATGCTTATGCAAAGTCAGCTAAAGTACATGGTGCAAAGTATTATACTCATACTCCTGTGCTGGAAACAAATCAAAAAGAAGATGGTTCCTGGAATGTAGTAACAGAAAAAGGAAATATTAATGCTGAAATTATAATTAATGCAGGTGGTTTATGGGCAAGAGAAGTTGGAAAGTTAGCTGGTATAAATCTTCCAGTTCAACCAATGGAACACCATTATTTAATTACAGAAACTATTCCTGAAATTAAAGAAAGGATTAATGAACCAAGATTACCAATAGGAACAGATTTTGAGGGTAATATATATTTTAGACAAGAAGCTCAAGGAATGCTCCTAGGAACTTATGAGTTTAAATCAACACCATGGCAAGTAAAACAAACACCAATGAACTTTGGACATGAGTTGCTTGAACCTAAATTAGATAATATTCAAGATCGTCTTGAAATTGGTTTTAAAAGAATTCCTGCTCTAGAAAAAGCAGGAATAAAAAATATTGTTAATGGCCCTTTTACCTTTGGTCCTGATGGCAATCCTTTAATTGGTCCTGTTCCTGGTAAAAAAAATTATTGGGTAGCGGTAGGAGTTATGGCTGGATTTTGTCAAGCTGGAGGTGTTGGAAAATCAATAGCTGAATGGATAATAGATGGAGAACCCTCTACTGATATTTGGGCTATGGATGTTGCTAGATTTGGTGATTATGCTTCTCCCGAATACGGAACAATAAAATCTTCAGAAAATTATGAAAGAAGATTTGTAATGACGTTTCCAAATGAAACTTTACCAAAAGGGCGTAGGCAAAAAACCACTTCTATATATGATAGATTGTTAA
Source organism: uncultured Pelagibacteraceae bacterium (assembly GCA_902588625.1). GTDB lineage: Bacteria > Pseudomonadota > Alphaproteobacteria > Pelagibacterales > Pelagibacteraceae > AG-414-E02. The sequence continues at coordinate 26,304 of CACIPU010000006.1, read as the reverse complement.
AAAAAGGAGCAGTTATGGGTGATTCTTTTGGTTTAGAAAGCGCTTTATGGTTTTCTAAAAATGAGAAAGACGCTCATGAAGAACCTACTTTTAAACGTTCAAGATCACATAAATATATTGCGCAAGAAATAGAAGCAGTAAGAACTGCTGTTGGTGCAACTGAAATAGCAAACTTTGCAAAACATGAATTCACTGGACCAGAAGCAAGAAATTTTCTTAATTACATTTTAGCTGGCAATATTCCAAAAGCAGGTAGAATTGTTTTAACTCCAATGCTAACACATAAAGGGAAACTTTATGGTGACTTAACTGTAGCATGTTTAAATGAAAATAAATTTATGCTTTTTGGGTCAGGAGCTGCTCAGGAAATGCACCGAAGGTGGTTTGAGAAATTTTTACCAAAAGATGGAGTAATATATAAAAATAGATCCGATGATTTTCATGGTATTGCCATTTCGGGACCAAATTCCAGAAAATTATTATCTAAAATTTGCAGAGATGATGTATCAAATGAGGTTTTAAAATTTAGAGATACAAAAGAAACTTTTGTTGGTGGGGTTCCTGTCATATTAAATAGAATATCTTTTTCAGGTGAATTAGGTTATGAAATTTATACCGCTCCACAATTTCAATTAAAGTTATTTGAAGAAATTGAAACTTATGGAAAAGATTTAAATTTAAAATTTTATGGATCAAGAGCATTAATGTCTTTAAGACTAGAAAAAAACTGGGGTGCTTGGATGCTAGATTTCAGGCCAGATTTTACTGCTGCAGAATCTGGATTAGACATTTTTATAAACTGGAATAAAGATTTTGTTGGTAAAGAGGCTAGCTTAAATGAAAAAAAGAAAGGCATAAAAAAGAAATTAGTTACTATGACAATAGATACAAAAGATATTGATGTATCTAATGATGAAGCAATACTAAAAGATAATAAGTGTGTTGGGTATATAACTTCAGGTGGTTATGCTCATCATAGTAAAAAAAGTATGGCCTTAGGATATGTACCTATAGAACTATCAAAACACGAAACATCACTGGACGTTGAAATTAATGGAAATCTTTATAAAGCACATGTAACAGATAGACCTTTGTATGATGCAAATGGTGGTAAAATGAAAAGCTAATGACAAAAAAGCTTTTTTTTAATAGGGTGTGTTATGAATATAAAATTACTTTCCGGTGCTCTTGGAGCAGAAGTTAATGGAATAAATCTTAAAGATTCATCTGATAAAAATTTTAAAACAATTAATGACTTACTCTTAGAGCACAAAGTTATTTTTTTTAGGGATCAAAAAATTACAGCAGAAGAACATAAAACTTTGGCAAGAAAATTTGGACCCCTTGAAAAACATGCTTATGTTAAAGGTCGTGAAAACCATCCAGAAATAGTTAGAATAATTAAAGATCCAAATGAAAAAAACCAGTGGGGAGAGAATTGGCATAGTGATGTAAGTTACAATCTTAAACCTACAAAAGCTGTAATTTTAAAATCGATTAAAATACCTCCTGTTGGGGGAGATACTGTTTTTTCAAATATGGAGCTTGCTTGGGAAACGCTCGATAGAAATATAAAAGAAAAAGTCGAAGATAAAAAAGCAGTACATAGTTCTCTGGGTGCAGCTTTTTTTGTAAAAGATTACAAATCAATGGAAGGGAATGGAAATATTGATGAATATTCTAATACTCATCCAATTGTAAGAACACATCCAGAAACTGGAAAAAAAATATTATATGTAAACTGGACTTACACAAAACAAATAATTGGGTTAGAAAAAACAGAAAGTGAAGAAGTATTAAAAAAAATTTTTGAACATCAAGCTCGTTTAGATTTAACTTGTAGATTTCAATGGACTGAAAATGCTATTGCAATTTGGGATAATAGAAGTGTTTTACATTATGCTATTGCTGATTTTTTTCCTGGAAGAGGTTTAGGTTATGAAAGAATTATGGATAGAATAGCTATTGAAGGTGATCGACCTAATTAGTTTTAGCTAATGAGAATAATTGATCAAATTACATCTAATTTTTTAAGTAATACATCTCTTTATATAGGTGAAAAAGTTACTATGAGTGAACATATGATACAAACTGCAATGATAGCGGAAGAAAAAAATAGTTCTAGTAATCTTATATGTTCAAGTCTTCTGCATGATTATGGACATTTCATTTTAGAAAATCCTTATGATTTAGTTAAAAAAAATAAAGATGGAAAACATGAAGACGTAGGTTATGAATTTTTAAAAAAATATTTTTCTAAAGACGTGCTTGGACCAATCAAATATCATGTTAAAGCGAAAAGATATTTAGCGAGAGAGAGAAAATATTATAGTTTATTATCAAGGGCATCTAAAATAAGTTTAAAAATGCAAGGTGGAATAATGAGTAATGAAGAATCTAAAAAATTTGAGACTAATCAGTTTTTTGAAAGTTCTATTAAGTTAAGAAAGTTTGATGAAATGGCAAAAAAATCTGGATTAAAAATTAAATCCATAAATGAATATAAAAATCTTTTAATCTCTAAGCTTATATGACGTTTGATTATATAATAATTGGAGCTGGATCAGCAGGATGTGTGCTTGCGAATAGATTGTCAAAAAACCAAAATGATAAAGTTGCTGTGTTTGAAGCAGGTAAATCAAGTGATATCTGGAAAGTTAAGATGCCTTTGGCTTTGTTATATACAATGCATGACCCAAAATATAATTGGAAGTACTATTCTGAACCTGAACCAAATTTAAATAATAGAAGATTATTTTGTCCTAGGGGAAAAATGATTGGAGGATGTTCAGCTCATAATGGTATGGTTTTTGTGCGAGGAAATAAAAATGATTACGAAAGATGGGAAAGTTTTGGCTTAAAATCTTGGTCATATGATAAAATTCTTCCATACTTTAAAAAAATAGAAAACTGGTCGGGTGGTGAAAATCAATATAGAGGTGCGTTAGGATTGCTACCTGTAAACCAATCTAAAAATAATAATCCTTTATTTGGTGCTTTTCTAAATGCCTCTTCTGAAGCTGGCCATAAAATTAATGCTGATATGAATGGCGAACTTCAAGAAGGAATGGGAATGTTTGATACCACAATACATAATGGAGAAAGAGCAAGTGTTTCAAAATATTATTTAAATCCCGTTAAAAAAAGAAAAAATTTGAATATTTTTTCTAATTCTTTTGTAGAAAAAATTATTTTTGATGGAAAAAAAGCGGTAGGTATTGAAGTAAAAATTAAAAATAAAATTGAAAAATTTTATGCTCATAAGGAAATAATACTTAGCGGAGGTTCAATTAACTCACCACAACTATTAATGCTTTCAGGAGTTGGGGATGCTAATCATTTAAAAGAAAAGGGAATAAGTGTTGTTAATGATTTAAAAGGGGTTGGAAAAAATCTTCAAGATCATTTAGAAACATATGTTCAACAAGAATGCAAAACTCCAAATACACTTTACAAATACACTAAATTAATTCCTAAGGTTCTTGCTGGTATTCAATGGTTTTTATCTAAAACAGGACCTTGCTCTCAATCGTATTTAGAAGCTGGAGGATTTGCAAAATCTTCTCCGGAACGAAAAATACCTAATATCCAGTTTCATTTTTTTCCTTCTTTTGTTATTGATCATGGTTTAGTTAATCCGAAATCCCACGGTTATCAATTACACGCAAGCCCAAATCACCCGAGAAGCAGAGGGTATATTAAATTAAATTCATCAGATCCCTATGATTATCCAAAAATACTATTTAATTATCTGGAAGATGAAGATGATTTAAAACAAACAAGAGAGTGTATTAAAGTAGCTAGAAAAATTTTGTCACAACCTGCTTTGGCTGAACATTCTGGAAGAGAAATTGGTCCAGGTGAAGATAAACAAAGCGATGAGCAATTAAATGAATATATTAAATCTAACGCCGAAACAGCTTACCACCCTTGTGGAACATTAAAAATGGGAATAGATAAAATGGCTGTGGTTGACGAAAATCTTAAAATCTATGGACTCGAAAACATTAGAGTGGTAGATGCTTCTGTAATGCCAGAAATTCCTAGCGCAAACTTAAACGCTCCAACACTTATGATTGCAGAAAAAGCATCTGATGCAATATTAAATAGGTAGTAATATGAATAATCGAAAAATTATATCTCCATGTATAAGTATTTGTAAAACAGATTATAACACCGGTTATTGTTATGGTTGTGCAAGAACTGAAAAAGAAAAAATAATATGGAAAGATGACGAAACAAGTAATAATTGGAAAGAAGAAAATATCACTGAATTGCTTGGAAGAATGTCTGGTTGGCAATTAGATGCTTTTCAAGAATCTTACAATCACAAAGTTAAAACAGGTATTTCTATATTTAAGAAAAACCAGATTAAAAAGTAATTTTATATGAAAAATAATAATCCAAAAGGAATATTATATATTCTGATAGGCATGGCGATATTTTCAATTCAAGATGCTTTAATAAAATTTGTTTATAAAGATTCTTCCCTTTATGAATTATATTTTGGAAGAACTGTTACGGCTTCTATTCTTTTAATTAGTTATTTAATACTCTCTAAACAAAAAATTATTTTAAAAAGTCACTACCCTTATCTAGCAATACTTAGAGTTAGTTGTTTCTTTTTTGGTTTTAGTTTTTTTTACCTTTCTTTAACTTTTATGTCTCTTGCAATGGCAAATGCTTTATTTTTTTCTAGCCCTTTTTTTATATCTATTTTAGCAATGATTTTTTTAAAGGAAAAAATTGGTATTAGAAGATGGGGCGCAATCTTCGTGGGGTTTATTGGTGTATACATTGTCTTAAACCCTGATTTTAATAATTTTAATGTAATGAGTTTGGCGCCAGTTGCTTGTGCTTTATGTTACGCTATATCAATGACGATTACCAAAATTACGTCTGATAAAGATAATGTTTATACCCAAATGTTACACCTTTATATTGGGGCAATATCAATAAGTATTTTATTTTTTATATTTACTGGAAAAGGTCAATTCAATAATTTTACCGATCCAACTTTTCAATTTTTGTTAAGAGAATGGGGTACTAATCCAACTTATGCTTGGCCAATAATTATTATAATGGGTGTGGTCGCTACCTTTTCTTTTTACTTTGTTTTCTCTGCTTATAGTATTGCCTCACCATCAGCTATTTCTCTTTTTGAATACTCGTTAATTATTTGGTCTATAATAACTGGGTACTTATTATTTAATGATATTCCAAGTATAAGAACCTTTGTTGGAGTATTATTAATTATTTTGGCAGGTATTTATATTTATATTAGAGAGAAAGTTAAAGATCAGTATATTGCAACTGAAAATCCAATAAGATAACTATTTTTTCAATTTATGAGAAAAAAATAAATTATCAGATTTAAAATTTAACGAATTTGCTTTAATTGTTTCATCCATTAGTTTTAGTCTATCTTGTCCAAACTCAACAACTTTTCTTTTGCTTAGATCTACATATAAAGATAAAACTTCATTTGTCGCAGCTAAATATTTTTTTTCCTTATTAAACATTGAAAGTCTGTAGTGAATTCTTTTTTTATCATGATCAACATAAGTTAAATGTGTTTCTACCTCTTCTCCTAATCTAACTTCCTGTTTATATGCTGTATACATTTCGGCAACAAATGTAGTTTTTTTATCTTGCTTTGCTGAATGACCGCCCATCTTAAAATTATCTAACATTATGTCTGCAGCTATATCAAAAACATGTACGTAAAAAGCAACGTTCAAGTGACCATTGTAGTCTGTCCATTCCTTGATTACTTTTTCAGTTTTTAAAAGCATATATAGTTTATTAGATCCATGATTAAAATTTAAATCATATTATATATTAAGAATATATAATATTGTATAAAAATATAATGAATATTTTTAATAAAATTTTCTTTAAAATTAAAAGCATAAGATCTTTTCAAGATATTTATTCAATTTTTGAAACTTTTATCTTCACTCGCATTTTAAGAAAAAAAATTCAATGGAACATAGGATACATAAGAGATAATTGGAAAAATAACATAAATGTAGATAAGATTATTAAAATTGCCAACCCAAAAAATCGTTGGTTTGCAGATCCTATGGTCGTAAAAGAAAATAAATTTAATTTTATTTTTTTTGAAGATTATTCTGTGAATAATAAAAAGGGCTCAATTTCATGTATTAAGATTGATAAAAAAAATAAAATAAAATATTTTAAAGAAATAATTAAAGAAAATTTTCACTTATCATTTCCGTTTATTTTTAAATATAATAAAAAATACTTTATGATCCCTGAGTCTTGTGCAAATAAATCAGTGCGACTCTATAAATGTATTAAATTTCCAAATAAATGGAAATTTGTTAAAAAAATTATTAAAAACATAGATTGTGTAGATCCAGTTATTTTTAAATGGGAAAATAGATGGATTTTGCTAGTATCAAAACCTGAAAATGAATTTCTTTATAATAAATTACATGCATTCAGTTCAAGAAATCCACTGTCTACCAATTGGAAACCATTAAATTCGAATCCAGTTTTAAAATCAAATATTATAGGAAGAAATGCAGGTTTAATAATTGAATCAAAAAAAAAAATTTATAGAATTAGCCAAGCTTATTTGCCAGGAAATTACGGTGCTTTTATTTCATTTAATGAAATTAAAAATATATTTAAAAAAAAATATAATGAAAAAAAAATAAAAAATATCTTTCCTACTTATGATAAAAGTATTAGAGGTATTCATACATTAAATTATGTAAAAAACTTCACTGTATTTGATTATTCTAAATGGGAATAATATTCTAATTTTTTAGTCGACTACAGCGCTGCGTAATGTTACGATTTTATAGCTTTTTAAAAATTTATGAATCAAAACGTATTTGTATCTTGTGCGGTTACTGGATCAGGCGATACAGCAAAAAAACATCCTGATCTACCCAAAACACCAAAACAAATAGCTACTGCAGCAATTGAAGCTGCAAAAGCTGGTGCAGCAATTGCGCATATCCATGTAAGAGAAGATGATGGTAAACCAAGTAGAAGAATTGAATTATACAAAGAGGTAGTTGATCTTGTTCGGTCTAGTGACACAGATGTAGTATTAAACTTAACAACAGGGATGGGTGGTGATTTAGATATTGGACAAGGAAAAAACCCCCTAGAGTTTGGTCCACTTACAGATATGGCTAATGTAATGGAAAGAATTGCTAATGCTGAACAATTACTTCCAGAAATTTGTACTTTAGATTGTGGAACTTTAAATTTTGGTGATAGTTCTGTTATTACAGTAAATACTCCTAATGATTTAAGAAAAGCTGCAAAAAAATTAAAAGAGATTGGTGTAAAGCCAGAAATAGAAGCTTTTGATTTAGGAAATATGTGGTTTGGTTCACAACTATATAAGGAAGGATTATTAAGTGATCCTCCAATGTTTCAATTGTGTTTAGGTATTCCGTGGGGAGCTCCAGCAACTCCATTAGCAATGCAGGCAATGATAGATATTATGCCTAAAGAAGCTATCTGGTCTGGGTTTGCAATTTCAAAAAATGAAATGCCTTATGTAGCTCAAACTGTAGTGATGGGTGGAAATCCCCGAGTAGGACTTGAAGATAATTTATATTTATCTAAAGGAAAATTAGCAACAAATGCTCAATTAGTGGAAAAAGCTATTAGAATTATTGAAGATTTAGGCTCATCAATAATGACCCCAGCCGAAACAAGAGAAAAATTAAAACTTAAAAAACATAAATAATTTAATTAATCTAATCTTGTAGCGTTACCATCTACTCCAATAATTTGGCCTGATATTCTCTCAGAGTCTTCCGAAATTAAAAAAGCACACATCTTTCCAATATCCTCTTCATAAATCCAACCATTCATAGAAGCCATTGAAATAAATTCTTTTTCTATCAATCTTTGTGAAGTTTTTAAAAATTTTGCTTTATCGCGCACGACTCTTTTCATACGATCTCCTTTGATGGTTCCTGGACAAATTGCATTTACTCTTATTTTAAATTTTCCAAGTTCCATAGCTAATGTTTTCGTTAAACCAACAATTGCCCATTTGCTGGCTGCATAAGGAGATCTTAAGGGAAAACCCATTATTCCTGCTCCTGATGACAAGTTAATAATAGTGCCAGATTTATTTTTTTTAATCATTGGAATAGCTTGTTTAGTAAAATAAAAGTGGCTAATAACATTAACTTGAATTGTTTTTTCCCACTCTTGAGAATCAAGTTTGTCTAGAGTTCCCGTGGGACCAGCTATTCCTATATTATTAATTAAAGAATCTATTTTTTTTGTTTTTTTTAAAATTTTTGAAAAAAAATCTATAACTTCGTATTCATTTGAGGCATCACATTCATATGCAAATATTTTATTTTTATATTTAATATTTTTGTTAATTTTATTTATCAATTTCTGATTGATGTCACACAAAAATACCTGGGCGCCCCTAGATATGCATACTTTAGTAATAGCCCACCCTATTCCTGATGCGCCAGCTGATATAACTATTTTTTTATTTTTGAGAGATTGGGTAGTCATAAATCTATGACTTTACTAATGAAGTTTCCAATTCTTTATTTGTGATATAACCTTTTATGTCACCTTTTTTATCAACAACTTCAACTGTCGTATCGCTACAAACAATTTTAGATAAAAATTCCTCTAAAAACTGATCCTCACCTACTTTAATTCTATTATTGGATTTATCTTTACCTTTAAATTGATTACTTGGTGTCATTATTATTTTAGCCTTAACTACTTTAGCTCTGTTTACATCCTTAACAAATGCTTTTACATATTCATCGGCCGGGTTCATAATAATTTCAACAGGAGTTCCAACTTGAACTAATTTTCCTGCATTTAAAATTGCAATATGATCGCCCAATCTCAAAGACTCGTCCAAGTCGTGAGTTATAAATACTATTGTTTTTTTTAATTCTGCTTGTAAATCAATTAATTGTTTTTGCATATCACTTCTAATCAAAGGGTCGAGTGCACTAAATGCTTCATCCATTAACATAATATCTGTATTTGTTGCTAATGCTCTAGCTAATCCTACTCGCTGTTGCATGCCTCCAGATAATTGACTTGGATATTGGTTTTCAAAACCATTTAAACCAACTGCTTCTATTTTTTCCATAGCTCTTGTATTTATTTCATCCTTGTTTATTCCTTGGACTTCTAAGCCATAACCAACATTTTGCATTACAGTTTTATGTGGAAAAAGGCCAAACCTTTGAAATACCATGCTAATACTATGTCTTCTAAAATCAATTAACTGCTTCGGATCACAGTTCATTATATTGAGTCCATCTACCAGCACATCTCCTGAAGTTGGGTCGATTAATCTATTAATATGTCTAATTAAGGTAGATTTTCCTGATCCTGATAAACCCATACATACAAAAGTTTCTCCCTCTTCTATTTTAACTGAAACATTATCTAAACCTACTGTGTGACCTGTTTTTTCAAGCACTTCTTCTTTGCTTGCTCCATCTTGAACCATAGGTAGGACAGATTGAGGATTATTTCCAAAAATTTTATAAATATTATTAATTTCTATTTTTGACATTATTTTTTCTCCTTTTTTATTGGCATATTTCTTGCTTGGAGTGTTTCACCATATGATTGTGTAATTCGATCTAAAACAATCGCTAATAGTACAATTGCAATTCCTGCTTCAGCTGCACGTCCTACATTTAATTGCTGTAAACCTAATAAAACTTCATCCCCCAAACCTCTTGTTCCAATCATTGAAGCTATAACTACCATTGCTAAAGCCATCATGGTCGCCTGGTTTATTCCTTGCATTATATTTGGAAGAGCTAAAGGTAATTGAACTCCAAATAATTTCTGTTTTTTATCTGCACCAAAAGCATCAGCGGCTTCAATAACTTCTTTGTCAACCAATCTAATTCCTAAATCAGTTAATCTAACTAATGGTGGTACTGCATAAATAAAAGTTGCGATAATTGCTGGAACTGCACCAAGACCAAATAACATGATACCAGGAATTAAATAAACAAATGCAGGAATTGTTTGCATTAAATCTAATACTGGAAGAATTTTATCTCTTACTCTTTCACTTCTTGCCATTAAAATTCCAACAGGTATACCGAAGATTACACACAAAAATATACTAATTAACATTATTGCTGTTGTCTCTATTGCTTTTGTCCAAAAAATTGGATGTAAAAAGCCAATAAAAAAGGTACATACTCCCACAAAAATAGTTGTTCCAATTTTTCGACCGCTAGCAAAGTAAGCTATTACTGCTACTCCTAGAACTACAAGCGGCCACGGCGCTAAAATTAAAAAATTTTTTAATGTCATCAACTGCCAAAGTAAAAAATTATTTATTGCTTCGAAAATCCATCCATAACTTTCATTTAACTTTTTAAAAGCTATATTAATATATTTCATTAAAGGTAAATCTAACCACTTAGGCCATTGATGCAGCCAAGAAAAATCGTTTAGCAATTCTCCTACATTTTCAGGTTTTCTTTTTGATGAGTTATAACTAAAAATTAATAACCATATAAAAAATGATAATAAACCTAAGTTTATATATAGTTTTTTATTTTTTTTCATATGTTTAACAAAGATTAATAAAAAGAAAGAGCCCTATATAAGGGCTCTTTCAAAATTATTTTAATATTAGATTACAGAGCCGCGCTTACTTTTTTAGCAACGTCTGCTGGAACCCATTTTTTCCACATGCTTTCAGTTTTTAAAAACTGTTTAGCAGTTAATTCCATGTCACCATCTGACTCGTCTTCATAGAAAGCTAACATTTTGTTAACTGTAGCTGTTGGAATAGTATATTTCTTTAAAAATTCAGTTTCTTTTGGATGAGCTTTAGCCCAGTCAGTTAAAACAGATTTTGTTAAAGCCATATCTCTATATTCGCACGCACAGCTTGGTTTATATGCATCTGGTCCATTTGCTTTGATGTCTTCTACAACAGCAGACATTTTATTCCAGCAATCAGAATCAAATTTAGGCTCTTTTAATCTAACTAGATCAACTTTACCCATTAAACCAGTTGGAGCCCAGTAGTATGTAAAGATTGGTTTTTTCTTAGCAAAAGCACCTGCTATTGCAGCATCTAATGCTCCACCAGAACCTGGATCAAAATTAGTATAGAATTCATCTAGACCATACTCTTTTTGCTTAACCAAGTTTACTGTGTAGCAAGTCCAACCTGAAATACAGCTAGTCATTCTACCTTTTGATGGATCTTCTGGATCTTTAAATAGCGCAGCTATTTTTGGATCTTTCATATCATCTACTGATTTTAAACCATATTTATCAGCTGTAGTTTTATCTACGTAAAAAGCTTGCTGAGAGTCTGGTGTATTAACTCCAATATTCATAATTGTACCCGCTTCTACGTGGGGCTCATAATTAGCAATAATATTGTCATACCAAACTTCAGTAATTACATCTAACTGCTTATCGTAGTGAGCAGCCATAATTGGTGTAGTACTTCCTTTTGTTACTTCTACTTGGCAACCATATCCATTTGTAAGAATGAAATCTGCTATTGCAGTATGGATGTTTGCACTACTCCAGTCAAAGTCTCCAAGTCTTGCTTTGCAAGCAGCATTTGCACTAGATGTTCCTAGAGCTAATACAGAAGCAAACAATACTGAAAGACCTAATTTTTTAAGAAATTGCATTAAATTTCCCTCCCATTGTTAGTTTAAACTGATGCATTACAACTTGAAATCCAGCAAAATTCAACCTTTTACTGCTTCCAATTAGCTATACGTAAGAATGTTTTTTTTAAACTATATATTAATATTCAATTATCAATTGAATTGATTATTAGTTAAATTAGCATAATCATATTGTATGGAGATAAATATTTCAAAAATCTCTGTTAACGGTTCATCAATTGATATTTTTTGGGCTGATGGAGAAAAAAGTAATTTTAATTATCTTTGGTTAAGAGATAATTGTCCTACAGCGCATGATAAAGACTCAAGGCACAGGATGTTTAATATTCTTGAAGTTTCAACAGAAATTAAAGCAAAAGACTGTCAAATCAACGATGAAGGTAAGTTAGTAATTGAATGGAGTGAAGGAAATCATACCAGTTATTTTGATCCAAAATGGCTTAGAGAAAATTGTTATACTTTAAAAAATAAACAAAAATATAACTCACCCTACAAACTTTGGAATAGTTTGCTTCAAAAAAATTTAAGTTCAATAAGTATCGAACATGATGAAATAATGTCATCTGATGAAGGTTTAATAAAATGGTTAGAGATTCTACATTACAAAGGAATTGCTATTGTCAAAAATACACCTATTGAAAAAGAATCTGCATTTCCCGTATTAAATAGAATAAGCCACACAAGAGAAACTTTTTTTAAAACACCCTTTGAAGTTATTAATATTCCTAAACCAAATAACTCTGCTTATTCGGCACATGCTTTACGTAATCATATGGATTTACCATGGTTTGAGACTCCCCCAGGATATCAATTTTTACATTGCCTAATTAATTCAGCAGAAGGGGGAGATTCTTCTGCGGTAGACGGATTTGCAGTCGCAGATTATTTAAGAAAAAGTGAAAAAGAAGTTTTTGATACTTTAGTTAATGTTCCTTTTAAATTTAAAGATAAAGATTATACACAAGAGTCAATCAGAGGTTACCATGCTCCAGCAATTTCCTTAACTAAAGATAATGATTATAATGATATAAGATTTAGTGTTGCTACAATGGATGTATTAGATTGTAATCCTGATTTGATGGAAAAAGTTTATAAAGCTCATCATAGATTCGGGAATTTACTTCATGATGATAAATTTCAAATTAAATTTAGGTTAAAACCTGGTGATATCTTTTCCTTTAACAATAGAAGAGTTTTGCATGGAAGAACTGCTTTTAATCCAAATTCAGGTCACAGACATTTACAAGGTTATTATATTGATCGCGATGAAATTATTGGAAGATTAAATTATTTAAAAAATAATTAAAATTATAAATTTTCAAATATAAGATTTTTATTATTAAATTTGTTAAATATTTTTTTATCTTTAATTGTATAAAAGTATAATTTTTTCTTAATTTTATTCAATTTTTTTTCTTTTAAAAATTTCTTTTCTAGAACTAAAAATTTAATATATTTTTTTTTACTTTTTTCTAAAATTTTATTAAATGTAAAAGTTGATGGGATTAAAAGACCTAAATTCAATTTTTTTTTCATTTTATATAAATTAGTAATATTTTTTTCTTTAAAAGAAGTTAGAGAATAATTTTTTAATTTTTTAATTTCTTTTAACAAAGTTTTGAGATTTTCTTTAGTAAGTAAAGGTTTTATTTCTAACATTAAAAATCTTTTATTTTTAGATAGTTTTATCAAGTCATTAAGTAACGGAATAGGTTGTTTTTTTCTTTTACTAATTTTCAACAAATATTGATAACTATTATTCTTTAAAAATTTATTAATTTTAAATTTACTTTTTAGATTAAAATCATGAAAACAAACTATCTTATTATCTTTGGTAAAATGAATATCTGTTTCGATACCATATTTCTTTTTAAAACAATATCTGAATGCTGAAATAGTGTTTTCTTTAAAGTTTTTTTTTGCTAAGCCTCTATGAATTAATAAGTGAGCCATTTATTCAAGCTACTGGTTTAAGCATTTTTAGGAGTTTTTTGTGGGTCTTTATATTTGAACTTGCAACGATATTACCTGCTAGTTTTGCGTCTTTATTCTTCCATGTATTTATTAAACCACCAGCGTTCTTAATTAAAGGTATCATTGGATGAACATCCCATATTTTGTTCGAACATTGGATTACAGCGTCTAATTTGCCTTCACAAAGTTGACAGTAACTTAGAGCGTCTGAGCATGGAAACCTCATTAAACTGACTAATTTACTTATCTTTATCTGTTTTTTTAAAGGTAACCAACCAAAAAAGCTGCCTGCCATTTTAGTTTTTTTAAATGGTGTATCTTTTGCAACACGAAGTTTTCTAAACTTATTATTTTCAACTAAATAAGATTCGTGATTTGCTCCTGTAATATAATATTTTTTTAGTATAGGAAAATTTACTAATCCTAAAATAGGAACTTTTTTATAATTTACACTTATTAAATTACTCCAAGTTGGGCTACCTATAACAAATGATCTGGTTCCATCAATTGGATCAAGTACCCATGTACAACCACTTTTTGTTTTTCTTTTACCGAACTCTTCTCCGACAATACCATCGTTAGGAAAAATTTTTAAAATTTCTTTTCTTAAAAATAATTCAAAAGCTCTATCTATATTAGTGACTGGGTCAAATCCACTTTTCTTTTTCGATTTATTATTTAATTTAAATTTCCCCTTCAATTTTAAAAAATAAATTTTATTAAGTTTTTTTGGAAGTGAATTTAAAAATTTATAATATTTTAACTTATCTTTTTTGTTCATTTTTATTAGCAAAGAATTATTTCCATCCAGTAATTGTTTTTACTTCTAAGAACTCTTCTAATCCCCATGTGCCACCTTCTCTACCATTTCCAGACTGTCTATATCCCCCAAAAGGGGTTCCCGCATCAGCAGCGTTCCCATTAATGTATACAACTCCTGATCTTAATTTTTTTGCAACTCTTTTTGCTTTTTCTTTATCTTCAGTTTGTAAATAATTGCCAAGACCATATTCTGTATCATTAGTAATCTTAATTGCTTCTTCTTCAGTTTCAAAAGATATTATTGATAGAACTGGTCCAAAAATTTCTTTTTTTGCAATTTGCATATCATTCGTAACATTTGTGAAAATGGTTGGTTTAATAAAATAGCCCTTATTTAAATTATTTGGAAGATCAGGGCCTCCGGCAGCTAATGTTGCACCTTCATCTATTCCGCTTTTAATTAAATTTATAATTTTATCATATTGTGTTTTTGAAACTACTGGACCTATGTGAGCACCTCTCTTAGAAGCTAAATCAACTTTAATTAACTTTGCTTCGTCGGCCGCCTCTTTAATAGCTCTCTTATAAATTGATTTTTCAACCAACATTCTTGTTGGGGCATCACATGATTGTCCAGAATTACTCATTACATTTCTAATTCCATCTCTAACTGCATTTGGATAAGAGTCGGCGAAAACAATATTTCCACCTTTACCTCCTAATTCTAAACAAACTCTTTTAATTGTATCAGCTGCATTTTTCGAAATTAATCTTCCTGCTCTAGTTGATCCTGTAAAGGAAACCATATCGACGTTAGGATGAGCAGATATATATGTTCCTACGCCAGCTCCATCACCATTAACTAAATTAAAAACTCCAGATGGAAAACCTGCTTCATCTATCATTTCAGCAAAAAGCATTGCGGAAACAGGTGCTATCTCAGATGGTTTAAGTATCATTGTACATCCCGTAGCAATTGCTGGTATTACTTTTAGTGCAATTTGATTAATTGGCCAATTCCACGGTGTAATTAAACCGCATACACCTATAGGTTCATAACTTATGTAATTATTTGACTTTGAGTCAAAATGCTCTTCAAAGTTAAATTCTTTTAATCTCAATATGAAATCCTCTAAGTGGGATTGGCCAGAAACTGTATGTGTTGAAGACGAGTAATCTATAGGTGAGCCCATTTCGGTCGTAATAGCTTCTGTCATTTCGTCAAATCTTTTTTTATAAATTTTAAGTAATTTTTCTAAAAGACTTATTCGTTCTTCTTTTGAAGTTTCTTTCCATTTGCTAAATGCATTTTTAGCTGCATCTACCGCTGCATCTGTATCTTCCTTATATCCCAATGAAATTATAGCAAAAGGTTCTTCATTTGATGGATTTATAACCTCAAAATCATTTGGTTTTGAAGGGGTTACCCATTTTCCATTTATATAAAAATTTCTTTTGTCTAGCATTTCAAATTATTATCATAAAAATTATATTTGATGACCTTTTTCCTCCGGTTCAGAATCGGTTAATTCAGCAGGAAAACCGTCTGCTCTTAAATTAATATTACATGCGTCTTCTAGTCTTTTTACTATCATTGATGACCATGCTCTTGGACCATATTTCTTTTCTCCATCTTTAAATATATTTAAAACTAAAGGTGATAGCTCTAGAGGGATATTATTCTTTATTGATAAATCGTTAAAGAGACCCATATCTTTTAAAACTAAATCCATTGTAAAGCTTATATTATACGATCCATTTAAAATAACTTGGCTTTCTGTTTCGTGAACGAAAGAATTTCCTGAAGATATTTTGATAGCTTCATAAGTTGTTTTTAAATCCATACCTGTTTTTTTTGCAACTGTTAAAGCTTCACCCACTGAAACAAGATTTACTGATGCTAAATAATTAGTAATCACTTTTAAAATTGAAGCACTACCAAGTTCTCCAGTATGTAAAATCTTTCTACCCATTGCAGATAAAGCTGGTAAAATTTTATTAAAAGCATTTTTATCTCCACCAACTAAGATTGCAATATTTCCTGTAGCTGCACGGTGACATCCTCCACTTACTGGGCAATCTAAAGGGATAGCACCAGCTGCTTTAACTAGAGCTCCAATTCTTTTTATTTCAGCACTATCTGTTGTACTCATTTCTAACCAAATTTTATTTTTTGACAATCCATTTATAACCCCATCCTCGGACTCCATAACTTTTGAACAAATTTCGGGGGAAGGAAGGCAAGTTATAATAAGATCAGTTTTTTCAGCTAAATCTTTTGCGTTGCTTGCGATGGATGCTCCTAGGTCTAAAAATTTTTTTGTTAACTTTTTATCTAAATCCCTTACAATTACATCAAATTTATTCCTTATTAAACTTCCTGCAAGCTTTCCGCCTACATTACCCAAACCTATAAATCCTATTTTCATTTCTTCTCCTTCTTATTTTTATTTGTCTTTGTAAATAATATTAACGCTACTCCAGAAATTATAACGAATCCACCTAGAAAAACTTGCTTTGGTGGATCTTCTCCTAGTAAAAAAATGGATGTAACTAATCCAGTCACAGGCAGTATAAGCAAAACAGGCATAACTTTATTAACTGGATATCTTTTTAAAACATAGTACCAAGCAGCATAACCAATTGGCTGCATAAAAAATCCAAGAAAAATTACTGTTAAAAAACTATTAATATTTGCATTTAAAATGTAGATCATTGGATTCCCATCAAAAACAAAAGATATAAGTAATAACATCGGTCCTGAAAAAACGCACAACCAAGTCATTAAAGCAAATGCACCAATTTTTTTACTTAAGGGTTTTGCCATCACTGCTCCAAGCGCCCAAGTAAATGAACCAGATAAAACTAGTATTACTCCAATATATTTTCCCTCAAGATTTGGTGCACCGGTTAAAATGTACACTCCAATAAAGGCTATAACTAAACCAACTATATTCTTTATAGTAGGAATTTCTTTTAATAAAAAAAATGCAATTATTATTCCAAAGGGGACTTCTAGCATAACAAGAAGGACGGCTGAGGAAGCATCAATAATATTTAGCCCTGTATAAGTTAAGCCATATTGTAAAGTGCTTCCTATTAATGAAACTTTAAATAAATCAAAATACAAACCTTTTGGTAATGGAAACCACCATACAAGCATTAAAGCTGGTATAGTAAAACGCATTCCCATTAGTAAATATGGTGGAAAATACTGCATAGCTGGCTTTGCGATAACAAAGCCAAATCCTAAAATGATAGGTACCAATAATGCAATAAATATATCTTTAGTTTTCATTTTCCTACTTTTTAATCTTCTTATCACATTGTATATTGTGAACATAAAGAATTAAGAGAGCAGCTAAGTGAAAATAGAAATAGAAGAAAATAATGTTGTTTTAGTTAACCTTTCAAATGAAAGCTTTGAAATACATCCTCTTTGGTTAAGAGAAAGAGCAAAAACAGAAAATTTAGTGGATAAGTATAATGATCAAAGGTTGTATGACCCATCTCAACTTGATCAAAAACTAGGAATAAAAAATGCATCAATGAATAATGGCCACCTTAATATTGAATTTACAGACGGAGTAAAATTTGAATATGAAGTTAAAAGTTTGCTATATGAAATAAATAAAAAAGAACCTTTGGAAAATATAGTTTTATGGGATTCTAGTCTCAATAAAAAGCCAAAGGCTCTATACAAAAAAGATATTTTTGAAACAAAAGAAATGTATAATTTATTACAAAATTTTTATAAATATGGTTTTGTAATTTTTAAAAATGTTCCTCTGGAAGATAATTATATAGTAAATTTTGCTAATTCTATTGGAACAATTAGACCAACAAACTTTGGTGAGTCATTTAGTGTTAGGTCTGTACCAAAACCCAATGATTTAGCTTATACTTCTATAGCTCTTACTCCACATACTGATAACCCTTATAGAAAACCAATTCCTTGTATACAACTCTTACACTGTATTGAAAATGAAGTGAAAGGTGGTTTTTCAACTTTAGTTGATGGTTTTTCTGTTGCAAAATATTTAAGAAAAAATCATGAAGATTTATTTAAAATACTTACGAAAACTAAAGTAAGATTTAGGTTTGTTGACAAAACTATAATTCTTGAAAATTGGGGAGAATTAATTGAATTAGATGAAAATAATAAAGTTAAACAGGTTAGATATAGTACAAGATTAGATTATGTGCCAGCTTTAGAAAAAAATGAACTTAAAAAATTTTATGAAGCTAGAAAATTAATTGCTGATCTTTATGCCTCATCAAAATTTGAAATAAAATTTAGATTAGAAAAAGGTGATTTATTAATGATGGATAATCATAGATTATTACATGGAAGAACTTCTTATGATGTTAGTGAAGGTAAAAGATATTTAAAGGGATGTTATATCGACCATGATTCAACTGAAGGAAAGTTAAGACATTTAGAAAGAAAGTTTAACTTAAAATGGAAAAAGTAAAATTTAATCAAATGAAAGATGGGACCAAAGAAGAATATCTTTTTTTAGATAAACATGAACAAAAGTATATAAATGGAACTGCTGATCGACTATTAAAGTTCATGGGTGGATTAAAAGATACTTTGGAAGGTTATCAAATAACTAGATTAGAACATTCTCTCCAGACAGCAACAAGAGCTTTAAATGAAAAAGCCAGTGATGAAATGGTGGTCGCCTGTTTATTGCATGATATTGGAGATGAGTTAGCTCCTTTAAATCATGCTGAATGCGCTGCTGCTATTTTAAAACCGTATGTAAGTGAAAAGACTCATTGGATAATAGAAAAACATGGAGTATTTCAAATGTATTACTTTGCTCATCATCTGGGTGGAAATAGGAATGAACGAGAAAAATTCAAAGGGCATAAATATTATAATGATACTATAAATTTCTGTGAAAAATGGGACCAAAAATCATTTGATCCAAATTTTAAATCATTAACACTTAAAGATTTCAAGCCTTTTGTTAGAAAAATATTTGGTAGAAAACCTTATTCTATATAAAACATTATTTGCTGGGCAGCCCTGAGTTCTTCCAGCCTGGACTGACAGAATTGCCTAGAAAACCATCAGAAACATTTGTACATTTATATTCTTCTTTTATTAAAAGTTCAGCTGCTGCTTGGGATCTAACACCACCCATACACATAGTTAATATTTCTGTATCTTTATTGATGCCCAATTTTTTAAAGTCATTGATAAAATTTTCATCTTGTATTGTTAAAAAATAAGTCTTTAAACCAATTTTTTCACCATCTGGTTTTCCATCCACATTCCATTCTTCTTCTGTTCTTACATCTAACAATATAGATTGAGGATTATTTTTTACATGTTCTTTTACTTCGTTGCTTGTTATTTGCTTTATCATAATTTATTAAATTTTGACAAACTATAACATAATTAAGCTTTATCTTGATAGTCCTTTTGATGTTTTGGAATTCTTTCATGTGTTCCAAATAGCATGTGAGTAGACATATCCTCCTTGTACCTGCTTGCCGGTACTGTCAATCCAACAGATTCTGCCACCTCTCTAATTAGCATTGGGTTTGCGCCACAGCAGACACCTAGATAATTTATTCCAAGACTAAAAGCTTCTTTTGCAAACTTTCCAATTTCATATCTGTTGCATTGCATTGGATCTAATGCTGTAGGAAATGGTGTCTTGTGAGGTGTGTGACATGTGCATCCATTGTTGTCTGGCAAATTAAAAAAAGTAGGATGATCTTTAGTCGTTCTAAAATTAATAGGTAGAGCAGCTATATGACATTTTAAAGCTTTTCTAACCTCTTTAATATATGGCATCATTGTATTTGGACCTCTAAAACAATTCATTCCAACTACATCTCCTCCTAATTGTTCTAATTCTTTACAAGTATCTATGATTGAAACGCCATCTCTCATAATATTTTCACCCATAGGTGCAATCGTAATGACGCTTGGCAGACCTGTTTTTTTCATAACCTTTAAAGCCGTGTAAGCCTCTTTAGCATAGTAAAAAGTTTCACCGATCAGCATATCTGCGCCTTCATCGACCGCCCAACCAACCATTTCTGAAAACATTTTTTCAACTTCTTTATGTGTTTTTGGATCATTGTCATTCCAAATATTTGAATTTGAAATATTTCCAGCCATTAAATTATGCTCAGCTCCGATTGGGCTAGTTGCAACCTTTTTTGCAATTTTCAATGCAGATCTATTAAGCGGTTCTAATAGTTTTTCTTTACCAATAACACGCATTTTTTCACGATGTCCATTATAAGTAAATGCTTGAACAATATCAGAGCCTGCATGTTGAAAATCTCTATGCAAATTTTCTAGGGCTTCCGGGTGATTCAAAGCTACCATCGGAACAAACTCTCCCGAGGACATATATCCTCTTCTTTCTATTTCAAAAAGAAATCCCTCTGCACAGATTACTGGTCCTGAATTTAATCTTTCGACTAAACTTCTTTTTTTATCTTTAGACATTGCTCTCTTATTCTTCATGTCTATCCTCCTCCGGTTTTAGTGCTTTGACGAATGTCGGGTGCACAATTCGGTTAAATACCCGGTTTTTAATTGAATCTGATTTCTAAAAAAAAACCACCGGCTAAAGCGGTGGTACGAGAAAATCGCTTTAGCAGGATTTATAAAGCGCTCGCAAGTAGATTTAACTCAGCGCTATTTATAACTGTATCTAATCGTGCAAATATTGTCAATAATAAAAAATATGACTTTTAGCAATCAAAAAAAAGGAATGTTAATGGCTTTTACAGCTGTTATATTTTTGACTCCGGATTCTCTTTTAATTCGTGTGGCTGGTATTAATTCCTGGAACTTAATTTTTTACAGAGGCTTTATACCATTTGCTGTTGTTTTTTTTGGTTTATTATTACTTTATAAAAATAATTTCATTAAACAAACAATTAGTAATGGTTGGAGAGGTGTTGCGTATGCTTTAACGTTCTCTGTTACAAATATTACTTTTGTTATTTCAATAGAAAATACTAATGTTGCAAATACTCTTATTATGATTGCTTTAGCTCCTATGCTTTCTGCTATTCTTAGTTTTATATTTTTAAAAGAGTCCCCTGATAAAAAAACTTGGATAGCTATTATTATAACTACTTTGTCGGTAATTTATATTTTTTATGATGCTGTGGATGCGGGTGACTTATTAGGTAATGCTTTAGGTCTATTAACAGCATTTGGTTTAGCTACTGGTGCGGTAATTATAAGATCTGCAAAAAAAATTGATTTGGTTCCATCAGCTATGTTTGGTAAACTATTAGTAGCTATTGTAGCATTTTACTTTGCAGATAATTTAACTTTAAAAGGAAACGATTTTATAATTATTCCTTTGATGTGTATTATGTGTGTTGCTATACCATTTGTTCTTGTCACGATAGCTCCAAGATATATTACTGCAGCAGAGGTTAACCTCTTTTTTCTTTTAGAAACTATATTTGGTCCTTTATGGGTTTGGCTTGTTATAAAAGAGTCACCAAGCATAGAAACAGTTTTTGGAGGAGTGATCATTATCATAACAATTGCTATTCACTCTATATTGAGCTTAAAAAAAAGGTAGTTTTTTGAAATTATCTAGTTGCAATTTATATAATGAAAGCATAATTACTCAACAATTATGTTCAAAATATTTAAAAATTCATGGGCCCTTTTTTCTGGCTTTGCAATACTTATTACAGCACATGGATTTCAAGGAAATTTGTTACAGGTCAGATCGGTAATTGAAGACTTTAGTTTTGTTACTACTGGAATAATAATGTCTGGCTACTTTGTTGGTTATTTTTTTGGTGCTAACATGGTACCAAATCTTGTAAGTAAAGTTGGGCATATTAGAGTTTTTGCAGCCTTTGCTTCTATGGCTTCTTTATCTATTTTAATTCATGCAATTTTTGTAGATCCAATTATATGGACCTTTGCTAGATTTCTTACTGGCTTCAGTCTTATTGGAGTCTATATAGTAGTAGAAAGTTGGCTTAATGACAGAGCTACGAATAGAAATAGAGGTGGAGTACTTTCTATTTATATGTTCATAACATTTATTGGTCTTGCTATTGGCACGCTGCTATTAAACTTTAATAAACCAGATCAATATGAGCCTTTTATACTGATATCATTATTATTTTCAATCGCTTTGATACCAATATTACTTGTAAAAAGATCAGCGCCAAAATTTAAAAAGATTAGTTTTATGAAAATCAAACAATTATATAATATTTCTCCGCTCGGAACTTTTAGTATGTTTTGCACAGGTTTAATTCATTCGGCAATATTTGGAGTTGGTGCTGTTTATGCTACTACACTTAATTTTACTATTTTTGAGATTTCTGTTTTTTTATTTTTAATAACAATTTCAGGAGCACTTTTTCAGTTTCCTATAGGTTATTTTTCAGATAGACATGATAGGAGGATAATTATTATTGCTTGCACAATCTTGTCTACCTTTTTTTGTGTTATGGCAATACTTTCATCGGGAGCCTCTATGCAAAATATGTATTTAGCATCTAGTTTTGGGGTTAATAAAATAATATTTTTTATATTTGTAATTTTATACGCAGGTTTTGCTCTTCCCATGTTTACTCTAAACTTGGCTTACGTAAATGATTTCATTGAAAAAGAAAGATTTGTTGCTGCTGGTGCAGGATTACAAATCATATTTGGAATCGGAGCAATGGGTGGCCCTTTTCTATGTTCAGTTTTTATGAAAATATATGGGGTCAATGGATTTTTTATTTTTTTAGGTATTTTTCATTTACTAATTGGTTTATTTGGAATGTACAGAATTACAAAAAGAGATTACGAAGATAATCCAGATTCTACATTTACTCCATTACCTAGAAATATTACACCTCTTGGTATTGAACTAGATCCTACCACAGCTGCTGATCTATCAAATACAGATAAAAAATAATATTAAAAATACAAAAAGAAGAGATAAAACAAGAAAAGAGGAAGAGTGAACAAAGAAAACGCAAGTAAACTCTGGAAAATCATACAGGAAGCTGGCGATTATTTAAAAGGTCAATTACCTGATCATCCAAATCATCCTAGAGGTCGTAACCCATATGCACATGTTGCAATATCTGTAAAGTCAAGATTTCAAAATAGTTATAAAGATATTGATGACAAAAAATTTCAAGAAGTTATAGATTATATTGAAACTTTAAAAAAAAATCCAAATTAAAAATTATAAAGAACTTATAAGCTCTTCAGCTATTTTCTTCGATTTTCCTTGATACTTTACTTTTTTTAAAGATTCTAAATTTGATTTATCATTGCCAACAATAACAAAACCAATCATTCCCATTCCTTTGTGCGGTGTACACCAATAAGCATAAATTCCAGGAATCTCAAATTTATACTCTGTATCTTTGCTTAAAGGAGATCTAAATTTTTCCACCCCTTCTGGGACTCCGCCTTTAATAAATTCCACATTATGACCAGGTTTTGTTGATTTCCAGAAAACTGTATCTCCAACATCGACTTTTACGATTTTTTTCGAGTAAACCATATTTTCTTTACCTAATTTATTAAGCATTTCTATGGTTTGATCAGCAGCAAAAGCTGTTTGAGAAACAAATAAGATCAGTATTAATGCAAAAAATTTATTCATAAATTTGATCTACTTCTATATTAATTAAATGAAATTTTAAGTTCCAAGATTGTCACTGCGACATTAGTTAAGACCGATAAATCTTCTATTTCTTTTAGTGTTCAAACTATAAAATAAAAGAGCAAAAGTAATAATACTTCCTCCAATTATAGTATTAGTAGATGGAATTTCATTTATGCCCATAAAAGGAACCCATACCCAAAAAATTCCCCCTAGAACTTCTGTTAAAGAAAGCAAAGTTAGATCTGCTGCAGGAAGATGCTTTGAACCGATTGAATAAAGTATCATTCCAGCACAAACTAGAGATCCATGTAAAGCAGATAATGATGAGTTTCTAAATGTGGTAAAGAACTCAGTATCATTGAACATTAAAACAATAAATGAAAAAGTTGCACAAAAAAATCCAGCAACAGCTACGGTTGTGAATGTTGGAGTATTTTTTTTCCATCTCAAAGAAACAGAAAAAATTGAAAATCCAAATGATGATAAAAGACCAATAGCTAAACCAAATAAAGTTCCAACATATCTGCTAGTAAAAGCCATAAAGATAATGCCAATAGCTGCTACAACAATCGAAGTAAAAGTGATAGTTGAAACTTTTTCTTTAAGAAAGACATATCCTAATATAGCAGTCATAAATGGCATGGCAGCTAACATTAAAAGTGTAACTGCCGCAGTTGTATGAGTGATTGACCATATAAAACACATCATGGCACAGCCTAAAGCTACACCACCTATAATTCCTGAAGATCCAATATTTTTATAATTATTAGTAAATGATTTTCCTTCTTTTAAAAATAAGTAAATATTTATTAATATAAAAATAGTAGAACCTCTAAAAAAAAGATACTGCCAAGGAACAGAGCGTGCATCCTCGATCCAACGAACGACATATGCGCCAAAAGACCAAAATATACCTGCGATTAAAACAATTAAAATTGCTGAATTAACTTTATCCTTTTCCATACTATTTAACCTCTTCTTTTGGTCTTATAGAGTGTCCTGGCAACCATTCTTCTTTGCCTTCGATATAATGTTCTTTTTTCCATATAGGCGACTGATGTTTTATTTCTTCTAATATATATCTACAAATTTTAAAAGCCTCATCTCTATGTCCCGACCCAACTGCTATTAAAATGGATATTTCTCCAACAGGCACATATCCTTTAGCATGCTCTAAAAAAATTTTGGCATTTTTATCAAATTTGTTTTTTGCATCAGTACATATTGATTTAAAGGATTTTATAACAGCTTTATCATGCGCATCGTAAGTAACCGCTTTTACTTTTTTTTCATTATTTTCATTTCTTACTCTTCCAATGAAAATAGATTCAGCCCCATTTTCTTCAGATAGAATAAATTTTTTTGCTTTTTCTGAAGATATCTTTTCTTCTTTTGCATCAACTAACAAAGTATGTAGTGTCATTAACCGCCGCCAATTGGAGGAATAATTGAAATTAACTCTTTATCTTTTAATTTGTAATTGTCATTAACAACTTCATCTGCCTCACTAAAAAAAGCTGCCGTTTTGGATAAATTTTGTAAATTGTTTTTTAAATATTTTTCAGAAATAATTTTATTTAATACACTTCTAAGTTTTTGTATATTTGAATTATTTGGAAGTTTAATATGTAAAATTTCTTTATTACTTAATATTTTTGATGAGCCATAAAGTTTTAATTGAATTTCCATTTTATCCACCTGTTACATTCATATGTCGAGGAACAAACTTTTCTTCTTTTTTTCTATTAATAATAAAATCATGACCTTTAGGTTTTCTTGAAATAGCTTCGTATATAGCGTCTTTTAAAATTTGATTATTCTCACTTTTTCTTAAAGGTGTCTTTAAATCTGCTTTATCTTGCTGCCCCAAACACATATACATTTCTCCTGTACACGTAACTCTTACTCGATTGCATAACTCACAAAAATTATGTGTATTAGGTGTAATAAAACCAATTTTTTGATCTGTCTCGTGACAATGTACGTATGTTGCTGGACCTGAGGTTCTTAAAGAGTCTTTTGTTAAACTATATTTTGTTTGAATTAAACTTTTTACTTCAGTTAAAGGTATGTACTGGTTTACTCTTTTTTCCCCGATTTCACCCATTGGCATTACTTCAATAAAAGTTAGTGAAAATTTATTCTCACCACACCAACTAACTAGACTTAAAATTTCATCATCATTAATTCCTTTTAAAGCTACAGTATTGATTTTAATTTTTAATCCAGCTTTTTTTGCTGCAGCAATTCCTTTTATGACT
>CACIPU010000005.1 GCA_902588625.1 uncultured Pelagibacteraceae bacterium | reverse complement strand
ACTTCTTCGTTTCTCTGCACGTTGCAAGCTTTAAGAGAAATATATATTGCTTGAGTTCCATTAACTACTGCTACAGCAAATTTTGTATCAGTATATTTTACAATTTTTTTTTCAAATTTATTTACATAAGCTCCAGCGGAAGATACAAAATTTTTTTTGATTGTGTCGTTCAGGTATTTTATTTCTTTTCCTGAAAAATAAGGTTCGTGTAATTGATGAGATCCTTTTCCGATTACTTTTTGAATTTGTTTAACGATTACTCTTGGTGAAATAGTTTTCATAAATGTTTTAAATTTATAACGTTATTACCGAATTTTATATTTTTAAATAAATCCATTCTTTTTGCGTTCTGTTTATAAAAACTTATCATTTCTTCAATTCCGTCGCTTACCGAATATTTTATTTTAAAATTTAGAGTTTTATAAATTTTAGAAAAATTCACTTTATAATTTCTTGCATCTCTTGTTTTATTTGTAAATGAAACTTTATCACTGGGTAAAAATTTAAATATTTGCTCTACTATTTGTTTTTTTGTAAAATTATTTCTATCTCCGCCTACATTAAATACTTCAAAATTAGTTGTTTTTTTATCTACAGTTAATATGACTTCAAGGGCTCTAGCAAAATCATTAACATGACAATAAGGTCGCCAAGTGTCTGAATCAAATACTTCTAGTTTTTCTTTTTCAAAAATTGATTTAGAAAATTGGTTGATCGTTAAATCAAACCTCATTCGTGGGGACAGTCCAAATGCAGTAGAAAATCTTAAAATAGTGGGGCTAAAATCAAAAGTATCTTTATTTTGTTGAGCTAAAATATATTTTTCTACATCAACTTTCTGCTTTGCATATAATGATATTGGTTTAAGTTCAGCATTTTCACTTAATAAAGAATTAGTTTTGCTTAAACCATAATTTGAGCATGTCGAAACAAAAATGACCTTTTCTATTTTTTTATTCTTACAACTATTAATTAAATTTTTAATTCCAATATTATTAATTTTTTCTGATACTTCGGGATATTTTTTAGTTATTGGATCCCCAACTAAACCTGCAAGAATAATTACTGCATCACATGAGTTTAATAATTTGTTTATAAGAATTTTATCTCTTAAGTCTCCATAAACAAAATTGAATTTACTATTTTTTTTAAACTCTTCTAAAGAATGAGAATGTTCATAAATTAAATTATCTAAACATGAAATATAATATTTTTTTTCTAAGAGATGCTTAGTCACAACTGTACCAATATACCCGGCACCACCAATTATTAATATTCTGTTACTCATTATTTAATTTTATTGAATCTTTAAACCCTCTTTATCTATCTCATAAATATAATCGCAATTCTTTAAAGTTGATAAGCGATGTGTAATCATAATAATAGTTTTTTTACCCTTTAGAGCGTTGACTTCATTTATAATTTGTTTTTCGGTTTCTAAATCTAATGAGTTAGTGCATTCGTCTAAAATTAAAATTTTAGGATTAGAATATAATGCTCTTGCTATGGCTATACGTTGACGTTGCCCTCCTGAAATTCTGTCACCAGATTCACCAACCTTCGTTTCTACACCTTTATCTAAACTGTTAATCAGACTATCTAGTTGAGCATTTTTAACTGCTTTATTTATTGCATCCTTATCAATTTTTTCTTCAGGTAAAGCAAATGCTATGTTTTTTCTTATTGTATCATCTGTAAGATAAATATTCTGAGGTACATAACCAATTTGATTTTGCCAACTTTCAGTATTTTCAAAAATACTTGTACCATCTACTTTTATAGTGCCGCTGCTAGGATTCAAAAGACCTAAAATTATATTTATTAGGGTTGTTTTTCCAATTCCACTTTCACCAATTAAACCAACGGTAGTTCCTTTATCAATATTTAAGTTTATATTTTTCAATATAACTGGCCCTGTATTAGAATATTTAAAATCTATATTTTTAAGTTCAATTTCTTTTTCTAGTGAAATATTACCTAATTTTTTTCTGCTATAATTATTTTGTAAATTTTCTTTTTGAAATTCAGTCAACGCAACATTAAAAACTGCATGATCATACAACATGCCCTGTATAGCATTCATAATTCTAGTTAGAGAAGGCATTATTCTGAAAGCTGCAGCTGCAAATAAACCCAGTAAAGGAACTATATATGATAGTTCTTTACCTTGAAAAATCATCAACAGTATCAGTAAGATAAACCCTAGTATCGCCAACCATTCCAACCAAAGTCGTGGCAACGAATCTACAAAATTTTGTTTTATTTCACATGTATTAAGTATTTTATTATTATTCGTAAAAACTTTAATAAATTCACTTGATCTTTGTAAAATTTTTATATCTTTAATTGATCCAAACCCATCTTGTAAATATTTTAGACTTAATCCAGCATGTATTTGTCTTGTCTCACCCCATGATTTTGCTTTTATTTGTACTTTTCTAAAAAATAAATAACCAAATGAACCTAAAAATGTAATTACTACAAGTGAACCTAACGGTTCATAAAATATTACAAATACAGAAATACCTAAAAATACTAATGTTTCACTTATTAGTAAAATTAACGATTTTAAAACATAAACAACAAGTTCAATTTCATTAACATTCCTAATTAGATTAGATGAATTATTATTTAAATGAAATTTGAAAGGTTTGTTTAAGTATATAGAATAAAGTCTATTTGTTAATGAAATCCTTAAGTCTGCTAGGTACTTTAATTGAATGTAAGATACATACGTCAAAAAAGAAGCTTTAAAAGTGTAGACGATAGCGAGAATCATTATTAGAATAAAAATTAAATCTGCTTTCGTTTCAGGAAAAATATTAAAAGTATTTAAAATTTCTATTAATTTAGGATGAATTCCATCATTAATAAAAACTTGTATAAATGGAATTACGAGACCAATACCAATAGTTTCTAAAATCATTACGATCAAAGATAAAAAGATAAAAAAATAAAAATAAGTTAATTGTTTTTTTGATAGTATCGTTTTTAACTTGCTGAACATTTTTAATTTATAATAATGGATTAGAAAAAAAGTTTACTCAAAGCTCCGCACTTTGCAAAAAACGTATTTTACATTACTAGATGAGCACATTTTATTATTTTTAAGCAGGATTAAACAAAAATTCTTTTTTATTAATCGTTGTTTTTAAGTTTCCCATTAAAATTTTAATTTTGTTTTGTTGGATATTGATTATTCGAAAAATTTTATCTACGAATGGCCCTGATGCAAATTTGTAATTTAAATCCTCTTGAAGTTGAAAAATGTTTTGTGTTATATAACCATTTTTATTTTCATATTCTTTACATTTACTAATAAATTCTTCTATTTCTTCTTGTGAGGACAAAAAACCATCAAGTATATATTTTAATCCTTTTACAAATTTTAATTGAGATAATACTTCTTTGTTTTTTAGTTTTTTATCATAACAAAAAACATAATCTCCCAATATATTAAATTCTTTTTTTATTAGTTTATTGTTTTTATACTTGTGGATTAGTAATTTTGGTGAGTATAAAAAATAATCTTTGCTCAATTTATTTTTTAATTCATTTTTAAAAAAATGGAATTGCTTTTTGTCAAATTTAATTACAGTCCACACGGTCTACTCCATTTCTTTTTTTAACTCATCATACTCTTTCATCTTTCTTTTCATAAAATCGAGAGTAAGTTTGGTTTTTTCTGCAACACCTTTAGGGGTCAAAATGTAAAAATAGTTGATTTTATTTGGATTTTTATTAAAATTTTTAATTTTAACAAATCCTTTTTCTTGTAATGCTTTAAGGCAATAATTTAATTTCCCTAAACTAAAACCTAGGTCCGAAGCTAACTCTCGTTGGCTTGCGTTTGGTTTCTTTTGTATCTTTCTTAAAATATCAAAGTGCTCTTGTTTGTTTTTCATATTGTTCAATTATTGAACAGTATAACGTTCACTTATTGAACGGTAAAGAATAATCTTTAAAATATTGCAATTTGCTGGTTTTTTAGCCTATTATTTCTTTTAATCTTTCTCGCAGATGGTCGGCGGTATCTGATTTTCCACTCATAATAAAATCCATTTTTTTAGATAATTTATCTTCATATTGAGTAGTATTTAAAGATAATATTTCGAGAACCCTTTTTTCAAATTCATCATAGGAAGAGTTATTTAATATGCACAATCCTCCTGATGGATAAATAACATCTGGATGGCCAGTAAAATTATATACAAGTACTTTTTTTTTAAATGAAACAGCTTCTCGCAACACAGTTGAAAAATGTCCTATAACTAATTTGCTTTGCATAACATTAATTGAGGTTCCATAATCTTCTCTCTTTGATTGAGATATTTTAAAATCATAGTGTTTAAGAAATTCTTTATAATAGTAAATTTCTTCATCGGAAAAATCTTCACCAATTTTATTTTTTCCTGAAAAAACTAGTTTTAAATTTTTATTTTTACAAAGTCGATGTGTATACTCCGCAATTATTCCTGGTGCTTCTTCAAACTTATCTATATATTCAAACTCTGGTATCATTTGAGCATTAGGTTCAGAAATCAAGCAAATATCATATTTATCAGGATTAATATTAATATTATTTTTTTTTACATATTCTCTAG
The DNA here is from genome assembly GCA_902588625.1 of uncultured Pelagibacteraceae bacterium. Lineage (GTDB taxonomy): Bacteria > Pseudomonadota > Alphaproteobacteria > Pelagibacterales > Pelagibacteraceae > AG-414-E02. The sequence continues at coordinate 58,890 of CACIPU010000005.1, read as the reverse complement.
CTAAAGATGATCTAAGGGATCCTATAACAGAAAACTTTTTAACATCACAAATTTTTTTACTGAAAACTTGTTCTTCATATTCGCTAAAACACAAAAACTCAGGTATGTAGATTCCTACAGCCTGGTCAATAAGCGCAATTTCTTGTTTTACCCAAAATGAGTTTTGTACTGCTAAAAACTTTATTTTAGAGTTGGCAAATATTTTTGCACTTATATGAAAATCTGATGAATTTTCAACATTAGTAATAACAACTTTTGGAGAAATAATTTTAATTAGTGCAGCAATATAATTTTGTTTTAATGATCTTTTCAAAAAATTTCTGAAAATATAAGTAATAATTTTTTTACTTATATAGATTTTTTTTATTTTGTTAATCCTGTTTGAAATAATTTCATAATCATCTTTTGGCACAACTTGCAGTAGCTGATCTTTATTTTCACAATCATAAATTATAATATTTTTTTTAGAAGGGTCTTTAAATTTAAACTTTGAATAATAAATTAAATTATAAATAATTTTAACTTTTTTAAAAATTTTGTAATAAAATTTAAGTAAATATTTTTTATTTAAATTGTTTTTTTCTAGTTCTAAATATCCTTTAGACAAATAATAATCTTTCATAAAACTCACAATTTTTATTTTTTCTAATTTGTCATGAGAAAGTAATTCAATTTTATGCATATTTAATATTTTTCTAAAATTAAAATTAATTTATAATGGAAAATAATTTTTATTTCTATAAACTCTATTTCTTGTATCTACCAAAATCTTTGAATGTTTCATAATTAATTTGTAATTAAATTTATCGTGATCTGTAACCAAAACTACACAATCAAACTTTCTAATATTTTTTTTATTTAATAAAATACTTTTCTTATTTGGTTTTATAAGTGGTACACCTGCATCAATAAATGGATCAGAATATTCAACAATATATTTTTTTCTTAACAATGCATTCATAATTTTAATACCTGCTGACTCCCTATAATCTTCAATGTTTTTTTTATAAGCCAGTCCTAAAATTAAAATTTTGTTCCCCTTTTTATTTGCACTGTTTTTTTTTATTATTTTTATAATATTTTTTATTGTCCAATTTGTTGTTTGAATATTTACCTCTCCAGCTAATTTAACAAATCTGGCCTCTTGGTTAAAATCTTTTGCTCTCCAATATAAATAATAAGGATCAATCGGTATACAATGTCCACCTATACCAGGACCTGGGTAGAAACTTTTAAATCCAAATGGTTTTGTTGAGGCTAGTTTGATGACATTATTTACGTCTAATTTCATTGCCTTTAAAATAATCTTTACTTCGTTGACCAACCCAATGTTCACTGATCTATATATATTTTCAAGCAACTTAGACATTTCTGCTTCTTCCAAAGAGTTTGATTTAACAACTTTTTTAACTATTTTTTGATAAAGATTTTTAGACAAATTTAAGCAATTTTTTGAATAACCTGAGCAAATTTTTGTTACATCTTCAAATTTCATTTTACTTCCTGGGTTTTCCCTCTCCGGAGAGTAAGACAAAAAAAGATTTTTTCCCATCTTAAATCGAGAACCTATTTTTTTAGCAATTAAATTTCTTGTTGTGCCAGGATATGTTGTGCTCTCTAATATTATTAACTGTCCCTTCCTTAACTTTTTAGATATTTTGCTAAAGGAACTGACAATATTAGATAAATCTGGTTTAGTATTTTTTTTAATTGGAGTCGGTAAACATATAATAATTACATCACATTTATGAATTGATTCAAAATTATTTTGAAATGTGCTAAATTTTTTTACGTTTCTAATATTTTTATTTTTAATATATGAATATGGTGACAAACCTTGCTTTAACAAATTTGTCTTTTTTATATCTTTTTCAAATCCGATTGTTTTGATTTTTTTATTATTAAATTGAATTATTAGTTGTATACCTACATAGCCAACACCTACAATACCGACTAAACACTTATTTTTTTTTATCTTAGAATTTAAAACTTTATAAAAGTTAGTATTTTTCATTAATAATTATTTTTTTTTAAAAATCATGTGAACTTCAGAACATATTTTATTTTTATCTAATACATTTTGCAATTGGTCTATTACATCAAATAAATTTTTATTTAAAAGTTTTAAATATAATTTTTTATCTATTTTTTTTGAAGAGACTATCAGTGATCTATATAAATCTGGAAAATCTGCACCAAACCACCATTCACCAACAATTTTTAAATTATTTTTTTTAGCTAAATAATTTAGAGAATCTGCTGTGTACAAATGAGTGTGATCCCCAGATAAATGTCTAGGGTATACTTTTGGGAATACATTCTCCAAAAAAGCAGTTAAAGAAAATAGCGGTACCGCTATATATAAATAGTCAACACTTGATTTTAAAAATGATTTAATAAAATCATTAGGCTTTTCTAAATGCTCCATAACGCCAATTAAAGATACTACATTAGATTCTTTATCATTCTGCATTAATCTATAGGCTTCCTGGACGGAAACCTTAATAAGGCTATTTTTTTTTAGTTTTGAATTTCCAAAATCTACTAAAAATTTACTAACCTCATAACCTTTTGCTTCAATTTTTTTATGCTCTAATGCTTTTAAAAAATGTCCACCCCCCGAACCGATATCAATTAATTTTATTTTCTTTTTTATAACCTGTTGTAAAAAATTAACTTTTGGTAAATATATATTTTTAACTCTATTATCAAATTTCTTCGAGTATTGCTTATCATAGTATAATCCAGCTGAACTTGAATATTCCCAATCAATAAACTCTTTTGTATTTTCGTAAACTCCATTTAGATGGCCACAAGTTTTACAAATACTATATTTAACTTTAAAATTTGAAAAAAAAGGTTTGTTAATTTTTTTATTACAATTTTTACAATTTTTTCTTTTTTTTTGTGAGGAATATTTTTTATTTATTTTCAAAATATTTTTTAAATTTAAGGAATTTTCTTTTATATAATCCTCCTGAATTTTTGATACATTTGTATATGTTTTAGAGTATTTTATTATTTTCATTTTTTTATCGTAAATTATATTTAGAAAGTTGTTAACCTATTTTTCTTTAATAAGTGTTCAAGACTAATTAGTTGCCAAATTAAATTTGAATTTTTAATTCTATCATTTTTTTTAAAATTATTTAAATAATCAGTCAGTTTTTTTTTATTTATCAATGTTTCAATCTGTAGTGATTTAGATGACAATATATCATACATCCAACTAAAAAGAGACGTTTTAAGCCATTTTGTTTGTGGGTCAGAAACATAGTATTTTTTTTGTTTTATAAACTTATTATATTTAAATTTTCCTAAAGCAAAATTTCTATAGTAATCTCTTAAAATACCCTTGTTAATCATTTTATTATCATCAATAGAAAATAAAAAATTTACAATATTATGATCTAAAAGAGGAACTCTAAGTTCTTTACTGTATGCCATTGATGCTCTATCACAACTTCTTAATATTCTAGGCAATTTACAATAAAAAATATCTCTATAAATAATTCTCTTTAAGAAACTTTTATTTTGGGCAATTTTCTCAAGGATAATTTTATACATTTTATGGTTCTTTTTAGAGCTAAATAAAAATAAGTCTTCTGAATTAGATTTTGTTCCGTCTGCTGAAACTCCACCATAAAAATATCCTTTTAAAGAATTAATAAAATAAGAAAAAAAATCTTTGTTATTCATACTTTCGTTAATTTTAAAATCTTTTACTTCATTAAAAGCATTGGAAAATCTAAATTTTTTAATTAAATCTAAAATATGCAAAGGATAAATATATTTGTAGCCACCCGCTGCATCATCTCCTCCTTGTCCTTCAAGTATTACCTTACAATCTGAAGGATAGCTTTTTTTTATAAGTATATGTTTTGCGATAGTCACAATTCCTGGAAAAGGCTCATCTTGAAAATTTGATACTTCCTCAAAGTTTTCAATAATATCCTGACTTTTTATTTCATGACAATTTATTTTCCAACCATAATTTTGGGACATTTCATTTAAATCTTTTCTGTGATCATATTCTGGATCTGAAAAATAATAGCTATTTGCTAATATGTTGTTCTGGCCTTTATTAATTGAATTTAAGTAAGATATCATTAAATTTGAATCTACTCCTGAACTCACATTTAGTCCAATTTTTGTATCTGATCTTTGTTGAATTAAAAAACTATTAGTTAAATGTTGGTCAAATAATTCAAATGAACTATTTAAAGTTTTATCATCATTCAAATCCCAGTATCTTTTTTTATTTAAACTTTTTTTATTTAGATCAAAAATTATGCAAGTTCCCTGCTCAACTTGTAAAATATTTTTATAAAAAGTTTCTTCAAATGAATCATAAAATGAAGTATTTAAATAAAATTTTACAATATCAGAATTTATTTGGATATTTTTATTAACTCTTAAAATTCCTTTTATTTCTGAACAAAAATAAAAGTTATTATTTTTTTTCAAATAATATAGAGGTTTTACTCCTAATCTATCACGTGCACTATATATTTTTTTTTCTAAATTATCAAAAATAATTAATGAAAATATACCATTTAACAATTTAAAACATTCTACATTTAATTTTGCAAAAAGTTCTATTAGGACCTCTGTATCAGTTTCTGATTTGGTAATAATATCGTATTTTTTTTTTAATTCTTTAAAATTATATATTTCTCCGTTATAAATTATTACGTATCGTCCAGTTCTATCTGACATTGGCATATTTCCTTTACTTGAAAAATCAAATATACTTAATCTGCAAGATCCCATTAGAACTTTCTCATTTTCAAAAAAACCTTGATGATCTGGTCCTCTGTGTGCGATTGATGAAATCATTGTTTTGATTTCTTTTGAATTTAAATGGTCTTGACCAAATATTGCTGCTAATCCACACATAATTAATTTAAAAACTTATTCAAATTTTATTTTTTTTTCTTTTGAGCCATTCTTTGCGCTTAATATAATTTTATTAATAATTTCCATATCTTTGTAACTATCTGTTGCGCTACATAAGGGGGCTGCATTTTTTCTATTTAGACATTCGATTGCATTTTCGGCTAATTTTAAAAATTGTTTACGAGGTTTAGGTTTGCATAGATTCTCTGGTCGTTTGCTTAATTCTTCAAATCCAGTGTGTTCAGGTGACTTTTGAATTTTATATTTTATTATTGATCTACCAATATCTGTAATTAAAATTTTTCCTTTTGTTCCGTATATATAAAAGTCAAAAATATCATATTTTTTAATATTTAATGATTGCAAAGTAACTTTAAGACCATTTTGAAATTGAAGTATTGCATCGTAATTTTTATCATCTGATGATGCAAAGTTACCAAATTTGTTTTCGAATCCGTGAACTTTATGTATTTTGCCTGCCAAACCTTCTAGTAAAAACTGCAACGTATCTATTGCATGTGTACCGGTAGTTAATAAACCATAAACATAATAAGATGAAACTTGCAAAATATTTCCAATTATACCCTCTTCCAATTTTTTTTTGAGTTTAATGATCTCAGTATCAAACCTTCTTCTATGATTAACTAAAACTTTCACTTTATTTTTTTTAATTATTTTTAATAAAGATTTAGCTTGATTAATATTATTTGCTAACGGTTTTTCCAGTACGATTACTTTTATTCCAAGGTTTATACATAGCTTAGTAATTGAATAATGGGTATCTTTCCAAGTTGCGATTGAAACTATTTTTGGTTTGAGTTCATCAACCATTTTTTTTATATTTGTATAATATTTTATTTTTTTGTTTAATTTTTTAGCAATAAAATGATTTTTTTCATTTTTGTCACAAATAGCTAAAAGTTCGCAATCTTTATTTTTTAACCACATGCCAACATGTGAGGCAGGTTTAACTCTTTTTTTGTCAAATTCATGGAATAGGCCTATTCTACCTGCTCCAATTACACATACTGGAATTTTACTTTTATTTTTCATATTTTTAATTAAATTTTCCTAAATAATAAGTCATTTCTTTTCAATTTACTCAATACTTTAACAATAAGTTGTGAAGAGTTTTCTTTGTAATACAAATTTTTAGTTGCTTTAATTTTTTTAATAAATTTTTTATTTTCAAAAATATATTTTATTTTAGATATAATATTTTTTTCACTATAATCTGTGTTAACTATATTTATTGCTTGAGGTCTTAAATTTTGTCTATTGCCAATATTTATTGAAGGTAATTTAAAGGAAGGAGATTCGATTATGCCTGAAGAAGAATTGCCTATAATAGCATCTGAATTTAGCATTAAATCTAAAAATTCGTCCCTATCTAAATTTTTAATAATATTAATTCTATTCTTCATACCTTTTGACTTAAAAAATTTTAATAAAATTTTATAACCAAAATCATTATTTGGGTAAATCCAATGATACTCATAATTAAATTTAATTAATGCATTGAATAAATTTATTATAGATTTTTTATATTTTTTTATTTCATTTAGAACTGGATGAAAAATTATAATGATGCTTTTTTTATTTTTATATTTATTTTTATATTTATTTTTTACTAATTTGCTTATATCATCTAATTGTGGAGCACCGACATTAAAAATTCTTTTGTTTTCTTCCCCCCATTTTTTTAATCTTTTCACTGAATCTTCGCATGATGCAAAATGTATATTTGACATTTTTGCTATAGCTGCTCTAGCTATATCATCAACATGACCAGATTTATCTCCGGCTTGGATATGTGCAATGGGTATGTTCAGGTAGACGCCTGTTAAACAAGCTGCAAGCGTTTCTATTCTGTCTCCAGTAAGTATAATTAATTCTGGATTAATTTTTTCAATTTTTTTTGAATATTCTATAATTGCTTTACCTAAGTTAGTTGGCCAGGAATTTCTTTTTAAGTTTGAACTTAAAAAGTAAGCTTTGTGAGTAATTTTAATTTTATACTTTTTAAATAAATTTTTACTTATTCCCATTGATTTATCTAAATAGTTTCCAGTTAACAATGTTGAGCATTTAAATCTTTTATTTTTTTTAAGTTTTTGAATTACATTATTCGAATAAGAAAATGTTGCTCTTGAATCAAGGATGAATAAAAGATGTTTTATTTTATTTGTGACCATTTTAATTGTTTATTATTATTTATATTTTTATTAGCGCGTCTTCCTAAAATTTTTCTAAATAATTTAGCCGGAATTATTCCTTTGCGGGGAGCGGGTCTTTTTACAGAAATGTTTTTACTATTCAAAATTTCATTTTTTTTAATCTTCGCAATACTTACAACACTCTCTCGTGCCCATTTAATAATTTCTAACTCCTTTTTATGTATTTTTTTAATTTCACTTCTCGACTCGAATATTGCGTTAGCTCCTTCAACTAACTGTGATAATTCTTGTGGCTCAATAGAAGAAGCATGATCTGGACCTTTTAATTTTTTATTAAGAGTAAAATGTTTTTCAATTATCCTGGCTCCTAGTGCGATGGCTCCCAAAGAAGTATAAATTGTGCTTGAATGATCTGATAAACCAATTGGAACTTTAAACTTACTTATATATTTTTTAATTACACCTATATCAGAATATTTACTTGGGCATGGATATATTGATGTACATTGCGTGATCGCAATTTTTTTATTTATCTTTTTAACTATATTAATTGTTTCTTCCACTTCTTTCATGGTGGACATACCAGTAGATATTATCGTAGGAAGCTTTTTTTTAGCAATATGCACTTGTAATGGTAAATTAGTTAATTCTCCAGATCCCACTTTAAATGAGTTGACTTTGACCTCTTTGTATAAAATGTCTGCAGATTTCTTAGAAAAAGGTGTGCACAAGTAATCAATATTGTTTTTTTTGCAATATTTTTTTAGATAAATATGTTCTCCAATACTTAAATTAGTTCTTTTTAAAGTTTCGTAAAGACTTTCATCAAAATTTTTAGATTTAGGCGTGGTCTTCAACATTTCATCGTCTAAAACATGCATTTGAAATTTTATGGCTGAAGCTCCTGCTTTTGCTGCAAGCTTGATCATTTTTTTTGCTATATTTAAATTTCCTTCATGATTAATGCATGCTTCTGCAATAATGTAAGGTTTGTTAGCTTGATTAATTATATTTTTTCCAATTTTAAACATTATAATTTATTATAAATTATTCTTGCAATCTGCAGATCTCTGTAATTATTTATATCAATAGACTCGTATTCGTCTGTAGTAAAGTAGTTCCAGTTTTTGGTATATATTTTCCTTCTTCTTAAGAAATCTTTAATATTTAAGAAGTAAAACATGCCATTTTCTACTAAAAAACCTTTTCTATTTTGGCGTCTTCTAATATTATTTTTTTCAATAGGTTTAAAATATTTACCAAATTTGCTTACATGGTCTTTTTTTAAGGTAACAGAAAGGCAATTTTTAATTTTATTGTTAGTGCAATAATTAGCAAATTTAATTAAAGTTTTTAACTTTCTTAATGGTGATGTCACCTGAAGTATTATTAAATATTCTTCATCATATTGATAATTATCAAGATAATGTAAAATTGCTTCATCGGTTGTTGATGTGTCCCTTGATATACTTTTGGGCCTTTTAAAAGTAATTACCTTTTTTATTTTTTTTCCCAGTTTTAAGATTTTTGAATCATCGGAGGACAATACAATAGTTTTAAATAAATTAGATTTGATTGCATTACTTAATGTAATTTCAACTAAACTTTTTTTTTTAATTTTTTTCAAGTTTTTTTTTAAAATACTTTTTGATCCTTCTCTGGCTGGAATAAATGCTATTATATTATTTTTTGTTTTCATTGTGGCCAATTTAAATTAAATGATTTTTGGTTGAGCATAATTTTTAAACCCTTTATTAAAGTAGTTTTAGGTATGAAATTAATTTCTTTTTTTGCTTTAGAATTTTCACAAACTCTTCTAAAAATTTCTCGTTTATAAGTTCTATCACTTTTTAAAAATTTTCTTGTATATTTAATTTTTAATTTGTTGGTAGATAATTTTGATACTTCTTCAACTACTTGTTTTAATGAAAAAATTTCTTTCGAATTTCCTAAATTATAAATTTTACCATTAGTTATTTCATTAATAATACAACTCTTTATACCTTGAGCAATGTCATCACTGTATGCATAACTTCTGATCTGATCTCCTGAACCATTTATTATCATAAATTTTTTTTTTACTGCAGAATAGCATAATTTTGAAATAAAAAATTGCACTACTTGGTTTTCACCATAAGTGTTAAATAATCTTAAAATAGTATACTTAGTTCTTTTTTTATTAAGTTTTAATTTAATATAATTTTCTGCTGATATTTTTGATTGAGCATAAATGTTTTTTCCAAGAATTGGACTATTCTCAGAAATTTTTTTTTTTGATAATTGTTCTCCATACACTTCTGATGATGAAGTAAAAATTAATTTTTTAACTTTATGTTTAATACAAGAATTGACAATATTGTAGGTTCCAATTGCATTTATTTTCCAGCATAGATCTTTTCTTCTTTCTGTATTTTGAACCCCAAGCATTGCTGCTAGGTGAATAACAATTTTTACCTTTTTAAAAACTTTATCTAATTTTTTTTTATTTAAAATATCACAAGGTAAAAATTCAATTTTTTTATTATCAAATTTTTTTATATAATTTTTGTTTCTCGTGATTTGTTTCCTTGTATCAATGATCTTTATCTTATATCTTTTATTTAAAATCTTAATTAAGCTCTTACCAACTAAACCCAAACCACCTGTTATTAATAAAAAATTATTTTGCATTATTTTACTATTTCTTTAATTTTCCAATTATTATCTTTTTTATTCCATAAATGTGGAGATCTATAGCTATCTATAATTTTCCAAAATTCTGATTCATTAACATTTATATATTCTAGAAAAGCTTTAAAATTCTTTTTAGGAAATTCCCCATCATATTTTTTCACCAAACTAACAGCTTCTTCTCTTGTAATTTTTCCACATCTAACTTCTTGAGAAGCGTCATATGATGCTCTTCCTAAACCATATTTGATGTAAGTTGTAAAATAATGAAAGTCATCAATCTTATCATCGATACTTGAATACTTGGAATAACTACCTTCTGTTCTTTCAGTGTTCGGTTTGAATCCTGTTTTATCAAATGCGTAGTAATAACTTTCTTGCGGATCCCATTTTTTGTAATAACTAAAAAAATGTACTTCAATTTTTTTCTTTTTTAGATCTTCTAATTTAGGAGGAATGTATGGTGTAAAATCATTTAAATTGAATTCATTATCTTTTAATAGAGCCGATATAGATTTTCCACCTAAATATATATTTTCAATATTTTGATTTGAAAAAAATTTTTCGTCCATTTCTGGCTTAAAATTATCATCTAAATTATTACCATATTCTGCATTGTTTTCCCCAAACATCACAAATGGAACATCAAACTTTAATGCGATAAGAGGTCCAATCATTTTTTGACCAATAATGAATGGTTGAAAAGGGTGAAGAAGATTTTTAAAAGCTAAAGAAGTAAGAAGTCTGTGTAGTTTGCCATTTGGAGTAAATAAAACATTATCAAAACCACCAACACTTATAAAACTTTGAAGATTTTTCCATCCAATGTCGCTATAAAGATGTGGAGCCCATGTAACAGTCAATGGATTCATTTTATACTTGTATTTTAAAATATGTGAAACATAGCCACTATCTTTTCCACCACTGCTTGGAACAATTACATCATAGCCACTTTTTTTTCTATACTTGTCACATAATATTTCTAATTGTTTATTTCTTTCTTCCCAATTTATTTTGGTTTCTTTAATTTCATTAAACTTACATGCTGAACAAATATTATTATTTTCAAATGTAATACCTTGTTTTTCAAAAGTATTTTTACTCTCGAACTCAATGATTGCATTTGGTCTTTGATTGGATATCACACATTTAGTGCAGTACTTTATTTTTTCTGGCATACCAAATAAAGAATAGTTTTTTTTCATTTTAATAGTTTTTAATTACTTCTTTAATTAATTCAATACCAATTTCACCACTTTTTTCTGGGTGGAACTGAATTCCAATTATATTTTTATAGCTAACTATAGATGGAATCTTGATATTTTCATATTTGAATGAACCTATAATATTTTTAGAATCTTTAGGTATTGCCATATAAGAATGTACAAAATAAAATTTATTATTATTAAATTTATCAAAAAATTTTTTTTCTATATTTTTTTCTATTTTTATTTCTTTCCATCCTATATTTGGAAGTTTTAAAATTTTATTTTTTATTTTTTCAACTTTTCCATTAATAAAATCTAATCCTTTATTATGTCCATCTTCAAAACCTTCAGAAAACAATATATGCATTCCTAGACAAATACCTACAATTATAACTCCTTCATCTTTAGCTTTTTTTATTATTTCAAAGTAACCTTTTTCTTTAAAAATATTTGAAGCTTTAGCAAATGATCCAACTCCAGGAATAAATAATATATCACAATGCTTTTTTTTTGTTTCTGAAAAATAAGTTACATCATGGTTTACAATTTTAATTGAATTATAAAGGCTGCGAATATTTCCAAGTCCATAATCTAAAATAACTATTTTTTTCATTTAAAAAATTTTTTTTAATTCGTTTAATTTCAACATATTATAATGTAACGCAGAACCCAAAGCTAACGCCTCGTCTGGAAAGATTTTTTTTAATTCTTCAATATGTTTAACGGTACCTATTCCACCAGAAAAGATTATAGGCACATTAACTGATATTTTTTTAATTTTGTTAATTAAATCTAAATCTAATCCATTTCTTGTTCCGTCGTGATCTATAGATGTTAAAATAATTTCACCGCATCCAACATCTTGAACTTTTTTAATCCAATCAAATACATTTAAACCTGTTTTATCTCTACCGTTGTTTGTATAAACTTCCCAATTATTTTTATTTTTTTTTGCTTCTATAGAAACAACAATATTTGATGATCCAAAGTTTTTGTTAGCCTCTTTCAAAAAAGAAATGTTCTGTACAATAGATGTGTTAATAGAGACTTTATCTGCACCAGAATATAGTGCCATTTTAATATCATCTAAACTTCTTATTCCCCCTCCAACACATACAGGTATAAATACTTTTTCAGTAATTCTTTTTATAATATCAAAAAGATTATTTCTTGAGTAAAGAGTTGCTACAGAATCAAATAAAACTAATTCATCAGCTCCATCTTTATAATATTTTGTGCAAAGATCTGTCGGGGACCCAACTTTTCTTAGACCTTCAAAATTTATACCTTTGATCACGTAATTATTTTTTATATCTAGTCGTGCTATAATTCTCATAAAACCATTCTATACTACTGTTCAAAAATTGAACAGTAAAAGTAGAATTTGGTTTAAAAAAGGCTTTATTTTGTAATTATATTGATATTTAATTTGAAAATCTTTTTCAGTGCATAAATCAAGCCAATTGAGCTATTAGTACTGGTCAGCTGCACGCGTTACCGCGCTTCCACACCCAGCCTATCAACGTGGTGGTCTACCACGGCTCTATGGGAAGAACTAGTTTTGAGGTGAGTTTCCCACTTAGATGCTTTCAGCGGTTATCTCTTCCATACTTAGCTACCCGGCACTGCAGCTGGCGCTACAACCGGTCCACCAGTGGTATGTTCACCCCGGTCCTCTCGTACTAGGGGCAACTCCTCTCAATTCTTCTACACGCATGGCAGATAGGGACCGAACTGTCTCACGACGTTCTGAACCCAGCTCACGTACCACTTTAATTGGCGAACAGCCAAACCCTTGGGACCTGCTCCAGCCCCAGGATGTGATGAGCCGACATCGAGGTGCCAAACACCCACGTCGATATGAACTCTTGGTGGGTATCAGCCTGTTATCCCCGGCGTACCTTTTATCCGTTGAGCGATGGCCCTTCCACTCAGAACCACCGGATCACTATGACCGTCTTTCGACTCTGTTCGACTTGTCAGTCTCACAGTCAGGCAGGCTTATGCCATTGCACTCCACGAACGATTTCTGACCGTTCTGAGCCTACCGTCGCACGCCTCCGTTACTTTTTGGGAGGCGACCGCCCCAGTCAAACTACCCACCATACAATGTCTTGTCGCCGGATAACGGCTGACAGTTAGATATCAAAAATAACAAGAGAGGTATTTCACTGGCGACTCCACAACAGCTGGCGCCATCGCTTCAAAGTCTCCCTCCTAAGTTAAACATGTCATTTCTAATACCAATGTAAAGTTGCAGTAAAGGTGCACGGGGTCTTTCCGTCTAACCACGCGAACTCCGCATCTTCACGGAGAATTCAATTTCACTGAGTTGATGTTGGAGACAGCGGAGAAATCGTTACGCCATTCATGCAGGTCGGAACTTACCCGACAAGGAATTTCGCTACCTTAGGACCGTTATAGTTACGGCCGCCGTTCACTGGGGCTTCAGAAATGAGCTTGCACCCATCGCATTAACCTTCCAGCACCGGGCAGGCGTCAGACCCTATACATCCACTTACGTGTTAGCAGAGTCCTGTGTTTTTGATAAACAGTCGCTTCTCCCTGGCTTGTGCCACCTACTATTGGTTGCCCAAAAATAGGTCCTCTTTCTTCCGAAGTTACAGAGGCATTTTGCCGAGTTCCTTCAACATCATTCTCTCAAGCGCCTAAATATACTCTATTAATCCACCTGTGTCGGTTTCGGGTACGGTCTTATGATGGAGCTATTTCCTGGGACTTTTTCACAGCTAACTCAATCCATTAAGAGTTAACAATTTACAAAATCCGTCACTACCATCTGGTCTAGGAATATTAACCTAGTTCCCATCGACTACGGCTTTCGCCCTCGTCTTAGGGGCCGACTAACTCTGCGCGGATTAACCTTGCGCAGAAACCCTTGGATTTTCGGCGACAGAGTTTTTCACTCTGTTAATCGTTACTTATGTCAGCATTCGCACTTCTGATACCTCCAGGATCCCTCACGGGTATCCCTTTACAGGCTTACAGAACGTTCCGCTACCGCGTATAAAATTCTGAAATTTTATACACCCACAGATTCGGTACATGATTTGAGCCCCGTTACATCTTAGGCGCAGAAACTCTATTAGACCGGTGAGCTGTTACGCTATCTTTAAAGGATGGCTGCTTCTAAGCCAACCTCCCGGCTGTTATGGAATCTCCACATCCTTTCACACTTAATCATGATTTAGGGACCTTATCTGGTGATCTGGGCTGTTCCCCTCTCGACCATGGACCTTAGCACCCACAGTCTGTCTGTTGAGGAATTACGTTTGGCATTCGGAGTTTTATCAGGTTTGGTAAAGATTTCTCTCCCCTAGCCCGTTTAGTGCTCTACCTCCAAACGTATGTTTATTCAACGCACTACCTAAATAGTTTTCGCGGAAAACCAGCTATCTACGAATTTGGTTGGCCTTTCACCCCTTACCACAAGTCATCCAAAGACTTTTCAACGTCAACTGGTTCGGTCCTCCGGTTGGTGTTACCCAACTTTCAACCTGCTCATGGTAAGCTCATTCGTTTTCGGGTCTAATTCATATAACTAATCGCCCTATTAAGACTTGCTTTCGCTACGCCTCCACCTAATCGGCTTAAGCTTGCTATATAAATTAAGTCACTGACCCATTATACAAAAGGTACGCCATCACTCTAAAAAGAGCTTTGACTGTTTGTAGGCAATCGGTTTCAGGTTCTATTTCACTCCCCTAATAGGGGTTCTTTTCACCTTTCCCTCACGGTACTTGTTCACTATCGGTCACTGTAGAGTACTTAGGTTTAGAGGGTGGTCCCCCTGTATTCAAGCAAGATTTCACGTGTCCCGCTTTACTCATGAACTTAAAATTAGCATTACTTTTACGGGACTATCACCCTCTGTGGTTAGTTTTTCCAAACTATTCGAATTATCTAAATTAAGCTGCTGACCTAGTCCGCTTTCGCTCGCCACTACTTACGGAGTCTCATTTGATTTCTTTTCCTCTGGTTACTTAGATGTTTCAGTTCTCCAGGTTTACTCTTTGTACCTATGAATTCAGTACAAAGTAACACACGAAGTGTTGGGTTTCCCCATTCGGAAATTTTCGGATCAAAGCTTGCATACAACTCCCCGAAACTTATCGCAGTATACCACGTCCTTCATCGTCTTACAGTGCCAAGGCATCCGCCAATCGCCCTTAAACGCTTGATTTATGCACAGAAAAAAATTTTTTCTGTAATAAATTAAATTTTTGTTTTGATTGTTTTCATAAAAAAATTTGAAAACAATCGGATATAGATATTGATAATAATTATATTTACGATTTAAAAAAGCTAAATGTCTAAAATTTTGGTGGAGGATAGCGGGATCGAACCGCTGACCTCCTGAATGCAAATCAGGCGCTCTCCCAGCTGAGCTAATCCCCCTTAAGTTGCTTATGTTGGTGGGCCGAGGAAGACTCGAACTTCCGACCCCACGCTTATCAAGCGTGTGCTCTAACCAACTGAGCTACCGGCCCCTTGATTTACCTTAGAGACATTGAAAGAAGAGAAATGAGGACGGTCACATTAACCGATTTTTTTAAATCGAAAATAATTGTTTTGATATTTTTCGATTTCCTTAGAAAGGAGGTGATCCAGCCGCAGGTTCCCCTACGGCTACCTTGTTACGACTTCACCCCAGTCGCTGATCGTACCGTAGTCAAAGTTTTTAGGCTTTGCCTTAAGGTGTAACCAACTTCCATGGTGTGACGGGCGGTGTGTACAAGACCCGGGAACGTATTCACCGTGGCGCGCTGATCCACGATTACTAGTAATTCCAGCTTCATGTACTCGAGTTGCAGAGTACAATCCGAACTGAGGTACTTTTTGGGGATTGGCTTAGAGTCGCCTCTTCGCATCTCACTGTAAGTACCATTGTAGCACGTGTGTAGCCCAACACGTAAGGGCCATGAGGACTTGACGTCATCCCCGCCTTCCTCCAGCTTATCACTGGCAGTTTTTTTAGAGTGCCCAACTAAATGGTAGCAACTAAAAATAGGGGTTGCGCTCGTTGCGGGACTTAACCCAACATCTCACGACACGAGCTGACGACAGCCATGCAGCACCTGTGTTTTGTCCGGCCGAACCGAAGACTCTAATCTCTTAGAGTCGCGACAAACATGTCAAGTGTTGGTAAGGTTCTGCGCGTATCTTCGAATTAAACCACATGCTCCACTACTTGTGCGGGTCCCCGTCAATTCATTTGAGTTTTAACCTTGCGGTCGTACTCCCCAGGCGGTGTGCTTAACGCTTTTGCTGCGACACTGAAAAATAAATTTCCAACGTCTAGCACACATCGTTTACGGCATGGACTACGAGGGTATCTAATCCTCTTCGCTACCCATGCTTTCGCTCCTCAGTGTCAGTAATGATCCAGAAAGCTGCCTTCGCAATCGGTGTTCTTTCTAATATCTACGAATTTCACCTCTACACTAGAAATTCCACTTTCCTCTATCATACTCAAGTTAAAAAGTTTTGATGGCAGTTCCAAGGTTAAGCCTTGGGATTTCACCACCAACTTTTCTAACCACCTACGAGCTCTTTAAGCCCAGTAATTCCGAACTACGCTAGGTCCCTTCGTATTACCGCGGCTGCTGGCACGAAGTTAGCCGGACCTTCTTATTCGGGTACAGTCATTTTCTTCCCCGACGAAAGAGCTTTACAACCCAAAGGCCTTCTTCACTCACGCGGCATCGCTGCATCAGGGTTTCCCCCATTGTGCAAGATTCCCCACTGCTGCCTCCCGTAGGAGTTTGGGCCGTGTCTCAGTCCCAATGTGGCTGATCATCCTCTCAGATCAGCTATTGATCGTAGCCTTGGTAAGCCATTACCTTACCAACTAGCTAATCAAGTGCGGGCTCATCTTTTGGCGTTAAAACTTTCCCTGTGAAGGCTTATTTGGTATTAGCACAAGTTTCCCCGTGTTATTCCAAACCAAAAGGCAGATACCCACATTATACTCACCCGTTCGCCACTAAGTATTGCTACTTCGTTCGACTTGCATGTGTTAGGCGTGCCGCCAGCGTACGTTCTGAGCCATGATCAAACTCTCAAGTTTAATAACGGCGCACACTAGCTTCATATAAATAACAAATTATTTATACTTTCGTTGAAGTGTGTACGACAAATTTTGGTAACCTAACCGTCCACACTTCTCTTCTTCTTTTTTTTACAATTTAAAAAAGCTAAAAATGTCCCTAACAAGAACTAAACATTCTAGTTCGATAGTTCACATTTTAATAAACAACTCCATAATTAAGCTAAGAAAACGAAGCTTTTTTTGGGTTGGACGGTCGGTTATAAGCTAATTAAAGAATAAAGCAAGGCGTATAATGATACAAAATAGTGTTAAAAATTAGCTATTTATAACGCTTATTGAAGATAAAATTTTATGTAAAATTTTAATAGTTTAATTGTAAGATATAATTTAAATAAAGTTATCATGTACGAAATTATCAAAAAAAACCTGTATAATACAAAGGTAGCAGCTCTATTAGGGCTTATTATAATATCAATACTTCTACTATCAGTTGTTTATAAAAGCGATGAAAAAATCGGAAAAAAAGCTGCAATTGCCTCCAAAATTATTAACGAATCGGACATCACAAATTTAAAAAAATTTTTAATAAATCAAATAAAATCACCTTATATTAATCTTAATTACAATATTGGTAAAGGAGACAATATCCAAAAAATTTTAAATAAATATGATATTAAAAACTCTGAAATCCAAAATATTATAAAACAATACAAAAAATACGGAAAGCCAAATCAACTTTTAGCAGGAAATAAAATTGATATTACTATAAAAAAAAATAGTAAAGAAGAAAAAAATTCAATAATTAAATTTTCTGTCCCAATTTCAAAAAGTATAACTATAGAAATTATTAAAAATGAAGAAAATAAAATTGTATCCAAAAAAATTATTACAAAATTATACAAGAAACGGGTTTTAGTAGAAAACATAATTAAAAAAAATCTTTATTCAGCTGCTGTTGACTCTAAAATAAATCCTGAAACAATTATTGAGTTTGCTAGAATTTTTGGGTTTGAAATCGATTTTCAAAGAGACATAAGAAAAAACGATTACTTTAAAATTGTTTTTGAAAAATATTTTGACGAAAATGGAGAATTTATAAAAAGTGGATCTATACTTTATGCTCACATGACGGTTAATAATAGGGAAATTACACTTTATAAATTTGGAAACGATAAAGGTTATGGATATTTTGATGCTAACGGTAAAAGTGTTGAGAAAGCTTTAATGAAAACTCCAATTAATGGCGCAAGATTGTCTTCTCCTTTTGGAATGAGAAAGCATCCAATTTTAGGTTACAATAAAAAACATTTAGGAACAGATTTTGCAGCTCCAGCAGGAACTCCAATTATGGCTTCAGGAAGTGGAACTATAACTAGAGCCAAATGGTGCGGCGGAGGTGGAAACTGTATAAAAATAAAACATAACTCAACTTATGAAACTGTATATGCTCACATGAAAAGTTTTGCAAAAGGTATGAAGGTTGGTAAAAAAGTTCGACAAGGACAAATTATTGGATATGTTGGTTCTACAGGTATGTCTACTGGTCCACATTTACATTATGAAGTAATCGTTAACGGAAAAAAAGTGAATTCGCAAAAACTAAAATTGCCGTCAGGCAAAATACTTAAAGATGAAGAGCGAAAAGAATTTGAAATACTAAGGATTAAAACTGATGTACTTATTGCTGAATTAATAGATAAGAAAAAATAAATTAAACTTTTTCTTTGGTTTCTGCATTATCACTTATATTTATATTATTAGTCTCAGACTTTTTATCTTCGTTTGGTTTGTTAATATCTTCAATTTTATTTTGATTTCTATTTCTATTTTTATCTTCAATAACTCTCATATAGTGATCTGCATGCTGTAGATAGTTTTCAGATAAAGTTTTATCTCCCGATGACATAGCTTCTTTTGCGAGAGAACTATATTTATCAAATAATTTTTCAGCACTTAGAGATTGTCTAAAATTATTTCTTGACTGTCCGTTTGTAAATGAATTTTGTCTTTGCCTATTTTGATCTGACATTCCATGGGGTCTATTATTTCTCCCATTTGTTCTACGCCTAAATCTGCTACCTGTTCTTCTTTGAAACATATATTTTATTGAAATTCCTTATCAATATTAAGGATTTTATATTATCTTATTCATTTATATTTTAGTTTGTCAAAATAATTATCATTAAATTTAATAAAAATTTACTTTTGTGCTTATAATACAACGAACATTACCGTTATAATCATGTTCTTTACCTATTTCTCTAAATCCATTTTTTTTAAGTATGAAAGCAGTTTGTTCGTATTGTCCATTGCCAATTTCGATACCTAGCAATCCTTTTCTTTTCAAAAGGTAATTTGATTTATAAATAATTTTTTTTATTAGGTCAAGACCATCGACTCCTCCGTCTAGCGCAGATTTGGGTTCGTGATTAATAATATCTTTGCTCAAATTTTTCATATCTTTTGATGGAATATATGGTGGGTTAGATACGATTAAATCATATTTTCCAATATTATATTTGTTTAAATCAAATTTTAAAAACTTTGATTTATAATTTAAATTTAATCTTTCTGAATTTTGTTTTGCTATTTTTATAGCTTCAGCAGAAATATCGATGCCAATTCCTCTAGAATATTTTAATTCTTTAAGTATAGATAGTAAAATACAGCCTGAGCCAGTACCAATATCTAAAATGTTTATGCTCTTATTTCTAAAAAAATTTATAATTTTATAAATAATCAATTCAGTTTCTGGTCTTGGGACAAGAGTTGATTTATTAACTAGAAATTCTTCACTCCAGAATTCTTTCTTTCCAGTTATATATGCAACTGGTTCATTATTTACTCTCCTTTTTATTGCTAATAAATACTTTTTAAGCACATTTTGTGAAATATTCATTTTATTATTGATAATTAAAAACTCTCTAGAAACCTCCATTATATTTGAAAGTATTATTTCTGAATCTAATTCATGTGAAACAATGTTGTAATTTTTTAAAAGATTTGAGGCTTGATTTATTGTATTTTGAATTATCATATTATTGTTTTAAATTTGCTAATTTAATTTCCTGATCCTGCAACCTTAAATTTTGACTCATTTCCTCAAAAGCATCTCCATTCAAAAATTCTGATAGTTTGTGTAATGTTAAATTTATTCTATGATCTGTAATACGGCCTTGAGGAAAATTATATGTTCTAATTCTTTCTGATCTGTCTCCAGATCCTATTTGATTTTTTCTATCTTTTGATCTTTCTTTATCTTTTCGTTCTCTTTCAGCTTCGTAAACTCTTGATCTTAAAATTTTCATAGCCTTAGCTCTATTTTTATGTTGCGATTTTTCATCCTGTTGACTTACAACCGTTCCAGTTGGAATATGTGTTATCCTAACAGCACTATCTGTTGTGTTTACTGATTGACCTCCAGGTCCACCAGATCTAAATACATCTATTCTTAAATCTTTTTCATTAATTTTTATATCCACTTCTTCCGCCTCAGGAAGAACAGCAACAGTAGCCGCTGATGTATGAACC
Organism: uncultured Pelagibacteraceae bacterium; assembly: GCA_902588625.1. Classification (GTDB taxonomy): domain Bacteria; phylum Pseudomonadota; class Alphaproteobacteria; order Pelagibacterales; family Pelagibacteraceae; genus AG-414-E02. The sequence goes on along the minus strand of CACIPU010000005.1, from coordinate 38,332 downwards.
CTTCCTTGAGTTTCTGTTTCTGGTACGCGCTGTACTCTGTGCACACCAGATTCAAATTTTAAAAATGAATAAATATCTGTTCCTTTTATTAATAAAATTACTTCTTTAAAACCGCCAGCTTCACTTTTTGAAATATTTATAATCTCTAGTGACCATTTCTTAATTAAGCAAACTTTTTCATACATCTTATATAAATCAGCAACAAATAAAGTTGCTTCTAAACCCCCGGTGCCTGCTCTAATTTCAAGAATAGCATTTTTTCCATCCGCTTCATCTTTTGGCAGTAAATAAACTTTAAGCTTATTTTCTGATATTTTTTTTTTTTCTAATAATTCCCCTAATTCTTTCTCTGCTAATTTTATCATTTCATTGTCGCCATCTTTCTCTTCAATAATTTTTTCTAAATCTTTTCTTTCTTTTTCAAAAGATATATATCCTCTAGCACTTTCAATTATTTCCCCAATACTCGAATATTCTTTGGACTTCTTTACAAATTCTTTTTTATCAATAGAGCTAGATGCAAGTTCTTTTTCTAAATTTTCATATGTAGAAACTATTAGTTTAACTTTTTCTATAGGTATCATTTATCGATTTAATTACTTTTTAATTCTTTTGATTTTTTTTCAACCAAACTAACCACTTCGTCAATAATTTTTTCACTTACTACTTTATGGTGAGGCAAGCCAGAAATATACATCATATGATTGTTTTCTCCCCCTCCGGTCAATCCTATGTGTGTTTGCGCAGCTTCACCTGGCCCGTTAACCACACATCCTATAATAGATAAGGTTATAGGTTCTTTTATATGAGATAATTTTTCTTCCAAAATCTTTACTGTGTTAATAACAGGAAATGCCTGTCTAGCACAAGAAGGACAGGAAATAATATTTACTCCTCTATGCCTTAAATTTAAAGATTTTAAAATTTCATATCCAGCTTTTACTTCTTCTATTGGATCTGCAGATAAAGAAACTCTAATGGTATCTCCTATACCTTCCATTAATAAAATTCCAATGCCAATGGAGGATTTTATACTTCCTGTTGATAGCCCACCCGCTTCTGTAATTCCTAAATGCAATGGATATTTACAAACAGAAGAAAGAGATCTATAAGCTTTTATTGCCAAAAAAACATCTGAAGACTTAACACTTATTTTAAAATTAAAAAAATCTTCATCTTCTAAAATTTTTATATTATTTTGTGCGCTTTCAACTAGAGCTTCTGGACATGGTTCTCTATATTTTTCTAATATATTTTTTTCTAAAGATCCAGAGTTTACTCCAATTCTTATTGAGCAATTATAATCTTTTGCTGCCTTTAATATTTCTCTTACCTTTTCCTTAGATCCAATATTGCCTGGATTAATTCTTAAGCAATGTGCTCCTGAGATTGCTGCTTCAATTGCTCTTTTATAATGAAAATGAATATCTGCTACTATTGGAACGTTAACTTGTTTTATAATTTTTTTTAAGGCTTGTGTAGAATCTATATCTGGACATGAAACTCTAACAATATCAGCACCAGCTTCTGACAAATCATTTATTTGTTTTATAGTAGCATCTGTATCTGTTGTTAATGTATTAGTCATAGACTGTACTGAAATTTTAGAGTCTCCCCCAACTTCAATATTGCCAACTTTTATTTTTTTTGTTTTTTTTCTTATAATCTCACGAAAAGGTCTTAAGTTCATTTTTGATTAATCTAATTCAAATGTTTTATGTAAAACTTTTACAGCTTTTTGTGTTACATTTTCATCTATTAAAACTGAAATTTTTATTTCAGAAGTTGAAATAACTAATATATTTATTCTTTCATTAGCTAAAGCTCTGAACATTTTATATGTAACTCCCGGATGAACTATCATTCCTGCTCCAATAATAGATACTTTAGAAAGTTTGTCATCATGTATTAATTTTTTATAGTCAACATTTACTCTATTATTTTCAATAATTTTTAAGGTTTTTGATAAATCCTCTCTTTTAACTGTAAAAGTAATATCTGTTTCTTTTTCATCTGATGAAATATTTTGAACTACCATATCAACATTGATATTACTTTTTCCAAGAGGCTCAAATATATCTGCAGCCACGCCAGGTTTATCTTTAACGTTTAAAAGTGTTACTTTGGCATCATTTTTAGAATATGTAATGCCAGTAACTACTTTTTTGGAATCAGTTTTATCTTCAGAAACTATAAACGTTCCAGTTAGTTTTGAAAAAGTTGATCTTACGTGAACGGGTATATTGTTTTTCATAGCAGTTTGTACTGCAGATGGCTGCATTACTTTGGCTCCCAGCGAAGACATTTCAAGCATTTCTTCATAAGATATTTTTTCAATTTTTTTAGCTTTTGAATTTATAAATGGATCGGTTGTATAAATTCCTTCAACATCAGTATATATTTCACAAGAATCAGTTTTAAAAAACTTAGCAATCATAAGTGCAGATGTGTCGGATCCACCTCTACCTATTGTGGAAATTCTATTTTCTTCTGTTATACCTTGAAATCCTGCAATCACAGGAATTCCTCCTTCAGATAGGAAATTAATAACTTCATTAGTTTTTACCTCCAAAATTCTAGAAGATGCATGGTCTCCTTCTGTTAAAATTGGAATTTGCCATCCCATCCAAGATCTAGCTTTAAGTCCCAACTCAATTATTGCTCCGGCTAGTAAAGAACATGAGACTTGTTCACCTGATGACATTAATACATCCAATTCAGGTTTATTAAAATTTTTACTAATTTTTTTCGATTTATTAACTAAATCATTAGTTGTTCCTGACATAGCTGACACAACGACCATGACTTCATTGCCTTCCTCTTGTCTTTTTTGTACAATTTTTGCAGCATTGACTATCTTTTCAATGCTACCAACTGATGTTCCACCAAATTTAATAACTATTCTTTTCATAAGACTAAAATACGATATTTACTTTATATTTTATTTGGTAATAATTACTCTTAATTATAAAAATGCACAAGTATATCTAAACTTATATTATTTTGACTACAGTAAACAAAAAAGAAATTGAAAAATTCTCAAAATTAGCCAAAGATTGGTGGAATCCAAACGGAAAGTTTAAACCTTTACACCTTTTTAACCCAGCTAGAATTAACTTTATAAAAGAAAAATTAATTACTCATTTTAAAAGGGACCCAAATAGCAAAAAACCTTTGGATAAATTAAAAATTCTAGATATTGGTTGTGGTGGAGGACTGTTGTGCGAACCTCTTTGTAGATTGGGAGCCAACATGACAGGAATTGATGCTTCAAGCGCTAACATAGAAGTTGCGAAATTACATTCTAAAAATATGCAGCTCAATATAAACTATATCCAATGCCCTCCAGAAAAATTAAATTTAAATAATGAGTTTGATGTAATTTTAAATATGGAGGTTATAGAGCATGTTTCAAATACAAATTTATTTATAAAAAATTGCTCAAAACTAATTAAAAAAAATGGAGTAATGTTTGTTGCTACTATAAATAAAAATCTAAAATCATATTTATTTGCAATAATTGGAGCTGAGTATGTGTTAAGATGGTTACCTATTGGCACACATGATTGGAACAAATTTTTAACACCTCAAGATTTAGAAATTTTGGCAAATTCGAATAGTTTTTCTGTTTTAGAAACTGCTGGAATGAAATTTAATGTATTTACTAAAAAATGGTCAAAAACTCACGACTGTTCGGTAAATTTTATTTCAACATTTATAAAAAATTAATTTTCTGAATTGTCAATCCAAGGAATGGTTGCAACTTCTATTCCTTCTTCCCGTAACTCTGCAGTTTCTTCTGCTGTAGCTTTTCCATATATTCCCTTAGAGGATTTTTTATCATAATGAATACTCCTTGCCTCTTGTGAAAATTGATCTCCTACATCTTTACAATTTTTCTCTACATATTTTCTAAAATCTAAAAGTTGTTTTTTTAAATTTTTTTCAAACTTATTTTTTTTAGATAGTTGATTGGACTTTTTAGAAAGTCTTGGAGCCATAACGGTTTTTTTTACAGAATAGGATTCACAATAAATACATTTAACGAGTTTTTTCTTATTTAATGAATCAAATTCTCTCGAGCCAGCAAACCAACTCTCGAACGTTTTTCCACATTTACAAATTAAATTATATTTAATCATCTTTTATATAGTATTCAATTTTTTCAATATAACAAACTTTAACTTCTATAATCAGCATTTATATCTATATAGTCATGTGTAAGATCACATGTATAAATAGTATGAGAATTAGTTCCAATATTTAAATTTACTTCAATATTAATCGCATCCCATTTCATATATTCTTTTAAATCTTTCTCACTGTACTCTTTTGATCGCCTTCCATTTTCAGCAACCAAATATGGTCCAAATTTTATTTGAATTTTGCTCATCTGAATATTTTCTCCTGACTTTCCAATCGCCATTACAATTCTTCCCCAATTAGGATCTTCTCCTGCTATTGCAGTTTTTACTAAAGGAGAATTAGCAATTGAAAAACCAATATTTTTTGCCATTGCAGATGATCTTGCACCTACGACATTTACTGTGATAAATTTTTTGGCTCCTTCTCCATCAACAACTATTTGTTTAGCTAAATTTAGAGCTAATCTATGTAAAGCTTTTTCAAAATCAACAAGTTTCGGATCTAGCACATTATAAATTTTAGAATTTTTTGCTTTTCCTGTTGCAAAAATTACTACCATATCATTTGTCGACGTATCCATGTCCACAGTAATAGAATTAAAAGTAGTAGCTATAACTTTTTTTAAAATGCTTTTTAAAAAAACAGATGGTATATTAGCATCAGTAAATATAAACGATAGCATAGTCGCCATGTTTGGCATAATCATGCCTGAGCCTTTTGCTATACCAGAAATTTTTACTAGCTTGTTACCTATTTTGCATTCTTCATAAGCTACTTTCGGTCTTGTGTCAGTTGTCATGATTGCGCTTGCCGCCTTAAACCACACAAATTTATTTTGTTCTGTTCTTAATTTTTTCACAAGTTCAGGTATGGAATTTTTTATTTTTAAAAAAGGAAAGTCTTCACCAATAACACCTGTTGATGCAAAGAGTATATCTGTTATTTTTACAATTTCCTTAACACCCTTTGGTGATTGTGAAGATTTTAAAGTCAAAGATTTTGAAAGAGCTTGAGCAACTTCTTTCAACCCCTGAGCCCCTCTTGTTCCTGTAAAAGTATTAGCATTTTTGGTGTTGATCATAAGAGCTTTAACAAAATGTCTTTTTATTTTTAAGTTCCAGTTTATACTTGCAGATGTTATTTTAGAATTTGTATAAACTGCTCCAAAATTGGCTCCTTCTTCAAAAAAAAACAATGTCAAATCATCCCTACCGTCACCATACAAATCTGCAGATACTGCTGATATTTGAAGTCCATCAATTGGTTTAAGCTCTTGAAATTCACCCATTTTAGACATTTTGACTTTGGGATTAAGCAGATTTTTTAGGTTTAGTGTCATTACTATTTAAAATTTCTAATTATTGATTATATAAGGCTTATCTATAGCAGTATAATTATTTATGTTAAACATTAATAACATTATCGGTAAATTTTTAAAAAAATCAAGTCAGAGAGAAATTGACAGCTTAAAATCAGTTATTGAAAAAATTAATAGCTGGGAAGTAAAAGTCAAAGATCTGCCCCAAGAAAAATTTATAAGTAAAACAAAAGAGTTTAAATCTAAAGTTAAAACTGGATTAGAGGTAGATAGTTTAATTCCTGAAGCTTTTGCGCTTGTAAGAGAAGCTTCTAAACGAACCCTATCAGAGCGACATTTTGACGTCCAACTCATGGGGGGGATTATTTTACATCAAGGTAAAATTGCTGAAATGAAAACAGGTGAAGGTAAAACTTTGGTTTCAACTTTACCAGTTTATTTGAACTCATTACTAGGTAAAGGAGTTCATGTTGTAACAGTTAACGATTATTTAGCAAAAAGAGATTCTGAATGGATGGGGCAAATATATAAATATATGGGTCTGACAGTTGGTTGTATAGAAAATGATATTAACGATATAGAAAGAAAGAAAAATTACAATTGTGATGTAACTTATGGAACTAACAATGAATTTGGTTTTGATTATCTTAGGGATAATATGAAATACAGTGTAAGCGAAATGGTACAAAGAGATCATTTTTTTTGTATAGTAGATGAGGTAGATAGTATTCTTATTGACGAGGCTAGAACTCCATTAGTAATTTCCGGTGCTACAGAAGACAAATCAGATAGATATTTTACATGTAACAGATTTATAAAACAATTAGATAAAAATGATTATGAATTAGACGAAAAAGATAAAAATGTTATGCTTTCGGAAAAGGGTGTAGATAAAATTGAAAAGCTTTCGCAAACATATGGTATACTTAAAAATAACAATTTTTATGATCCACAAAATATCAATTTAGTACATCATATTAACCAAGCTTTAAAAGCTAATTTATTATTTTCAAAAGATACAGATTATATAATTCAAGATAAAAAAGTTCAGTTGATTGATGAATTTACTGGCAGAGTGCTTGAGGGAAGAAGATTTTCTGATGGTTTGCATCAAGCCATTGAAGCTAAAGAAAATGTTGAAATTCAAAGTGAGAATCAAACTTTAGCTTCTATTACTTATCAAAATTATTTCCGACTATATACTAAGCTTGCAGGCATGACTGGTACTGCCGCTACAGAAGCTGAAGAATTTTTAGATATATATAAATTACCAGTAGTCTCAGTTCCTACTAATAATAAAATGATTAGAAAAGATTGGAATGACCAAATCTACAGAACAGAAAAAGAAAAAAACAATGCAATCATAAATAAAGTGATTGAATGTAATAAAAAAGGTCAACCAGTTTTAGTTGGTACTACAAGTATTAATAAATCTGAAATTTATTCTAAATTACTTAGCGATGCTGGAATTAAACATTCTGTATTAAATGCAAAATATCATGAAAAAGAAGCAAACATTATAGCTGATGCAGGCAAACTTAATGCTGTTACCTGTTCAACAAATATGGCTGGTAGAGGTACAGATGTTAAACTAGGAGGTAAAATTATTGATGAAAATAACAAATTAGAAAAAAATAAAGTTAAAGATTTGGGCGGCCTTTTTGTTATTGGGACAGAAAGACACGAATCAAGGCGGATAGATAATCAGCTACGTGGTAGATCAGGTAGACAGGGGGATGAAGGTAATTCAATATTTTATATCAGTTTAGAAGATGATTTAATGCGAATATTTGGCTCTGAATCTATTGATTCAATAATGAAAAAATTTGGATTAAAGGAAGGAGAATCTATTGATCATCCCTGGATAAATAAAGCACTTGAAAGGGCTCAAAAAAGAGTTGAGGGAAGAAATTATGATATTAGAAAAACTTTACTTAAATTTGATGATGTGATGAATGATCAAAGAAAAGTTATATTTGATCAAAGAAAAAAAATTTTAAAGTCTGAAAATATAAATGAGATGATTAATTCTTTTTTAGAAGATTTAACTAAAAATTTTTTAAATGAGAAAACAGTTTATGAAAGAGAAAATCAAATTGAAGCTTTTAAAGCCAAAATTAAGCCAATTATGGGAAAATCGATCAAGGACACGGAGCTTACAAAAATTGTAAATTTAAAAAATGAAGAATTTGAAAAAACAATAACTTCAAAATTTAACGAGTTTAGAAATAATAGAATTACTTCAATTGATGAGACTACGAATATAGAGTTGGAAAAAAGGGTGTTTTTGCAAACGGTGGATTTTTTATGGCGTTCACACTTGCAATATCTTGATCATTTAAGGCAAGTTATTGGATTGAGAGGTTACGGCCAGAAAGACCCATTGGAGGAATTTAAAAGGGAAGCGTTTAAGCTATTTGAAGGTCTTTTAAATAAAATCAAAGTAGATTTTATAACCTTTCTGAATAATCTTGAAATAGTAACAAAGTCAGATGCTCTTGCTCAAGAAGAAGAAAAGACTAAAAAACTAAGTGACGATCCTCAATGTTTGCTAAGAATTAAAAAAAATCAGAAATTTTCAAGAAATGAAAAATGTCCTGCCACAGGTAAAAAGTATAAAAATTGTTGCGGCGCTTTATAATTATTAGGACAAAAAGAAAAATATAATTGTTGCTAACAAGATGGCTATTATTACTTCTTTTTTAAATTTAAATAAAATTTCATTAACAAATCCAAAAATATTATTTTTCTTTATCCAGTCAGATTGACTTGAAAAAACCTGGAAAGATTTTTGTTTACCAATATTTAGAAATTTCTTTTTTCTCTGTTTAAGATTTTCTTCACCTGAAAAGTTTTCAAATTCTCCCAAGGATTTAATAAGTATATTTCTTGTATTGGAAATGATTTGTTCTTTATTTCTGTGGGCTCCGCCTACAGGTTCTTGAATAACTTCATCAATAACTTTCATTTTTAAAAGTTGGTTTGCTGTTAGCTTCATTGCTTTAGCAGCCTCTAAAGATTTATTTGGATCTTTCCATAATATAGACGCACACCCTTCAGGAGATATTACTGAGTAAACTGCATTTTCTAACATTAAAACTTTGTTTGCAGATGATAAAGCTATTGCTCCTCCGGATCCTCCTTCTCCGATAATTATAGAAATTATTGGAACCTTAAGTGACATGCAACAATCTATTGAGCTAGCAATAGCTTCTGCTTGTCCTCTTTGTTCTGCTCCAATTCCAGGATAGGCACCAGGTGTATCAATAAATGATATTATGGGAATATTAAATTTATCTGCTAACTTCATTAATCTTATACATTTTCTATAACCTTCTGGTCTCATCATACCAAAATTTCTCTTTAATCTGCTTTCAAGATCATTTCCTTTTTCTTGTCCTAAAACCATGATTGATTTTTCTTCAAACTTTGCAAATCCTGCCAGTATAGCTTCATCTTCTGAGAAACATCTGTCTCCAGACAAATTAATAAAATCTGTAAATAAATTATCTATAAAGAATTTTGCTTTTGGTCTTTCTTCGTGTCTTGCAATTTGCGTTATCTGCCACTCATTAAGGTTTGAGTAAGATATTTTAAGTTTTTCATCAATCTGTAACTGTAGGTTAGAAATTTTTTCAGTTTCAACTTCTGATAAACCTTCTTTATTGTAAGGATCTTTTAGTTTTTCTAATTCTTCTTCTAAATCTTTTATATCACGCTCGAATTCTAAATAACTTTTCATATATATTATTATATATATAATACATAAGAATATGGCAAAAAAATATATTTCGCTTGGACAGCTATCAATCGCTTCAGAATTATTAGATTTTGTTAATAAAGAGCTATTGCCAGGTACAGGTATTAGTAAAAAAATATTTTGGTCTGGTTTAGATAAGTATGCTCATGAACTTTCTGCTAAAAACAAAAATCTTCTAGAATTTCGTGAAATCTTACAAAAAAAAATTGACATTTGGCATAGAGACAGAAAAGGGAAAAAAATTAATAACAAAAAGTATGTAAATTTTTTAAAAGAAATAGGGTATTTAAAAAAAGAAGGTAAAAAATTTCAAATTCAAACCAGGAATGTAGATAATGAAATCTCTTCTATTGCTGGACCGCAACTAGTGGTTCCAGTTATGAATGCAAGATATGCTTTAAATGCTGCAAACGCTAGATGGGGAAGTTTATATGATTCCTTGTATGGAACAGACGTTATTTCGGATACAAAGGGAGCTGAGCGTGGGAAAAAATATAACTATTTACGAGGTGAAAAGGTAATTGAGTACGCTCGTAATTTCTTAGATAAACATGTTCCTCTTAAAAAAGGAAGTTGGAAAAATATTTCTAAAATTCCTAAGGTTGAAAAAAATCAATTAAATCTAAAACTAAAAAATCCTAAACAATTTATTGGCTATACAAAAAAGTCGAATAATTTATCTTCGCTATTATTAAGGAATAATAATCTTCACATAGATGTTAAGTTTGATCCGAATCGTACTCTTGGAGGATTAAAAGATAAATCAGCAGGTGGATTACAAGATAAAGCGGCTATATACGATATAATTTTAGAATCGGCTATAACTACAATTATGGATCATGAGGACTCTGTTGCTGCGGTAGATGCTGAGGACAAGGTATTAGGTTATAAAAATTGGTTAGGACTCATGAAGGGTAATCTTCAAACTAGGATGGAAAAAAATGGAAAAAAAATAATAAGAAAACTTAGACCAGATAGAGAATATATTTCTTCGGATGGTAATAAAATTAAATTACAAGGAAGATCTTTAATGCTAAATCGAAATGTAGGTCACTTAATGACAAGTCCTGCTATTTTATTAAAAGATGGGTCTGAAATTCCGGAAGGTATAATGGATGCTTTCATAACAACAGCAGCTGCAATCCATGATTTTAATAATAAAGGAAACTCAAAAAAAAATTCTGTTTATATAGTAAAACCAAAAATGCATGGACCAGAAGAAGTGGCATTTGCTAATTTAATATTTGAAAAAGTTGAAAAAATTTTAAAACTTAAAAAATATACAATTAAAATTGGAATAATGGATGAAGAAAGAAGAACATCTGTAAATTTAAAAGAATGTGTAAGAGCTGTTAAAAATAGAGTTGTTTTTATTAATACTGGTTTCTTAGATCGAACTGGTGATGAAATACATACTTCAATGGAAGCTGGCCCAATGATTAAAAAGGGGGATATGAAATTATCTAAATGGATTTCTGCATATGAAAATAATAATATAGATGTAGGTTTGGCGTGTGGATTTTCAGGTTTAGCACAAATAGGAAAAGGTATGTGGGCAGCACCAGACAAAATGGCTGAAATGGTTGCTGAAAAAATTAATCATCCCAAATCTGGGGCTAACTGTGCTTGGGTTCCATCACCTACAGCAGCAACACTTCATGCCTTGCACTACCATCAAATAAATGTATTTGAAAAACAAAAACAACTAAAAAATAAAATATCTTCAAAAATTTCTGATATTCTTACAATTCCAATTAAAGATAGACCAAACTGGTCAATTAATGAGGTTGCTAGAGAGTTAGAAAATAATGCACAAGGTATTTTGGGCTATGTTGTTAGATGGATTGATCAAGGTGTTGGATGTTCAAAAGTTCCAGATATAAACAACATAGGTTTGATGGAAGATAGAGCAACTTTAAGAATTTCATCGCAGCATATTGCTAATTGGCTTCATCATGGGATTTGTAGTAGGGAGCGTGTTTTAAAAACTATGAAAAAAATGGCAAAAATTGTAGATAAACAAAATATTAGAGATCCTGCTCTAAAAGGTTACGCATCTTATAGAACAATGTCTGATAATTACGATAAATCTATAGCTTTCAAAGCTGCCTGTGAATTGGTTTTTTATGGAAGAAATCAACCTTCTGGTTATACGGAGCCTATCCTACATTTAAATAGATTATTAAAAAAAATTTAGTCGTTTGCTAAAGGGGCTCTATTTTTAAAAGCTGAAAAAAGAGTTCCATCATCCAAAAATTCTATTTCACCACCGACCGGCACTCCTTTGGCTAACCTTGTAATTTTTACTTTTGAATCTTTTAGGCTATCAGATATGTAATGAGAAGTCGTTTCACCTTCAATGCTAGCACTTGTTGCCAGAATAACTTCTTTGACTGAACTTTTTTTTACTCTATTAATTAGAGATTCTATCAGTAAACCATTTCCTTTCTTTTTGTTTTCAAATGATGATAGCGTTCCACCCAAAATATGGTAATGCCCCTTATAAATACCAGTATTTTGAATAACCCACATATCGGCAATATTTTCAACAACACAAATTTGATCATAAGTTTTACTGGTACAGGTGCAGTCGGAATCCAAAGATTTTAAATTGCCACAAATGTTACATCTAACAACTTTTTTGTACACTTGAGCCAATGTATTTGTGAGTGGTTTAATTAATTCTTCTCTATTGTTTATTAGTTTTAGAACTATCCTTTTAGCGGACTTAGGTCCTAGACCTGGAAGTCTTGAAATTATTTTAACCAAATCATCAATTTCTTTTACACTATTATCAGCCATTTAAACTTTCAAAAAGGGAATTTATTAAATCCAGGTGGCAAATTAACGCCACCGGTTACTTTTGAAATTTCTTCAGACGTTTTTTTCTTCAATTTTGACTTAGCATCATTGTGTGCAGCAACAATCAAATCTTCTAAAATCTCTTTTGACTCTTTGTATGATGATTCTTTAAACGTAATTTTTTTTAGTTCTCCATCGCCATTCATAACAACTTTCACTGCGTCACCACCTGACACTCCCTCAACTTCAATTTTTTTTAGCATTTCTTGCGCTTCTTTCATCTTTTCTTGCATTTTTTTAGCTTGTGATATTAAATCTGTAAAATCTTTCATAGTTCTAATTTTTACTTTTTTTTTTTACTTCAAGAAGTTCTGCATCAGAAAATATATTTTTTAAACTTTTATAAACTTCTCCTTTTTTTTCATTATTTAGCAACTCATTTTTTGTAATAATTTGTTTTTCTGAAAAACTTTTTTCTCCCAACTCTTTTGATAGAGTTATAACCCATCTATTACCTGTCCATTCAATTAATTTGGTAGATAAATTTCGAACAAAATCCTTGTCAAGATTTTGATTAAAGCTAATATCAATTTTTCCTTCAGTAAACTTTATTAAATTTACATTTTTTTCCAAATCATACTTAAGCTGAACTTCTCTTTTTTGCGAAGCTAGATTGATTAAATCAACAAAGGATAATACTTTTTCTTTTTTAATTTCTTTTTTTATAAAATTTTTTTCTTCTAAAGAGGATAAATTTGGTTTGGTTTGTATAGTATTTTTAATTTGGTTTTTAGTTATTTTATTAGATTTATTTTTTTCATCAATAATTTTTTCTTTTTTTTCTCTCTCTACAGAATAATTATTAGAATTATTCTCTACATATAAGTTTTTACTTTTTAAAGTTTCTAATGCTGTTTCATAAGATGGCAAATCTTTTAAATGAATCAGCCTAACAACTAGCATTTCAAGTGATAAAATTGGATTTGACACAATAGATATTTCTTCTATGACTTTTAATATAAATTGCCAAAAAACTACCAATGTTTTCGTATCTATATCTTTTGAAATAGAATTTATTATATTTTGTTCTGATTCAGAAATTAATAGTTCAGAATCAAAATCGCCCAAATTTTTTTTCTGTTGAATAAAATATATTATTTCCAACAGATCATTTAAAAAATTTGCAGGTTGAACACCTTCGTTGATCATTTCTCTTAATAGAGCTATGGATTCTTTATGTTTAGCTTGAAAAATAAATTCTAATAAGTTTAATATTTTAGATCTATCAGCTAAGCCTAGCATTTTTCTTATAAATTTTTGATCAATTTGCGTTTCATCAACTTTTTGGCTTACAAGTGCTCTATCTAAAAGTGATAAAGAATCCCTCACAGATCCCTCTGCGGCTTTTGCTATTAATATCAAAGCTTCCTCAGATATTTTAGTTTTTTCACTATCTAAAATTTTTTTTAGGTTTTTTACTAACACTTTTATTGGAACTCTGTGTAAATCAAATCTTTGACATCTTGATATAATAGTAATTGGTATTTTTTTAACTTCTGTTGTTGCAAAAATAAACTTTAGATGTGGTGGTGGTTCTTCAAGAGTTTTTAACAATCCATTAAATGCCTGTTTTGATAACATGTGAACTTCATCAAGAATTATTATTTTATATTTGGCGCTTGTTGGATTGTATTTAGAGGTTTCAATTAAGTCTCTTATGTCATCTATACCAGTTTTTGAAGCAGCATCCATTTCTAATACGTCAAGATGGTTTGAATTGGTAATTCCTTCACAATGCTCGCACATATTATTAGTACATAAGTTTTCAATTCCATTTTTACAATTTAGTGATTTTGCAACTATTCTTGCTGTCGTAGTTTTTCCAACGCCTCGTATTCCAGTAAACAAATATGCATTAGGTATTTTATTTAATTTAATTGAATTAGTTATAGTCTCAACAACTATATCTTGACCGATCAACTCACCAAAATTTTTTGGTCTATATTTTAATGCTAAAACTTTGTGTGTGTATTTTTCCATAATTAGTTAGGGGCTGAACGACCTGAAACTTATAGTTAAGTCTGCTCTATTTCTAGCCTGAACTAGTTGTGCTACAAACTCCACCCGACAACCCCATTTTATTATATCAGTAACGAAATAAGAACTACAATATACTCATAGGTTGTTTATTTATTCTTAAACCTAAATTCATGAGCTTCGTAAACACCTAAAACATCTAATGTTTCTGTGTGGAATCCCAATTCTTCAAGAGATTTCTGCAATGGCAGATCCTCTATATGACCCTCAATATCTATATAAAAATTAACTTGATCAAATGTATTTTTTACTGAAAAGCTTTCTAATTTTGTTAAGTTCACGCTATTTGTAGCAAATCCTCCTAAAGCTTTATAAAGAGCAGCGGGAGTACTTTTAAGTTTGAAAATACAACTTGTAATATATTTCTTACCTTTAAGTACTGGATGCTGAGAATCTTTGCCCATTATAATAAATCTTGTAACATTTTCAGATTCGTCTTCTACATTAGATTTCAATATTTCTAAATCATAAATTTTTGCTGCAAGATCAGAAGCTATTGCGGATTCACTTTTATCTTTTTTTTCTGCAATAAATTTTGCAGAACCTGCTGTGTCTGTGGAAACTATTGATTGTAATTTATTATCTAAAATAATTTTACTACATTGGCCTAATGCCTGGGCATGACTTCTTACAGTTTTAATATCTTGTATTTTTGAACCTTTAACACCAAGTAAATTGTGTGCAACTTTTTGAAAATGCTCTGCATGAATTTGTAGTTTATATTTAGGTATCAAATAATGTATATCTGCTACTCTTCCTGCTAAAGAATTTTCTATGGGAACAACAATCTTATAATTTGAATCTTTGCTCGCTAGTGCAAAGGCTTTCTCAAAAGTTGGGCACGCTAATGCTTCAATACCTGGAAAAATTTGTAAACAAGCTAAATGAGAATAAGCTCCTTTTTCTCCTTGGAATGCGACTTTTATTTTTTCTTTCATTAAAAATTCATTTCCTTTTTAACTTTTTCTAAGTCTTCCTCCGTATCAACGCCTAATGGTTTTGAATCACACAAACCTACCTTAATTACCAAATTATTTTCCATCGCCCTCATTTGTTCTAAATTTCTTTCAATTTCTAATTTAGATCTAGAGAGTTTTACATACTTTGTTAAAGCAATGTCTGTAAAGGCATAAATTCCAATATGATGGTATATTTTATTATTATCTAGAGTATTTTTTAATCTAAAAAAATCTTTTGCATCTAAAAATTTTTCATTTTCCAGGCTATTATTTACATTAACTTTAACTATATTAGGGTCACTAATTTCAGATTTATCTTTAATTAATGATGCTAAAGTGCCGATATCACTTTTGTTACTTCTCATAAGTTTTTCCAATTTTAAAATAGTTTCCGGTTTTATATTTGGCATATCACCTTGTAAATTAATTATTAAATCAACGTCGTTTTTTAATTTTTTTGAATATACTTCATAAATTCTGTCGCTTCCAGATGCGTGTTTTTTTTTAGTCAAGATAGCATTTCCACCATTTTCATTTACAATACTAAAAATTTCATCATCAGGCGTCGCCACAAAAACTTCACCGACATTTGATTCTTTTGCTCTTTTAAGCACGTGAATAATCATTGGAATATTATTTATTTTTGCTAGAGGTTTATTTGGAAATCTCTTAGCACCTAATCGGGTTGGTATTATTATTGCTGTATTTTTCATAATTAGTAAAATTATGCGTCTAACCGTCGCAAAATAAACTTATTAAAGTTCATTTTTTAATCATAAGTAATGATATATCTTAAAGCTTATTTGTACTAAATTATAAGCTCTTTTAAAATGAATAAAATAATAGTCTCAATCACTTTAACCGTGCTCCTAGTTTTAGGAATCAATAAGGTTACAAATGTGATATATAGTGTCGAGAAACCTGACAAATCTGTATATCAGGTCGATAATGTAGCTGAAGTTAAAACAACTGATGATATAGATGTAAAAAATACTAATTCCGAAGATATTATGGCTATCTTTGCTTCAACAAGCGCAGGTGAAGGACAAAAGATTTTTAAAAAATGCGCAGCCTGTCATAGTATAGCTCAAGGTGGAGCAAACAAAATTGGTCCAGCGCTATGGGGCGTACTAGGAAGAAATGCGGGAAGCCATTCGGACTATAAATACTCAAAAGCGATGGCTGCTTATGCAAAACCATGGTCCTTTGAGGAGATGGATGGTTTTCTTTTAAAACCTAAAGAATGGATCAAAGGAACAAAAATGTCGTTTGCTGGAATAAAAAACGCCAAAGAAAGAGCAGCGGTTATACTTTACATGAATGCAAATACAGACAACCCATTGCCTTTAAACTAAATATTTATTTAAGACACCACTCTATAATACTCTTTTGGGCATAAATCCTATTTAATGCTTCTAGCCATACTACTGACTGCTTTCCATCCATAACTTCACTTGTAACCTCCTCTCCTCTACAAGCCGGAAGACAATGCATAAAAATTGCATCAGATTTTGCTAACTTCATTATTTTTTTATTTACTTGATAAGGTTTTAACAATTTTTTTTTATTTTTTTTATTTACTTTATCTCCCATTGAAATCCATTTATCAGTCATAACACAATCAGCTAAACTTGCTGCCTCTTTTAAATCTATTGATTTAATTTCAAGAGCTTTATTGTCACTTAATATACTCTCGATGTCATTTTTTAATTGTATAATTTCTTTTATTTGCATTAAAATTTAATGTAACCAAAATTTTCTAATTAATGAAGATGAAATATTTATTTTTTTAGTTTTAATATAAATTATCTCATTTTTAGAAAGTTTTTTGGAAGCAACTGAGTTAAAAGAGTAGTCTTTTCTTGGAAAAACAGCAATTTTTGCATATAGAACTATTTTTTTCCATTTTTTCCAAGTATGTAGTTTCTTTAAGTTATCAGCGCCAATTAAAAAGTATAATTTTGATTTGGGATTTTTTATTTTTATATATTCAAGTAATTTATAAGTATAAATAGACTTTATTTTATTCTCAAGAAAATAAACAAAAATTTTTTTATCATTTCTAGTTATTTTTTTTGAAAGAGCTATTCTCGTTTGTTTATTATAATGTGCTTTTTTTTTAACAGGGTTTTTTTTTGTTATAATCCAAAAAATTTTTTTTAATTTTAATTTTTTAGCAGCTACTCTAGAAATATGTAAGTGACCAGTGTGAGGAGGGTCAAAAGTCCCCCCCAAAATACCTATTTTAGAATAATTTTTTTTTATATTTTTTTTCAAGAATTATTTCCTTACTTGTCCCTTTCCAACTAAAATATACTTATATGTGGTTAGTTGATCTAGTCCTACTGGACCTCGAGGATGTAGTTTACCAGTCGATATTCCCACCTCAGCTCCAAAACCGAATTCACCCCCATCGGCAAACTGCGTAGAAGCATTCAGAATAGATATTGAACTATTAATATTTTTTAAAAATCTTTTAGCTGTTTTTATATTTTTAGTAATTATAGAATCAGTGTGCGATGTTCCATATTTATTAATGTGTTTAATAGCTTCATCAACTCCATTTACACATCTTACTGAAATAGTTGGAGCAAGATATTCTGTATTCCAGTCTTTTATTTTGGCAAATTTAATTTGTTTAGAAAAATTTTTTCTTATTTGTTGGTCTCCTATAATCTTACATCCTGTGTTATAGAGCTCATTTAATATTGGTTCACAATGAGTTTTAATACAACGTTTATCTATTAATAGAGTTTCAACTGCACCACAAATACTTGTATTCCTCATTTTTGCATTTTTAACTATATCGATAGCCATATTTAAATTTGCATCTCTATCTATAAAAATATGACATATACCTTCAAGATGTCCGATTATTGGTACTTTAGATTTTGCTTTAACTTTTTTTACTAAATTCTTACCACCTCTTGGAATTATAATATCAATATAGCTTTGCATTTTTGAAAGAAGAAAATCAACATTACTTCTATTTTTATTTTCAATAAACTGAACACAATTTTCGTTGCAATTCTTTTTTTTAAGAGCTTTTCTAAATAGATTCGATAATATTTTATTGGAGAAGAATGCTTCTGATCCCCCACGCAATATAACCGTATTTCCTGACTTGAAACACAGTGAAGCCACATCAGAAGTTACATTAGGTCTACTTTCATAAATTACACCAATTACACCAATAGGTATTGAGACTTTATTTATAATTAGTCCATTAGGTCTCTTCCAGGTTTCTAATTTTTTTTCAAGAGGATCCTTAAATCTTATTATTTTTTCAACAGAGCTTATTATTTTATTAATTTTTTCATTATCAAGTTTAAGTCTATCTATCATATTTTTTTTTTTATATTTTGCTTTCAAAATATCTTTTTTATTTTCCTCTAAAATTTTTTTTTTATACTTTTTAAGATAGAAGCAAAATTGTTTTAGAACTGCATTTCTTGTAACTAAATTTAAATTTGACAAGTTTTTAGAAGCTTGTTTAGCTTTTTCTCCTATATTTTGCATATATAAATTTTTGGTCATAATTAAACTTTCACCAAATCATCCTTATGGATAATTTCTTCTCTACTTGAGTATCCCAATATATTTTTGATTTTACTACTATGAGAACCTTTAATTTTTTTAATTTCACCTGAGGAAAAGGAAGACAAACCCCTTCCACATTCAACATTATGTTGATTTTTAACTATAACATGATCACCTTTCTCAAAATTTCCATTTATATTAATTACTCCTGCGGGCAATAAACTTTTACCATTTTTTATGGCTTGTTCGGCTCCTCCGTCAATTATTATTTCACCTTTTGGCGCAACTGAACCCATTATCCATTGTTTTCTTGCATCTAGTTTGGTTATTTGAGGCAAAAACCAAGTACATTTTTTATTTTTAATTATCTTTTTTATAGGATTAGTATAATTTCCATTTGCAATCACCATATGGCAACCTGATAACTGACATATTTTAGCAGCTTCAATTTTTGTTTTCATTCCACCTGATCCATAAGCATTTTGTGTTTTAGCTGCATATTTTTTTATATTATTATCAATTTGACTAACAAATTTAATTAATTTTGTCGTTTTATTTTTTTTAGGATTGATAGTAAAAAGTCCATCTACATCTGATAGCAAAATTAGACAATCTGCACTCACAATTTGAGCTACTCGAGCAGCTAATCTATCGTTATCACCATACTTTATTTCTGTTGTTGCTGTGGTATCATTTTCATTAACAATTGGAATAATTCCCATAGCTAATAAATTTTCTATAGTACGTTTTGCATTTATTGATCTTCTTCTTTGTTCTGTATCTTCCAATGTCATTAATATTTGAGATATTTTTATTTTGCTTTTATCAAAAGTTTTTTTATAAAAATCGATCAGCTCTATTTGTCCAATAGATGCTACAGCTTGGCTTTTATCAACTTTTAAGTTCTTTTTTTTGATTTTAAGAAATGAACATCCTAATGCAATTGCTCCAGATGATACAATTATCACTTCTTTCTTCCTTTCTTTAAGAAATTTAATATCTTTTACAAATTCTTTTAACCATTTTTTTTTAGGTTTTCCTTTATCATCAACTAAAATCGAAGATCCTATCTTTATAACAATTGTTTTAAATTTATTTATATACATCTTTGATTAAAACTTTCTTTAAGTCTTTTAAACCTGAACTTTTAATAACTGATATTTTATAGATATTTTTTTTTATTTTTTTTTCAAAAAATTTAATTTTCATATTAGCTTCGTTACTATCAACTTTATCAATTTTGTTAAATACTATGATTTCTTTTTTTTTAAGAAGATTCTTACTATATTTAGATAATTCCTTTTTTACCTTTAAATAATTTTCAATTAAATCTTCATCGGATATATCAATCAAATGGATTAAACTCTTACATCTTTCTATGTGACGTAAAAATTTATCTCCTAAACCAACACCTTCATGGGCTCCCTCTATAAGACCAGGTATATCTGCTAAAGTTAATTCTTTATCACTATAGCTCGTTACTCCAAGGTTTGGATTAATTGTAGTAAAAGGATAATTTGCAATTTTAGGTTTTGCTTTAGTTAAAACTGATAATAAACTTGATTTTCCAGCATTGGGCATTCCTATAATCCCAATATCTGCTATGACTTTAAGTTGCAGCCAAATCCAAAGACCTTCGCCTTCTGTACCTTCAGTTTTTTTTCTAGGAGCCCGATTTGTAGAACTTTTAAATCTGACATTTCCTAACCCTCTTATACCACCTTTGGCTATAATTATTTTTTGATCTTTTTTTTTTAAATCTTCAATTAAAGTATTATTATCTTCTTCAAATACTTGGGTTCCAATAGGTATTTTTAAAACTAAATCTTTTCCAGCTTTTCCAGTTTTTTTTTTACCCATTCCATTTTCACCTCTACCTGCTTTAAAGTGCTGCTTAAATCTAAAATCAATAAGTGTATTTAAGTTTGGCTCTGCTACCATAATTACAGATCCACCATCTCCTCCATCACCACCATCAGGACCACCGAATTCGACAAACTTTTCTCTTCTAAAGCTGGCAGATCCTGATCCACCATCTCCAGCCTTAACGTATATTTTAACTTGATCTAAAAATTTCATAGCTACAACAATAAATTAGTTTTAAAGTTAAAGCGAGATTAGCTGGGGATAACAGAAACAAATTTTCTGTTTAACTTTGAAGTTTTGAAGTGAACTTTTCCTTTTACCAAAGAAAAAATAGAATGGTCTTTTCCCATACCCACATGATTTCCTGGGTGAATTTTAGTACCTCTTTGTCTTACTATAATATTTCCAGGCAAAACTAACTGACCACCATATCTTTTTACACCGAGACGTCTTCCTGCACTATCTCGACCATTACGTGATGAACCGCCTGCTTTTTTAGTTGCCATAATTTAATATCCTAATTTAATAATATCACTTTTTTTTTGAAGTTAAAGTTTTCTTTTTTGTCGGCACTTTTTCAATTTTTTTGAGAGATTTTTTAATTTTTTGTGCTTTTTCTACTTCCATTTTTTTTGCTTCAACTATTTGTTTTTCTCTTGTCATATCAGCTTTTACTATTTTTTTACTCAATTCTTTTTTTGGAGGGGCTTCGGCAATTAATTTTCCATTTTTAGAAAAAATTTTTGTAATTCTGATTAATGAAACAGGTTGTCTATGGCCGTATTTTTTTCGTGAATTTTTTCTTCTTCTTTTTTTAAAAACTAAAATAGTTCTATTTTTTGTATTTTTTAAAACAGTAGCTTCAACTTTTGCACCTTCTATATTTGGATTTCCTATCTCTGTAGATTTATCATCATTTAAAAACAAAACATTTTTAAATTCGACAGTTTTTCCCTCTAGGCTATTAAGCCTTTCAATTTTAAGAATTTCACTTGTTGAAACCTTGTATTGTTTACCACCTGTTTGTATAACTGCGAAAGACATTGTTTTAATTTCATATTTGGAAATATTGGCAATATAGCTACCTAACTTCTGTTGTCAAGTTATTACACGATTAAAAAGTATCTTTTAGATCTCTAACTTTCTTAAAAACTTTGGAATCTTCTTCATTTTCCATATTTAATTTAATTTTAAGGTCATTTTGATCACATCTAAGGAAGATATTTGTATTTAATTCATCAATAAGATTGCTAGGCACAGTAGGTAAATTATTTGATCTTAATTTTTTTATATCTTCAAATTTTCTAATTAAATTAATATTGTTTTTGTCATACTGCATACAAAATTCAGCATTTTTATATGTATATTCGTGTCCACAATAAATTTTTGTATTTTTTGGAAATTTTTTAATTTTATTTAATGATGATAGCATTTGTTTATGTGTTCCTTCAAAAATTCTACCACATCCTAGAGAAAATAATGTATCACCTGTGAAAGCTATTTGTTCTTTTTCAAAAAAAAAACAAATATGTCCAGATGTGTGTCCAGGTATATGTAAAATGTTTACTAATGAACTACCAAACTTCCATTTTTGATTATCTTTAAGAGTTATGTCAATTCCTGGAATTCTATGTTCATCACCAAAAAAACCAACTACTTTAGCATTGTACATTTTTTTTAAATCTATATTTCCTCCTATATGATCAAAGTGATGATGTGTATTTAAAATATAATCTAATTTTAATTTTTTTTTATTTAGGAAACTTATGATAGGTTTTGCTTCAGATGGATCTATTACACCAACAATCTTCGAAACTTCATCTTCCAAGATATAAGAATAATTATCTGTTAAACAAGGTATTGGAGTAATATTCATTTTTTTATTGTATAAGAAATATTCCTAATTGGGAAAAAATATTTTTATACCTCATATTACCTTTTGTAATCTCAGAAATTCTTTCATTCGTTAGACACATTGACTTATCAATTTTGATATTTTTTTTATTACAAAAATTAACAAAATCTTTAATTGTGCACATATGTAGATTTGGAGTATTGTACCATTGGTCTGGTAAATTTTTAGTAACAGGCATTGTTCCTTTAAATAATAAATGGAGACGGATTTTCCAATATCCAAAATTAGGAATAGAAACAATTGTTTGTTTTCCGATTCTCAATAATTGATTTAAAACTTCATCAGGATACAGAAAAGCTTGAAGGGTTTGACTAAGAATTACATAATCAAATGATTTTTTAGGAAACTGAAATAATTCTTTTTCAGCATCCCCTTCAATAACTGAAAGACCTTTTGAAATACATTGCTGAACAAGATCTTTTTTAGGCTCTAAACCTCTTACATTATTTTTTTGATTTATTTGAAGATATTGCATTAGCGTTCCGTCACCACATCCAACATCTAATACTTTTTTATTATTTTGTATAATTTGAGCTATTACTTTAAATTCTTTTTTCATTATTCACTTCATTATAAGTTGTATTAATAAATTCATTTAAAGTTTTTAAAAATTTAGGTACATTCAATAAAAATGAGTCGTGACCTCTATCAGAATTTATTTCAACAAACCCAACATTTGCTCCACAAGCATTGAGAGCTATAACTATTTCTTTATTTTCAACTGTAGGATACAACCAATCAGAAGAAAACGATATGACACAAAATTTTGACTTTGTGTCTTTAAAAGCAAGAGATAAATTTCCATTAAATTGTTTTTCTAAATCAAAATAATCCATTGCTCTGGTGATATACAAGTAACTATTGGCATCAAATCTATCTACAAAGTTTGCACCTTGATAACGTAAATAACTTTCTATTTGAAAATCTGCATCAAAACTAAATTTTAAACTTCCTTCGTCTTGTAGTTTTCTTCCAAATTTTTCTTGGAGACCTTTTTTAGAAAGATAGGTGATATGAGCTGCCATTCTTGCCACAGCTAAACCCTTGTTTGGAGTTACGTTTTCTTTTTTCCAGTTCGGGTCAGCCATTATTGCTTGTCTACCTAATTCATTCAATGCAATATTTTGAGCAGAATGACTAGCACTGCAAGCTATTGGTATAGCCGCGTGAGCAATATCAGGATACAATGAAATAAATTGCAAAACCTGCATTCCACCCATTGATCCTCCAGCTATAGCAAGTAGTTTTTTAATACCTAAATTATCAATTAAATATTTTTGCGCTTTTACAATATCCTTTATTGTTATTACGGGAAATGATGTTCCAAATATTTTATTATTTTCAGGGTTTATTTCTTTTGGCCCAAAACTACCCATGCATCCTCCTAATACATTAGCACATATTACAAAAAATTTATTTGTATCAATTGCCTTTCCAGGACCTACAGCAGTTGTCCACCAACCTTCTCTTTTAGTAATTGGATTAATATTTGTTACAAATTGATCACCAGTTAAGGCATGAAACACAAGTATGGCATTATTTTTTTTTTTATTTAAATTCCCATAGGTTTCATAAGCTATGGGAAAATCTTTAATTATTTTACCGCAATCAAGCTTAAAGGGCTCGTTAATAATTAGTTTTTTTATATTTTGTACGTCATTATTCATAATAGCAAAAAAAAAGCCCAGCTAAACTGGGCAAAAACCTTTTTTAGCTGTTTTTTTAAGCGCTCGCAATTTAGTTAAATCAGCGCTGTTTTCTTTTTACTAAAAAGTATATCTTTTGTCAATTTTGACTGTATTTATTTTGCCACAAAGATACGTATATAGTATTTACGAAAGTAATTTTTATATTAATAAAAACTATGATTTTACCAAAAATAAGAAAAATAAAAGTAGAAAGATATATAGGTGGCCTTTCAAAATTTAGGAAAATTGATAATCCAATCAAATTATCAGCGAATGAGTCTGCGCTTGGTGCCAGTCCAAAAGCCAGAAAGGCATTCGAAATTGGAAAAAATGAGATTTTTAGATATCCGGAATCAGATTCTAATTATCTGAGAAACATAATATCTAGAGAATTTAAAATTAAACCTAATAGAATTATTTGTGGAGCTGGCTCAGATCAAATATTTGATTTGACCTGCAAACTATTTTTGACAGGAGGCGATGAAGTGATTTGTACTAAGTTTGGTTTCATAATGCACAGAATTTATGCTTCTCTTCATGGTGCTAAAGTTTTATTAGCTAAAGAAAAAAACTTTAAATCTTCAGTAAATGAAATAATTAAATTAGTTACCAAAAAGACCAAGATCGTATTTATTGCAAATCCTAATAACCCAACTGGGACTTATTTTACAAAAAATGAAATGATTAACTTAAGAAAAAAGTTAAGGAATGATATACTCCTAGTTGTTGACGATGCTTATTTTGAATTTATGAATAATAGTGATTTTAAATCTGGTTTAGATATTTTTAAAAATTCAAAAAATGTTTTAGTAACAAGAACTTTTTCCAAAATTTATGGACTCGCTGGTTTAAGATTAGGTTGGGGTTATTCTACAAAAAAAATTATTGATTCGTTAAATAAAATTAAACCTCCTTTTAATGTAAATAGAGCAGCACTAGATGCAAGCGTTGAAGCTTTAAAAGATAAAAAATGGATTAAAAAAGCAATTAATCATAATACATATTGGTCAAAAAAAATATTTTTAACTCTAAAAAAAAATAAGATAATAACAAATAAACCCTCAGCAAACTTTTTTTTAATGAATTTTGATAAAACAAAAATTAATTCTAATTTGGCATTTAAAAAACTAGCAAATAAACGTTTAATTTTAAGAAAAATGAATCAGTACAATATATCGAATTCTTTAAGATTTACGATTGGCAATGCCAGTGAAAATAAATATTTTATTAAAACTTTAGGGAGTATTCTTAAATAATGTTTAAAAAAGTATGTATAATTGGATGTGGGCTAATCGGATCATCGTTGGCGCGAGCAATTAAAAGAAATCATTTAGCAAGTAAAGTAGTTTCTTCTAATAGGTCTAATGAAGTTAACAAAAAAGTAATAAAATTAAATATTGTAGACGAGTCTAATTCTGATACGAGAAAAATGGTTATTGATAGTGATTTAGTTATAATTGCTACGCCATTAAGCAGTTATAAAGAAGTAATTCTAAAAATTAAGGATTATTTAAAAGAAAATGCAATATTGACTGATGTTGGATCAGTTAAAGAAAATATAATTTATTCCGTTGAAAGAAATCTGCCAAAGAATATTTCATGGATTCCGTCTCATCCAATTGCAGGAACAGAAGAAAGTGGACCAGAAGCAGGTTTTTCTGAGCTATTTGCAAATAGGTGGTGCATTTTGACACCAAGTACTAAAGCAAAAAAAAAAGACATTAACTTACTTAAAAAGTTCTGGGAGAAAGTGGGTAGCAAGGTAGATATTATGGAAGCAAAAAAACATGACTACATTTTATCTATTACTAGTCATATTCCACATTTGATTGCCTACAATATTGTAAACACAACACTAAATATTCAGGATGAAAATAAATCTGCTGTAGTCAAATATAGCGCTGGTGGTTTAAGAGATTTTACAAGAATCGCTGCTTCCAATCCTATAATGTGGCGAGATATATTTATACAAAATAAAAAAAATACTTCAAAAATGATTGATAAATTCATCGAAAATTTAGAGGATTTAAAAAAGGCTATTGAAAACGAAGACGAAAAAAAAATAGAAAAAATATTTATAAAAACGAAAAAAATTAGAAAAGATATTATTAAAGCCGGACAAGATATAGAAAAACCAAATTTTGGAAGAAAATAATATTTAGGAGATTTTTTTTATTTCTTCATAGATTGTAGTTTGCAAAATTTTAACAAATTCATCTTTATGCAGACCAGGATTTATAGGTCTCAATACTGAAATTATAATCTTACTTGAATGTTTAATTGTTCCTATTTTAGGCCAAATTTTTCCTGAATTTAAAGCTATTGGAACGCAAGGAATATTTAATTTTTCGTAAATTCTTCCAACTCCTTTTTTAAATGGAACAATTTCATCTGGTTTTATTCTTGTACCCTGTGGAAATATTAAAAGTGGTCTCTTCTCATTTTTTATAATTTTACTGACTTTTTCAAAGAAATTTATATTATCTTTTGTAGTCTTATCTCTTACTATTTCTATTGAATTAATTTTTTTTAAATAAAGTCCAAAAATAGGAATGCGCAACAGTTCTTTTTTTAAAATAAATACAGGATAGTTCAGTACTGCTTGTAGAGCAAAGGTTTCAAATATTGATTGATGTGCTGATGCAACGAAGTATTTTTCATCTTTTGGAATGTTATCTTTACCTTTAATTTCCACCACAGTATTTAAGAAAAATCTAACTAAAAAAATTACATAGTAACCTAAGAATTTTCCAAATAATAAAGTAAATTTGGCAGGTAATAATAGAGTTGGTAATGCGATTAAAAAAACAATAGTTATTCCTGTATATAAAAAAATATTAAATAAAATTGATCTTAAAATTTGCATATTGATTAAATTTAAAGTTAATTATTTATTAAGGATTCTAAACTTTGTCTTTTTTTAATTAATTTATGTTTAGATCCGCTTACTAATATTTCAGCAATTATTGGTCTAGTATTATAATTAGAAGTTAATGACATTCCATATGCCCCAACATTAGTTATAGCAACATAATCTCCCTCTTTGACTTTTGAAAAATTATTTTGATTTACAAATTTATCTGAACTTTCACATATTGGTCCAACAAACTCTACCTTACCTAAAATATTTTTTTTATTTTTTTTTAACGGAATTATTTTATGATATGCATTATATAATGCTGGTCTCATCAAGTCATTCATGCCAGCATCTAGAATAATAAAATTTTTATTGTTATTTTTTTTTATATAAGTAATTTTTGTAATTAAAATAGAAGTGTTACCAGTAATAATTCTTCCTGGTTCAAAAATGATTTGAGTTTTTTTATTTTTTATAAACTTCCTTATCAAGGAAGCATAATTATTAAGATTTAGTGTTTTGTTTTTTTCTGAGTAGGAGATACCCATACCACCTCCCAAATCTATAAATTCAAAATTTATTTTTGTTTTTTTTATAAATTTATCTATAATTCCGATAACCTTTTTAAAAGGCTTGATATCAGTAATTTGACTTCCTATGTGAACACTTATTCCCTTAAGCTTTAGATTTTTTAAGGTGTTAATTTGTTTACAAAAAATTAATGATGCATTGTAGCTTAAACCGAATTTATCATCTTTTCCGCCAGTAGATATTTTTTTATTAGTATCAGCAGTTATATTTGGATTAAGTCTTATACCAATGCAGGTTTTTACATTCATTTTTTTCGAGATTTTATTAATAAGAACAGCCTCACTTTCTGATTCAATATTAATTAAAAGAACTTTTTTTCTTATTGCTAATTCTAATTCACTATAAGTTTTACCTACTCCAGAAAAAACGATTTTTTTCGAACTAATTCCTGCTTTTAAAGCTTTTAACAATTCCCCAGCTGACACAACATCAGCACCAGAACCCATTTTTTTTAACTCTTTTAGCAAGACTATATTAGAGTTAGATTTTACCGAAAAACAGATCAAGGGATTAGTTTTTTTAAATGCTTTACTAAAATTATAAAAATTATCTTTTAATTGAGAAAGAGAATAGCAATAAAAAGGAGTTTTATAATATTTAGTTAGTGAAAGTGCTGATATATTTTCAACACAAAGATTATTTTTCCTTGGTTTTATGTAATGCATTTTTCTAAATAACTTTTATTTTTTCAATATATTTACTTTGGCTTTGATATTTTGGCTCTTCTTTAACACCACATCCAGTTACAAATAAACAAAAAGAAAAAATTATTACTATCAGTCTCATACTTTTAACTCCTTTTTTATTTTTGATATCATTTTTTTAATATTTTTTCTAGAAGTTCCTCCAAAAGAAATTTTTAAATCTACAGAATTATTTACACTAAATACTTTCATTACATTTTTATTTAAATTACTTCTAAATTTTTTTAATTCATTAAAATTTAATTCATTTAATTTTTTTCCTCTTTTTTCAGCGTAGTTTACTAATTTGGCGGAAATTTTATAAGCATCTCTAAAAGAAATTTTATTCTCCCTAACAAGATAATCAGCAAAATCAGTTGCTGTTGTATAACCTTCATTTGCCAAAGATAACATTCTTTCTTTATTAGCTTTTAAGTTTTTAACAAGCTCATTTGTTATAGCAAGAGATTCTAAAAGTGTATCATAACTATTAAATACAAGATCTTTATCTTCTTGCATATCTTTGTAGTAAGATAAAGGTAATCCTTTCATCGTAGTTAACATAGCTTGCAATGAACCAAAATTTTTTCCTGCCCTACCTCTAATTAATTCAGCAGGATCAGGATTTTTTTTTTGAGGCATAATTGAAGATCCAGTTAACATTTTATCATTAAGCGTAACTAGTTTAAATACATCAGAGTTCCAAATAATTAGTTCTTCTGCAAAACGAGAAATATGCATTGCGCAAATTGAAGCTGAAGATAAAAAGTCTAAAGCAAAGTCTCTATCAGATACTGTATCAATAGAATTATTAGTCGGTTTTTTAAAACCTAATTTTTTAGAAGTGAAATTTCTGTCTATCTTATAAGATGTCCCCGCTAATGCACCAACACCTAAAGGACATTCATCTATATAATTTATATTATTCAAAAACCTATTTTTATCTCTTTTAAACATCTCAACATAAGCTAATAAATAATGTGCAAACGAAATTGGTTGCGCATTTTTGAGATGCGTAAAACCTGGCATTATAGTATTAACATTCAATTCAGATTTTTTTAAAAAGCTTTTAATTAAAATATTTAAATTCCTTACTATTTCAAAAGAAGACTTTTTTATCCATAATTTAAAGTCGGTAATTACCTGATCGTTTCTTGATCTTGCTATATGCAAGTATCCTGCAGATTCTCCAATTATTTCGAAAAGTCTATTTTCAATATTTAAATGTATATCTTCATATTTTTTTTTAAAAATAAAATTATTATTTTGTATTTCGGTTTTGATTTTTTTAAGACCAAATAAAATTTTATTTCCAATATTTTTATTGATTATTTTTTGTTTAACTAACATTTTAGTATGAATAATTGATCCAAAGATATCTTCTTTAAATAATCTTTTATCAATATCGATAGAAGATCCTATTTTTTCAAAAATCTTTGAAGTAGGATTATTAAATCTAGCACCCCAAACAGTTTTATTTTTATTTTTCATATGTTAAGTTGTTTCTATTAATGTTTAAAAATCATCAAATTATAAATTTCTTTATTTTAACTACTTTTTTTTGCATTTTTTCATCAATATCACAAACAGATGAAGATGTTCCACTTAATAATATAGCAATAAATGAAATTCCTAAACCAATTTCGTCTATTTTATTTGAAGATTTTTCAGGTAACAAAATTAATATAAAGGACTATCAAGGAAAATTTGTGATTCTTAATTTTTGGGCAACTTGGTGTGCTCCTTGTAAAAAAGAAATGCCTTCACTCGATAAACTTGCACAAAATAGCGATTTTAAAAATTTAAAAATTTTTGCAATTAATATGGAAGAGGTTAATCAAACAAAAGCAAAATTTTTTTTTAAAAATCTTAAAATTAAAAAACTGGACATATATTTTGATAGTAATTTAAATTTCGTAAAAGAATTTAAATTAAGAGGAGTTCCTACTACAATTTTAATTAATAAAAAAGGTAAAGAATTTGCAAGAATTATTGGAGAGGTAGATTTTGAAAATAAAAAATTTGTAAATTGGTTATTAAAATATGACTAATTATATTTTTAATGTAACTACCGTTGAACCTTTGTTAAGAAATAAACCTAAACAAGCTGTAATTTTGTGCCACGGTTATGGTGGAGATGGGAAAGATATTAGTTCGTTAGCTATTAATTGGCAAAGATTTTTACCTGATGCAATTTTTTTATGCCCAAATGCACCAGAAATTTGTAATGATAATCCACAAGGCTTTCAATGGTTTGATATGACATTGGACAAAGATGCAGTTCTTGAAAAATCATTAATTGCAGAAAAAAAATTAATTTTTTTTTTAGATCAAATTTCAGAAAATCTTGAGTTAGAATTTAAGAATTTAGCTTTGGTAGGATTTAGCCAAGGCTGCATGATAAGTATTCAAGTTGGTTTAAAAAATAAAAAAAAAATAAATTGTGTTATTGGTTATTCTGGGAAAATTATTAATCAAAAATATTTATCAAATAATATTAATTCAAAACCAAAACTATTTTTGATGCATGGAGATAATGACAATATAGTTCCACCCACGCATCTCTTAGAGTCAAAAGAATATTTAGCTAAACATGGAATTAAAGTTAAAACTAAACTTTTTCAAAACTGTGAACATAGAATACCTATAGAGGGATCCAGTTTAGGATTAGAATTTTTAAGAAAAAACCTTTTATAAAAAAATTTTAATAAATTATTAATAAAACTATTTCTTGATAATTTTATCTTAATCAGCTACGTTATTTGTATGATCATATCTTCTACAGAAAGAGTACCATTAGAAAAATGCCCAGCCTTGGTCTTAAATGCTGATTTCAGACCTTTAAGTTATTACCCATTATCGCTTTGGTGCTGGCAGGATGCTGTTAAATCTGTTTTTTTAAATAGAGTCAGTATAGTTTCTAATTATGAAAGAAAAGTAAGAAGTCCATCTTATGAAATGAATCTACCAAGTGTTATAGCTTTAAAAAGTTACATTAAACAATCCGAACAACCAAGTTTTACTAGATTTAACGTTTTTTTAAGAGATAAATTTACGTGTCAGTATTGTGGTGATAAAAAAGATTTAACCTTTGATCATTTGTTAGCAAAATCTAAAGGTGGAGTGACAGATTGGGAAAATGTTGTTACAGCTTGCTCAACATGTAATGTAAAAAAAGGTGGAAGATTATACGCTTATTCTGGAATGAAATTATTTAGAAAACCGTTTAGGCCTACCGTTGATGACTTGCATCAAAATGGAAGAAACTTTCCTCCAAATTTTCTTCATGAAAGTTGGATGGATTATTTATATTGGGATGTAGAGCTTCTCCCTTAATAGTTTAAATTTTCTCAGAAATCGAGATCGCTACTTTCGAACTAGTTTTAATTACTTTATCTAAAATAAAATATATACCTTTATTAGTAGCTCCAGAATTATAAGCTGTATTTTTATGATTAGTCTCATCAGTTTTAAATTTTTTAATTTTAGTTTTCAATTCTATTTCATCATCGCCCAATTTATTAAGTTGATTTTCATAATGATTTTCAATTACTTCTTCCACAGAAGCTGTACATAGCATTGTTGCTTTTTTCCCTAACAATGCAGTTCCAAAACCAAGAGCCACCCCCATT
This sequence comes from uncultured Pelagibacteraceae bacterium, assembly GCA_902588625.1. Lineage (GTDB taxonomy): Bacteria > Pseudomonadota > Alphaproteobacteria > Pelagibacterales > Pelagibacteraceae > AG-414-E02. Next base: position 6,478 of record CACIPU010000005.1, on the reverse strand, counting down.
ATATCCCATAATGGCAGCATATAAGTAGGCTTTATTTTTCTATCTTGTATTTCTTTTTCAAAGTATTGTAGATGTTCTTTTTCATGTTCTTTCATTTCTTCAATTATATTTTTTAAATCCTTATCTTGTTTTACAGTTTGTAAAGCCAATAGTTGACCCTCATAAATTTTGATAGCACCTCTTTCGCCGGCATGATCTACTCTAATTATCTCTTCTAATGTTTTTTTATTAGTTTTTTTCATAATTTAAAAAATACTTGATAAATATAACACTTAAAATAAAAGAAAAAATGGTATTAATTGTAGCAAGAGATAATCCCATTATTCTAAAACTTACATCTTTGCAGCTTATACTATTTTTTTTAATTTGTTCTAAAAGTTGTTCCTTTGTTAAATTTTTTAAATTATTTTCATCCTCACAAATAAGTGTTTCCGAAAAAAAATCTTGTTCAATACCAAAATGATAAAAAGCTAAAAGAGCGCTAGCAATAAAAATTAGAGCCAAAAGTAAAAAAATAATTTTTTGGTACTTTTCCAAAAAAAGAAGGTAAGAAATTAGAAAAATAGAAAATATATATGGTATTCTCTGGTAAATGCAGAGTTTACAAGGTTTGTGACCTAAACCGTATTCAATTACGAATGCAGAGATTAAGGCTAACGAAACAATACTTAAAATAAAAATTAAAACTAACTTTTTTTTTTTTATCATTATTTGTTATTTATATACAATAAAAATTATGGCAGCTATTACAATGATTATTCCTGATATGACTACAGTCCATTGACCACCTTTTTTTTCTAAGAAAGGTCCTACGTTAGCGCCGTATTTATAAGACAAATAAGCAACTAAAAAAAATCTTAAACCTCTAGATATCAAACATACTGTTATAAAAATCAGAATATTGAAATGAACAAATCCACTTGTTATTGTTATTATTTTAAAAGGCAATGGAGTAAATCCTGCAATAAAAATAATTAATGCTCCAGAAAAAAGACCATTTTCTGAAGCAAGCTTTTCCTTGAATATATTTGCATTTTCTGATCCAAAAAATTCAAAAATTTTAACACCTAATTCATTAAAAAAAATATAACCAATTAGATAACCAACAAGGGCTCCCAAGACTGAAAATATTATAGCAATTAATGATATTTTAATAAATTCATTTTTTTTTGCTATAACCATAGGGATTATCATCGTGTCCGTAGGTATAGGGAAAATAAAACTTTCTAAAAAAGAGACTACAGCGAGTATAGAATTTGCAAATCTATGCCCCGCCCAATCCAAACATTTATCATATATTTTTTTTAGCATTGCTTTTTATAATTATATAGGTTTTAGTAAAACTATGGAAATAGTTACAACAATTGCACCGATTGCACTAGCATTAATAATGTTAGGACTTGGTTTAGGTTTAACTTTATCAGATTTTTTAAGAGTAATTAATCACCCAAAAGATTTTTTTGTTGGATTATCATGTCAATTAATTTTATTACCTGCCATAGCTTTTACTCTTATAAAAATATTAAATACACCTTTAGAATTAGCAATTGGTGTTATGATTATAGCAGCAGCACCTGGTGGAGTTACATCAAATATATTAACTAAATTTGCTAATGGGGATGTTGCGCTTTCTATATCTCTTACCGCAATAATAAGTCTAATTAGTATTATTTCAGTTCCATTTATTGTTTTTAATTCTGCTAATCTATTACAAATTTCTATGATTTCTGATGAAATTTCTATGACAGGTATTGCTTTGAAAATGTTTTTTGTTGTTACATTGCCAATAATTATTGGAATGTTAATTAAAAAATTTGCAAATAATTTCATTTCAACAAAAACAAAAATAATTCAACGAGTATCAATTATTTTATTTGTAATCGTGTTTTTGTCAATTTGGGTAGAAGAATGGGACAATATTTATAAATTTATTTCGAGTGCAGGCACTATAGCTTTAACACTAAATATCATAATGATGATAGTTGGTTACTATGTTGCTAAATTTTTTGCAACAGGCATCAAACAAAGAAGATGTATTTCTTTAGAATGCGGACTTCAAAATGGTACCCTTGCAGTATTTGTTTCAACCCAAATTTTTGATAATATTGTCTATATTATACCGACAGCTGCTTACGCTTTAATTATGTTTATTACTTCAATAATGTTTGTTTTGATTGTTAGAAGAATTGATCAAAGAGAATAATTTAAAATTTTTCACTAAAATTTTTGTAAGACACGTTTAGCCATTAATACAAACAGGGGCAATCGCTAAGCGTGTCTAACAAAAATTCCAGGATTTTGGATTTTAGCTTTAATTTTGACTTTAACTTGATCTAATCTAATTTTATTTTGAATATCGTTAATCTCTTTTATTACGTCTTCATATTTTTTATTTTGTTTTTTTAATTTCTCTTTACTTTTTTGCAAATTTGTTAAGTTTTTATAATATGCTTCTTCACATTTCAGAAGATCAATCCAAACGATCATCTCTCCTTTTATGTTGGCATGTTCTGCAAATAAACCTATTTTAACTCTGCACTTCCTACAATTAAATATCTTTTTTAAAACCCAATCCTTTAAACTTAAAAAATTATTTTCATATGATACACCATTAATTTTTATCAAATTGAATGAATTGCAGCACGGGCAGCTTTTAATTTTAGGTAGTAAATTCATATTTACAAAACATTCTATTATTAATTTTTTAAATAGACAATTAATCAAAGACCTAAAATGGGTTGACTCAATTATTGTTTTTGGCATAATATCTAATAAATAGAAACCAAAATGGGTCCTTTAAATTATGAAAAAATTTTTTAAACAAATTGATTTAGTTAGGGAAAAAATAAAGTCTGGACCAGCAAATATACTTCTTTCACAAAAACCTTTTGCAGATGGAATGTATCAATTTTCTATGTTCATGATTAATTATTATGCACGAGTTAGAAAAGAATTAAAAATTGATTATGATTCTTTTATGATAATTCAAACAGTAGTTAGTCATACATTGTATCAATTAAAAAAAGACAATAGTAATGGTACAAATTTTAGAGAATTAGAAAAAAAGTGGGAAGATATTATTTACAACGATGCTGATATAAAGAACAGTCATTTTGAAGCGTCGTTATTAAAATTCAGTGAACAAAAAAAAATTAAAAAAAATTTACATTTAACAATGTCGAGTATTTGCTTAGTGACAGGTTTAGCAAAAGAAACAGTTAGAAGAAAAGTTAGTGAACTCACAAAAAAAAATCTTTTAAAATTCTCTAAAAAAGATGGAGTTACTTTAGGAAGAAATTACAGTTATATTTTTCAAGCATTTGTGCCATCAACAGTAATGGAAGTTTCAAAATTAATTAAAAGCTGGGAAAATGCAGGAATACTAAAAAATCTAATCTCTTTTAAAATATAAATTTTAAAAAATTATTTTGTTGCATATTAAATAAATCCAAAACATAATAAATGCATTATTATATGAATACAGGGCGAATGGCGGAACTGGTAGACGCGTTGGACTCAAAATCCAATGGTAGCAATACTGTGAGAGTTCGAGTCTCTCTTTGCCCACCAAAATGATATGAATTTAAAAGAATTTAATAATTTAATAGATTTATATTTCTATCAAGCTAAAAAAGAAAATCCTAATACACCTTTTTTAGAATGGCTGAATCCAAAAAATAAAAAAAAATACACCTGGGGAGAAACATCAAACAGCATTCAAAAACTTGCTGAATTTTTAAAAAATTACCTGTCAAAAGATGACAGATGCCTTTTAGTTTCAGAAAATAGACCTGAGTGGTTAATTACTGATCTAGCAATTATGCTAGCTGGCGGAATTACTGTACCTGCATATACTACTTATGTTGAAAAAGATTATAAATATTTAGTAGAGGATTGTGAGCCATCAATAGTTGTCGTTTCAAATGATGAAATGCACAATAAATTAAAAAATATAATTAAAGAAAAAGATTTTATAAAAAAAGTTATTTCATTTGATGAACTTAAAAATATAGAACAAAAAGATAAATATTCACAATTTGATTTAATTGTTAAAAAACAATTAAATGATTCAATAGAAATAAAAAATAAAAATTTAGAGAGAAATTCGCCTGCATGCATTATTTATACATCTGGAACATCAGGAAATCCCAAAGGAGTTATATTAAGTCATGGAGGAATTTTAAATAATTTAGAAGGTGCTCAAGAAATTTTAAAACCTTTAATTGATAAAAAACCAATTTTTTTGACCTGGCTACCTTTATCGCACTCTTATGAACATGCAGTTCAGTTTGTGCAAATTGCTGTTAACGCAAAAGTTTTTTACGCTGAAAAAATAGAAAAACTTTTAGAAAATATTTCGCAAGCTAAACCAACCATCATGACCGCTGTACCACGATTTTATCAAAATCTTTTTAACAAAATAAATATGAATATGAAAAAGGCTACTGGCTTAAAAGCTAAGTTAATTGAACTTACAATTAGTCTAGGTAAAAAAAAATTGTTAAACGAAAAAATGAGTTTTTATGAAAAAATAATGAATTCATTAGTAAACATTTTAGTAAGAAAAAAAATAAAAAAACAATTTGGGGGAAATTTAAAAGCATTTGTATCTGGAGGGGGAGCTCTTGATAAAGAAATAGGAGAATTTTTAAATTCAATAGGATTACCCACTTTACAAGGGTATGGTCTCACGGAAACCTCTCCTGTTGTAAGCTGTAACCCTATTAACAAAATTAGAGTTGAAACTGTCGGCCCACCTTTTAAAGGTAATCAGGTCAAAATAGCTGAAGATGGCGAAATATTAGTTAAGGGAGAAAATGTAATGCTAGGATATTGGAATAAAAAAGAAGATACAGAAAAAGTTTTAAAAGATGGCTGGTTATACACTGGAGATATTGGAGAGATAGATCCTAAAGATGGCTATTTAAAAATTACTGACAGAAAAAAAGATATAATTATTAGTGCAGGTGGAGATAATATTTCTCCAGCTAAAATAGAAAATCAACTTACAAACCATGAAGAAATAGATCAATCTATTATTTATGGTGATGGAAAAAATTACTTAGTTGCTCTTATTGTAGTAAATAAAAATTTTGTTAATAAAAATTCACAAATAAGTGAAATAATAAATAATATTAATAAAAACTTAACTTCAATCGAAAAAATAAAAAATTTTCATTTAATAAACGAAAGTTTTACAATTGATAACGGATTGTTAACACCCACAATGAAAGTAAAAAGAAATAAAGTTATAGAAAAATATAAAACTACTTTAGAAAATTTTTATAAAAAACAGTAAATAATAATAAATTAAACTGTAAAAAAACATTGTAATTACTAGTTTTTTTTTAAAATATATAATTTTAATTTTTTTTAGAAAAAAAAACGATTTTATAAAAATTTGTCAACATAATTTATGTTTGACATCTACGAAAATAAACATAAAGCTTTAGTATAAAAACGAATCAAATGTTGATTTGTTTTAATTAAAACAAAAAAGGGAGCTAACAATGGCTAAACGTAGAAAAAAGAAAAAAGCTAAAAAAGGTAAGAAAAAAGCTAAAAAAAGAAGAAGAAGATAAGCGAAGCTTTTTTTAAAATATTGCGCCCCTCTTTAAATTAAGGAGGGGCGTTTTTTATTTAGGTGCTTCCAAAGTAGGAGTTTCTTCAATACGGTTTAAAGCTTTGTCCATTTTTATTTTAGCTTTATCACCTAACACTACTTCAAATTCTGACTTTAATCTTTCATATGCTTTTTCAAATAGTTGTCTTTCACTATAAGATTGTTCAGCAATTACATCTGTTTTTTTATTTAAATCTTTAACTACCTCTGCAAGTTCATAAAGTTTTCCAGAATTAATTTTTTGTTCATATTCCTGGGCCCTTCTACTCCACATTGTTCTTTTAATCTTGGGTTTAGTTTTTAAAATATTAACAGCTTTATTAACTTGATTAATACTTGATACATGTCTCAAATGAGATTGTTGATTAAGAGGTATGCTTAATGTAAGTTTTTCTTTTTCTATTAAAACCTTGTAGAAATTTATGTCAATACTTCCAATTTTCGCTTTTTCAATAGAAACTATCTTACCAACTCCATGCTTTGGGTAAACTACATAATCTTTTACGTTATAAATTCTTTTTTCAGATGGCTGTTTTTTAATTTTTTTAATCTTTAACTCATTAGCTTTAAAATTTTTGGTTTTATAAAAACTAGGTTTAGTTGATTTTTCAAATGTTGTTTTAGGTTCTTTTTTTTTAATATTTTTTTTTTTGATTTTTTTATTTTTTTTCTTTTTCATAAAATTAGTCTCCCTTACCCGGTTTTTCACTAAAGTATTTGAATTTATCTTTTACTTCTCTCCACTCGTTTTGATCTGAAGGAACATCATCAATTCTTTTTTTTGAAATATTTGGCCAAATCTCACTATACTTTTTATTTATCTCAAGCCACTTACTTACATTTTCATTAGTGTCT
>CACIPU010000004.1 GCA_902588625.1 uncultured Pelagibacteraceae bacterium | reverse complement strand
TAGGTTTAGGCGGTTTAAAGTCTGTAGCTTACGTCGACACGCTTCAAGCAGTTCTGTTATGGTTTGGAATTATAGCAATTGGTTTTATAGCTTACGACCTTGTTGGTGGTTGGGCTTCATTGAACGAAGGATTAGCAAAAGTAGCATTAGTAGAAGGAACTAAATGGGGAAGAACTCCAGGTGATAATTACTCTGCTTACTTTGCGATACCAGGTGTCATTCAATTTACTGCAGGACTAGGAAAAGAAACTCCTGTCGGTGGTTTATGGACTGGAGTGATGGTGTTAACTTATATGTTTGCTCTTATGGGTATTCATTCTTCACCAGCATTTTCAATGTGGGCTTTCTCTAACAAAGATCCAGAACCTTTCGCACCGCAACAAGTTTGGGCTTCGTCATTTGGAATAGGGTTAGCCTTATTCATATTTACGGCAGCTCAAGGAATGGGAGCACATTTATTAGGTGCCGACCCAGTTGTAAATGCAGCAGGAGTAAATATTTCAAACGTACTTCCAGAGTCTATTGGTAAAGGTGGACAAGGTGAACTTGTACCATACTTTATTAATACGATTGGGGATGCGGCTCCGTGGTTTGTAGGACTTTTAGCTGTATGTGCTTTGGCTGCAATGCAGTCAACAGGTGCTGCTTATATGTCAACTTGTTCTTCAATGTTAACTAGAGATATCTACAAAAAATTCTTTAAACCAAAAATGAGCCACTCAGAACAAAAATTGTTTGGTCGTGTAATGGTTGTAGTTGTAGTTGGTGCAGCTTTATTAGTTGCAACATTCTCGAAAGATGCATTGGTACTATTAGGAGGATTAGCTGTAGCATTTGGTTTCCAAATGTGGGTTCCATTAGCTGCAGTTTGTTATTTCCCATGGTTAACAAGACAAGGCGTATCTTGGGGTCTACTTGCAGGAATAATAGGTGTTATGCTTACGGAAAGTATTGGCCAAAACTTATTTGGTGATACTCTTCCTTGGGGTAGATGGCCTTGGACAATGCATTCAGCGTTCTGGGGTATGTTTGCTCAGTTGTGTGTATGTATACCACTTTCTGCTATGACACAAAACTCTAGAGACCGTGCACATAGACAAAAATACCATGACTTCTTAGCAGACCATGCAGGTCTTCCAGCAAGCAAGCAAAGTCTTAAGCCAGCAGCTTGGATTATTACTATTGCTTGGTTATTTTTTGGAATTGGACCAGGAGCTGTAATAGGAAATGATATATTTGGTTCGCCAAATGATATCAGCACATGGACATTTGGAATACCATCAATTTGGGCTTGGCAAATATTATTCTGGATTTTAGGTACTGGAATGATGTGGTTCTTAGCTTATAAAATGGAAATGTCTACAATGCCTAAAAAATCAGTTAGTGCCCTAGTGGATGATATTGGAGACTCTGCAAGAGCATAAATTATAAGTTATACTCAAATATTCAAGAAGGGCGGGAATTCTCGCCCTTCTTTTTTTTTGACATAATTCAAATATAAAAATATAAAATTCTTATGAATTCTGTAAAAATTTCGCCGTCTATTTTGTCTGCAGATTTTAGTAGACTTGGAAGTGAAATTCAAAGCTTAGAGAAAGCAAAAGCAGATCTTATTCATATAGATGTTATGGATGGTCACTTTGTTCCAAATATTACCATTGGACCAGAGGTAATAAGTAAATTAAGAAAATATACCTCATTACCTTTTGATGTACACTTGATGATATCACCTGTTCATAAATTTATTAAAAACTTCGCAGATGCTGGTGCAGATATAATTACAATACACCCTGAAGCTACCGATAATTTAATTGAGTCAATTAAAGAAATTAAATCTTATAATAAAAAGGTGGGGATTTCTCTTAATCCTGAAACTTCAACAGAAAAAGTTTTACCTGTTTTAAATTTAATAGATTTGGTTTTAATTATGAGTGTTAACCCAGGTTTTGGCGGTCAAAAATTTATTCAAAATACATTGGAAAAAGTAAAAATTTTAAGAAAAGAAATTGATTTAAAAAAATTGAAAGTTCAAATTGAAATAGATGGAGGTATAAATTTTGAAAATGCAAAATTAGCAATAAATGCTGGTGTAGATATTTTAGTTTCGGGTACGACAATTTTTAAAGAAAATGATGGTAATTTAAAAAAAAACATTCAAATATTAAAAACAGGTTAAAAAATGTATAGCTTCAAAAGTATCAAACTATACTTTTTTTCTATTCTTAAATTAGTCCTTTTAAATTTTAGAAATATTTATCTTGGAAGTAATTTTTATAATAAAAAATTAATTAGTTTTATTCCTGATAGAATTTTTTATAAACCCAGCTCTTACCTTAGTGCCTCATTAATAACAACAAATAATGATTTTTACGAAATAACTAATACTAATCTACTTTGGAAAGTAGATATAAAGGATAATTTAAAATTCGATAATCTTCATAGTTTTCTATGGTTAGCAAGACTAGATAGAAAAAATAGTAAAACTATTACTAAAAATATTATTGAAAGTTGGATAAATTTTTTTTTTAATTATCACCCTGATACCTGGAGTATGCAAATTATGGCAAGAAGAATTATTGCATGGACATCTAATACAGATATTACATTAGAAAACGCTAACAACGAATATAAAAGAAAATTTTTTGTAAGTTTAATTAAACAGTCAAATTTTTTATCAAGAAATTTAAATAGTTTAGTTTATCAACCAGATAAAATAATTTGTTGTGCTGCAATAATATTATCAGGTATGATTTTTGAAAATAATAGTTCTAATTATAAAATTGGGATCAAAGAATTAGAAAAAATTATTAGAATTTGTTTTGATGAATTGGGATTTCCAAAATCAAGAAATCCTGAAGAAGTTTTTATTTATTTAAAATATCTTATTTTAATTAGGGAATGGTTAAAAGAAGGTCAAAAACCAATACCTGATTTTTTAAATGACATTATAAGAAAATGTGGAAGTTGCTATGTTGCTTTTAGTTGTTCAAATAAACAATTTCCATTATTTAATGGTGCAACAGAAATTAATTTTAAAGATTATGACTTATTTTTAAAAACTCTTAAGTATAAGTTCGTAAGTAAAAATTATAAAATTGCTGATTTTATTATAGTAAAAAAAAAAAAATTCGATTTCTTTATTGATTGTGGAAATCCACCTCCTGATTTATATACTAAAAATTATCAGGCAGGCTGCTTGTCCTTTGAACTAATCTCAAATAAACAAAAAGTTATATGCAATTCAGGTTATGGAAAATTTTTATCCGAAAAATTAAGAGCATTAAGTAGATCTACAGCTGCACACTCAACACTCTATATAAATGACGCTTCTTCATGCGCTTTTGAAAAGAACATTTTAGTAAATAAAATACAAGATGGTGCATTATCTTCAAAGTTTAAAATAATTGACAAAAATTATACTGAGGATAAAGATTTTTATTCAATATCTACTTCACACAATGGATATGAAAAAAGATTTGGCTATATTCACACCAGATCAATTAAAATATCAAAAAAGAAAGATCAAATTTTTGGCCATGATCAATTAAAAAAAACTAAAAATTACAATAGCTCTTTAAAATATTTTATTAGATTTCATATATATCCAGATACTAAAATTGTTAAAACGATAGCTGGAAACTCAGTGCTAATTAGTCTATCAAATGGTGAGGGATGGTCATTAGCTAGTGAAAAAAATAACATAGAAATAGAAAAAAATATCTTTTTTGGTAATAAAAATAAATTAATCAATAATGAATGTGTTTATATTTTTGGAAAAATAGATCAAGAAATAGTTTCTATAAATTGGAGTATAGAAAAAGTAAATTAAAAAAGTATGAATTTTAAAAAAATTAAAAGGGCAATTATTTCAGTTTCTGATAAATCTAATTTAAATTTTATATTACCAACTTTAAAAAAATATAACGTTGAAATAATTAGTTCGGGTGGAACTTTTAAAAAAATTAAAAGTATGAAGTATAATTGTGTAGAATTAAGCAAATATACTGGATTTCCCGAAATGCTTGATGGTAGAGTAAAGTCACTTCATCCTAAAATTTATGCAGGTATTCTTAATATTAAAAAAAATCATAGTCATCAAATAGATTTAAAAAGAAAAAGAATACCAAATATAGATTTAATCATAGTAAATCTTTATCCATTTGAAAAAAAAGTTAATGAAAAAATGAAATTTGAAAAACTTATAGAGTATATAGATATAGGAGGACCTACTCTTTTAAGGGCTGCTGCTAAAAATTTTAATGACACAACAGTTATTTCCAGTATTGATGATTATAATAAACTTGCTTTTGAAATGAAAAATAATAAGGGTGCAACCTCAATAAGTTTTAGAAAATTAATGTCTGCAAAAGCATTTGCATCAACAGGTTATTATGATGCTATTATAACAAGTTTGTTAAATAAAAATATAAATATTAAATTTCCTGAAAAAAAAATAATTTATGGAAAATTAGTTAAAAATTTACGTTATGGTGAAAATCCCCATCAAAAAGGATATCTTTATAAATCAGAAGATAATTTAGGATTAGAAAAAATTTATGGTAAGGAACTAAGTTATAATAACTATAATGATATTTTTTCTGGAATTGAAATCATAAATTCATTTAAGAAAAATTATGGTGTGGTAATTATTAAACATGCAAATCCTTGTGGAGTATCTGCAGACAAAAATCAATTTATTGCTTTTAAAAATTCTTTAATTTGCGATCCTCTAAGCGCTTTTGGTGGTGTTGTAGTAATAAATTCAGCAGTTAAAAAAAAATTAGCTGTGGAATTAAATAAAGTATTTTTTGAAGTAATAGTATCTAAAGGTTTTAGTAGTGATGCTCTTAAAATTTTGAAAAAAAGAAAAAATATAAGATTAATTAATTTTGGAAATTCTATTAATTTAAATAATTATAATTATAATTTTGTTGGAAATTCTTTTTTAGCTCAAGACTCCAATAAAATACTCATAAAAAATAAATTGAAAATTGTTTCTAGAAAAAAACCTTCTTTAAAACAACTAGCTAGTCTAAAATTTGCTTTTAATGTTTGCAAATTTGTAAAATCAAATGCAATCGTTTTAGCTAATAATCAATCTACAATAGGTATTGGATCCGGACAACCAAGCAGATTAGATAGTTGTAAAATTGCCTGTGATAAAGCATTAAACTTTATGCCCGAAAAAATATCAGATTCAGTTGCCGCTTCAGATGCCTTTTTCCCATTTCCTGATGGAGTTCAGGAGTTAATAAATGCAGGAGTAAAATGTATTATTCAACCGGGAGGTTCAATAAATGATAAAAACGTTATTAAAGCTGTTAATGAGTCAGGAGCAGTTATGGTTTTTACAGGTACTCGCCACTTTAAGCACTAAAATTTTATTTTATTTATTTTTGCTGCTAAAATAAAATCACTCTCAACAAGCCCCTTAATTTTATGTGTAAAAATTTGTATCTTTGCATATCCCCAACCAAATATTATGTCTGGATGATGACCTTCAGTTTCTGAAATTTTACTAACCTCATCCACAAATTTTTTACTTTCTAAAAAAGAATTAAATATAAAATTTTTTTCAAGAAAGTAGATTTCTTTTTTTTCCTTAACATCCCACCCGTCTACTTTCTTTAAGTATTTATGTATTTCTTTAATATCAAAAGCGGGAATTCCACCTTTACAAGGAATACATTTTTTATTATGCAAATCATCCATAAAATAATTACAGTTTTTTAAAGGGTATTATTATTTTCTGCGTGAATTACGTTAGAACCTTTTCCATTTAAGCCATGTATATGTGCGTTTGGTTCAGAGATACTAATTGTAGAATCTTTACTTCTCATTGATAACATCTTTTTAAGAATTAAATCAATTACTGAATGTAACATTGCTATTCCTCTTTCAGTATTTCGATAACCTACAATACGATTATAAAGTGCAAATATATGAGTTTCCATCATAGATTTAGTGAAAACTCTATTTTCATTTTGGTCAATTGAATTCAGTTGTTGTGATAACTTTCCTAAAATAGCCTCAATATGTCTGAATGATTGTTTCTCTGTTTTATGAAATTTTTTATTATTAATAATATTAAAAGCTTCAGTAAACAAATTTAGCATTTTGTTAACTTTTTCATAATAGTAATAAGTCTGGTTTATTTTTTTTAAAGATTTTAAAAAAGTGTTTTGTATTTTTTTATCAATATTCTTTATAAGATTATCAATTTCTTCAACATTTTTTTTAATCAAAGAAAATTTTTCATTATTATTTATTTCTAAGTTGTATGCAGAAATTAATGTATTATCAATTCTTTCAAAAGATAGAAGAACCTTATTTATCAAATACTCTATTTTGCCATAACCTGAAGCAACCAAAGCAACTCTTCTTATGTTATGTTTCCATGTTGCTATTGGATATTCTCTTTCATACGGTTTGACAGCAACATAATCATTAATATAGTCAGACAGAGACTCGTTAACGAAATCCTCTTCAATACTTCCTCTAAAACTAATATAATCTTCTAATTTCACTACTTGGTTTTTGTTGCATTTTTCAATATATTTATCTAAAGCTGATCGATCTCCAGTTGTAATGTATAAATATTTAGCTGTAATTTCTTCTGTCACTGCTTCTTTAACTATTTTTTTATATTGAATTTCTGCATTTTTAGCATCATTTGATGCATAATAGTATTCAAATAATCTTTGAGGTTTATCAGTAATTTCATCTATTTGAAAAAAATTATCAATTTTTAATTTTTTTAATTTTTTTACCAGTCTTTCAAAACGATCCATTCTTGTTAGATAAGTATTTGAACCATCTTTACTTTCCCAGAATAGTGTTCCTTTAGATAAATCAATTCCGATTTTATCTGGATTAGCATTACCAGGTGACCCAGGATAATATTCACAAAACTGAATTGCAGGATTAACCATGACAAGAGCATCTTTATTCTCTTCTAAAAAGTTCATTAAAAATTGAAAATCATCCTCACTTTCCCCAGGAATTCCAAACATAATATTCATTGTTAAATCTAGTCCTGCTGCTTTACCTTCTTTTAGTATGGCGGGAATATCTACCCCATCTTGGACAGCAAGAGTTTTTCCAACTTGGGCAAGTAAGTGTTTTGCGGGCGTTTCTACACCATATGTAATAAATACGCAGCCAGCTTTTTTCATTTTTTCATAAAATGGTTTACGCATCTCTTTACGAATGACACTACTTTCCATGCTCCATGTAAGTTTTTCATTTAAACCAGATTCAATCATTAAATCACAAAATTCTTCTAATGCAGACATTTTGCCATTATCAATATTATTAGCAAATCGTATCTGTTCTAAACCAGGATATTTGTTATAAAAATATACAACTTCATCGAACATTCTTTTGCCAGATCTAAATCTAAATGGGTATCTTTTGTTTGTCATAAAACCAATAGCGCTGCAATAATTACATTTATTTACGCAACCTCTTGAACTGTATAAAGGCAAAACGCGTTCTGAATAATGTTTTATATTAACTCCATCAAAATCTGGAAAAGGTAAAGTATCTAGTTTACCTTTATACATTGATGGTGGTCCCTGAATAATTTGTCCTTCTTTCTTGTAAACCATGCCTGCCACTGGCGTATTAGAATTATTTTTTATTGCTTTAACATAATCTACAAGTGCATTTTCACCTTCATCTTGGCAAACAGCATCTATATGATCTAAAGAAATTAGTCTATCAGTATTTTTCATAAAGTGGGCCACACCAGGTCCACCTAAAACATGTTTGTATCCTGGTAAATGTTTTCTAAGATCTTCAAAAAAGATTTCAGTAAGTATTCTGGAAGAATCAAAAACTGAGCAACCTACAACTAATGGGCTAGCTCTTTTTATTTCATTCATATAATAAAGCATTAGTGGCCTAAAATCTTTATACATTTTAACCATATTTTCTCTGATAAATAATTTTTCTGACTGACTATGTTTTACATGCCAAAAGTCAAAATATTTTTTTCCTCGCGTGGTATATATATGGGCATTAGCATCAATTGATTTGCATGATATTCCGTTATGCCCTAAGTATGATTTTAAAAGACCATGAGCTAAAGGTGGATGATAGGCTCCCCAAAGTGGAAGTTGCAATAATACTACGTCATAGTGATTATTGTCATTAACATTAACAGCATCATAGATACTAGTTATATTTGACTTATTATTTTCTAACATTAAATACAATTTACAAAAATTTTTTAAAAACTTAAAGTCATTTATTCAGCTTTTAAGACAATTAATATAAGAAAAAGTAAACAAAATGTCGCTAAAATCGTTCGGAAATTAAAAATTAAAAAAAATTATTAATAATTATTTTTTTCTAGCATCAAACAATTTTTGAAAATCTACTTCTTTATTTATTTGAAGATTTTTTACTCCAGATTGTTTAAATAAAAAAATAAAAGTTTCATATAGAGAGGGATATATTTCAGTAGGAACTTGAATTAAAATAATTTTTTCTAATGCATTTTTATTATTAAATTCTTTCTCTATTGAGACTAAAGAAGTACATGTTATTTCAGTAAGAATTTTATGTTTAACATCTGGCCCTGGAATAATTTTCAAAGTTGTATTAACTTCAATTATATTATCTTTGTATGATTTACTTTTTACATCAAAATTTAATGAGTAATTTGCTATTTCTTTTTCTAACATTAGAAAAGCTTGAGTATTTGGTATTTCAAAAGAAATATCTTTTATAAATTTTGATATAATTTTGTAACTCATTTTAATTATTTTTTTTCGTTTTCTTCATGATCGATGGTGCCTTCAATAACATTTTCATATTTTTTTTTATTCATTTTAGATGATATTAGTTTAATAAATAATTTTCTAGTTATAGGTATTATTAATAAAAATCCAATTATATCTGTTACAAATCCGGGTATAATAAGTAATAACGCGGCGAAGGCTAATGTTGCTCCAGATATAATTTCATACATTGGCATTTGATTTTTAATTAATTGATTTATGCCTGATCTTAATGTGCTAACTCCAGCTAATTTAACAAAATAGATACCTGTTACAGCAGTAAAGAATATGAGCAAAATGGTATTTAAAGCACCTATAACTCCTCCTACTTTTATCATTAAATAAATTTCTATTGCGGGAATTCCAATTATAAAAAGGACTACAGCGTTCATTTGTCTGATTAATTATATTTGCATAGTATATGATTTAAGTATTATAATCAAAGTTTATGAGTAGTCAGTTTGGATTTATAGATATAATTTTATTAGCGATGTTCGCAGGGTTTATCATACTTCGACTTAGAAATATTTTAGGAAGAAAAACTGGGCACCAAGGTAAACCAGTAAGTAGATATTTTCCAAGGGGAATGGAAACGCTACAAGATATTGAAAATAACGAAGCAATTAAAAATGATAATGTTGATGAAGAAATTAAAAAACAATTCCTAAAAGGGGCCGACATAGCCTACGAGAAAATTATTACTTCTTTTGCAAATGGAGATAAAAAATCTTTAAAAAGTTTACTTGGAAAAGAGTTATTTAATAATTTTGAAAAAGTTATAGATGAAAGAAAGAAAAAACAACATAAATATCAAACAACCTTTGTAGGTATAAAATCTTCAAAAGTACTAGAATTTAAAAAAATAGAAAATATTTATAAAGTTACTGTAAATTTTGTTAGTGAAATAATTACTTGTGTTAAAGATAAAAATAATAAAGTAATTGAGGGAAATCCTGACACAATAAAAACTGCAAACGATGTTTGGAAATTTTCAAAAAATATGTGGAGCCAAGATCCTACTTGGTACTTGGTTGATACATCGAATAAGCAGTGAAAAAAAAAGTAATTTTATCTGAAAAAGATAAAAAAGACTGGATTAATTTTACAAAAGAAATTGGAAATATTAAAAATAAAGATATTGATTTATTTAAAAATACTAAAATTTTAAGAAAAATACCTAAATTAGATTTACATGGTTTGTCATTACAAAAAGCTAATGAAGAAGTAAATAAATTTATTAATAAATCTTTTTTTAGTGGGTATAGAAAAATTCTAATTATAACTGGAAAAGGAACTAGGTCAAAAGCAAGAAATAATCCTTATATTTCTGAAGAATTGAATATGATTAGGTATTCAGTACCTGAATATATTAATAGTAATGAAAGTTTATATAAAAAAATAAGTAAAGTAACAAAAGCTGATTTAAAAGATGGTGGTGAGGGCGCGATTTATATTTTTTTAAAAAATACTACTAAAATTAAAGAATAAATTTTGATAAATCAGTATCTTTAGCAAGCTCACCCAAATTTTTAGTTACATAATCTTTGTCAATTATAATTTTTTCTCCACTTCTATCAGTTGCGGTAAAACTGATTTCATCTAAAACTCTTTCAATAATTGTATGAAGTCTTCTTGCTCCTATATTTTCAATACTTGCATTAATCTCAGTAGCTAGTTTCGCAATAGTTTCAATGCCATCTTTTGAGAATTCAAGAGTTACTTTTTCTGTTTCTAAAAGTGCTCTATATTGTTTAATTAAACTATTGTCTGGTTCTTCCAGAATTCTTCTAAAATCTTCACTAGTTAAAGCATTAAGCTCAACTCTAATAGGTAGTCTTCCTTGAAGTTCAGGTAATAGATCAGAGGGTTTTGCAAGTTGAAATGCGCCAGAAGCAATAAATAAGATATGGTCAGTTTTTATTGGTCCATGTTTAGTACTAACTGTCGTGCCTTCGATCAACGGTAATAAATCTCTTTGTACTCCTTCTCTAGAAACATCGCCACCGATACGATCCCCTCTAGCAGAAACTTTATCTATTTCATCTAAAAAAACTATTCCATTATTTTCTGTAGATATTTTTGCAATTTTTATAATTGCATCTTGTTCTATCATTTTATCAGACTCTTCTGCTATTAAGATTTCATGTGATTCTTTTACTGTTAATTTTTTCTTTTTACCTTTTTTAATATTTTTACCTAACATTTCAGAAATATTAATCATTCCTACATTCGCTCCAGGCATTCCAGGAATTTCAAAGTTTGGCATACTTGCAGCTTCATTAACTTCAATTTCAATTTCATTTTTATCTAAATCACCATTTCTCAGTCTTTTTCTAAAGCTTTCTCTTGTTGCAACACTTGCTTTGTTTCCTACAAGTGCATTTAAAACTCTTTCTTCGGCAGCTTGTTGAGCTTTTGTATAAACTTCTTTTTTCATTCTTTCTTTTTCAATTGCTATTGAAATTTCTAACAAATCTCTTATTATTTGCTCTACATCTCTTCCTACATAACCAACTTCTGTAAATCTTGTAGCCTCAACTTTAATAAATGGTGCTTCAGCTAATTTAGAAAGTCTTCTTGAAATTTCTGTTTTTCCTACCCCGGTAGGTCCAATCATTAAAATATTTTTTGGCAAAACTTCATCTCTCATTTCACCAGTCAATGCTTGTCTTCTCCACCTATTTCTTAAAGCAATTGCAACAGCTCTCTTTGCTGCGTTTTGACCAATCACATATCTGTCTAATTCAGAAACTATTTCTCTAGGTGATAAAGAAGATACCATAGAATTATCCTCTTTATCTTGCAAAGTATCTCTTTTTGGTAATGATGTGATATTCGTTTTTTGTTTCATATATTTAAATTTTTTCTAAAGTTATATTATTATTAGTAAAAACACATATTTCTGAAGCGACTTTAATAGATTTTTTTGCAATTTCTTCCGCTGACATTTTAGTATCAATTAAAACTTTCGCTGCTGCTAACGCATAGTTGCCTCCTGAACCTATTCCTATAATGCCTTCTTCAGGTTCGAGAACATCACCAGTACCAGAAATTATAAAACTTTTTTCTTTATCAGCAATTGCCATAAGCGCTTCTAATCTTCTTAAATATTTATCAGTTCTCCAATCTTTTGCTAGTTCAACAGCAGCTCTTGTAAGGTTACCTGCATGTTTTTCTAATTTAGCTTCTAATCTTTCAAATAAAGTTAGTGCATCGGCTGTTGATCCAGCGAAACCAGCTATTACATTTCTTTTATCAATTTTTCTAACTTTTTTTGCTGTACTTTTTATTACAGTATTTCCAAGACTTACCTGCCCGTCACCTGCAACAACAACCTGATTGTCTTTTCTTATTAATACAATCGTTGTTCCGTGCCACTTTGAATTTTCACTCATAATACAATTCTATGTGGAGATTTATTTAGTATCTTCAAGGGTAAAAATTCAATTTATTGATATATTGATGAATTGCTTATATACCCTTAATGTTAAATAGAGATGTTATGCCAAGAAAAGCTAAAATAAATAGAAAAACTAAAGAAACCAATATAACTGTAGAGACAAATTTGGATGGCAAAGGGTCTTATACAATAGATACTAAGATAGGTTTTTTAAATCATATGTTAGAACAATTATCTAAACATTCTTTAATTGATTTAAAACTAAAAGCAAAAGGAGATACCCATATTGATTTACATCATACCACTGAAGATACTGGAATAGCTATTGGTGAATGTGTTAAAAAAGCGCTTGGCTCATCAAAAGGAATTAAAAGATATGCGCATGCCTTAATTCCTATGGACGAAACTTTAACGAGAGTAACAATGGATATTTCAAATAGACCTTATTTAATATGGAAAGTAAAACTCAAAGTAGAAAAACTAGGAGAAATGGATACAGAGCTATTTAAAGAGTGGTTTCAAGCTTTTTCTCAGGCTGCTGGGATTACCCTACATATTGAAAATATTTATGGAGATAATAGTCATCACATAATTGAATCTTGTTTCAAAGGACTCGCGAGATCACTACGAGAAGCAATAGAAATAGACAAAAGAATTAAAAACAGAGTTCCTTCAACTAAAGGCGTTTTATAAAATAAAAATGTCCATTACAGTAATTGACTACGGTTCTGGCAACTTAAAGTCAGCAGCTAAAGCTCTTGAGACTGCTGCTAATAATATAAATTTAACTTCTAAAATACTAGTAACTTCTGATCCAAAAAAAATTAAACAATCAGATAAAATTATTTTACCAGGCCAGGGGTCTTTCAGAGATTGTTATTTGGGTATAAAAAAAATTTCTGGATTAAGTGAAGCCTTAAATGAGTTTGTTTTAGAAAAGAAAAAACCTATTTTAGGTATATGTGTTGGTATGCAATTATTTGCAAAAACTGGCTATGAATCTGAAGAGACAAAAGGATTTGGTTGGATTGATGCCGAAGTGAGAAAAATAAATAATATGAATAAAAAGCTTAAATTACCACACATGGGCTGGAACGAGATAGAATTAAAAAAAGATTGTTTTCTTTTTTCTAATATTAAAAATAAATCTCATGTTTATTTTATTCATAGTTATGAATTTAAGACAAAACAAAAAGATTGTGTTGTTGCCACAACTAACTATGGTAATTCAATAATAGTATCTGTAGTAAAAGGAAATATTTTTGGTACTCAATTTCATCCTGAAAAAAGTCAAAAAAATGGTTTAGTAATTCTAGAAAATTTTTTGAAATGGAAACTATAATGATAATTTTTCCTGCAATTGATATTAAAGATGGTAAGTGTGTTAGACTTGTAAAGGGAGATTTTAATCAAATCACAGCTTATGAAAAATCTCCATTTGATCAAGCTAAAATATATTTACAACACGGATTTACAAATATTCATATTGTCGACTTGGATGGGGCATTACAAGGTAAATCATCTAATTCAAATATTGTTAAAAAAATACTTAATAATCTTAAATTAAAAATCCAAATTGGTGGAGGAATAAGAACCATTGATGATATAGATAATTGGATTAAAAATGGAGTTGATAAAGTTATTATGGGGACGGCCGCTGTCGAAAATATAGATTTACTTAAAACTGCATGTCAAAAATTTAAAAATAAAATTGCCATAGCGCTAGATGTAAAAGATGGGTTTATTTTTTTATCAGGCTGGAAAAAACAAACTAATATTTCTGCTGCCAATTTTATTAAAAAAATTGAAAATTTTGGTGTCTCTAGAATCATCTATACAGACATTAATAAAGATGGAACAAAAAAAGGCCCTAATATAAAAGATACAATTGAGTTATCTAGTAAAGTAAAAATTCCTTTTATTATATCTGGAGGAATTTCTTCAATAGATGATGTTAAAAAAATTAAAACTATTAATAGTTCAAATATTGAAGGTATAATAATTGGTAAATCAATTTATGATGGCGATATAAAAATTGCTGAGTTAGCAAAGCAAATATAAAATGTTAAAAAATAGAATTATACCTTGTCTGGATGTAAAAAATGGCAGAGTGGTTAAGGGTATTAACTTTGTAGATTTAGTTGATGCTGGAGATCCTGTCGAACAAGCAAAAATATATGATCAACAAGGTGCTGATGAATTATGTTTTTTAGATATAACAGCCTCAAATGAAAACAGAAGTATTATATTAAATACAGTTAAAAAAACTGCAGAAAAATGCTTTATGCCCCTAACAGTAGGTGGAGGGGTTAGAACTTTAGAAGATATAAGAAATTTATTGTTAGCAGGTGCAGACAAAGTTTCAATAAACACTGCAGCAGTTAATAATAAAAATTTGGTTAAAGAAAGTGCTGAAAAATTTGGTTCTCAATGTATTGTTGTTGCAGTGGATGCAAAAAAAATTAAAGAAAATAAGTGGGAAATATTTACCCATGGTGGGCGAAAATCTACAGGAATAGATGCTTTGAAATTTGCAGAAAAAATGGAAAAAATGGGCGCAGGAGAAATATTACTCACTTCAATGGATAGAGATGGAACAAAAAGAGGTTATGATCTAGATCTTACGAAAAAAGTATCTAATCTTGTAAATATACCAGTGATCGCTTCAGGAGGAGTGGGTAGTTTAGATCATTTACATCAAGGTATAAAAATTGGAAAAGCAAACGCTGTATTAGCAGCATCAATTTTTCATTTTGGAGAATTTTCAATACAAGATGCAAAAAAATATTTAGACTCGAAAGGAATTCCTGTAAGAATCTGATAAATGTTTAAAAATTTAGAAGAATTAATTAAAATTATTCGTCAACGAAAAGAATCTTCACTTGAAGCGTCTTATACGAAGAAATTATTAGGTGATAAAAAATTAAACATAGAAAAAGTGAAAGAAGAAATATCAGAACTTATTGATGCTATCGACAAAAATTCAAATAAAGTTCATGAATCAGCAGATGTTCTTTATCATTTGATGGTGCTCTTAGAAGCAAATGATATTAAAATTGAGGATGTAATGGATGAATTAAAAAAAAGACAAAAATGATAAATTGGCATAAAAGATATATAGAATATTGGAAAAAAAAACTAAACGTTTCTGATTATGAAGTTGCTTGGATATCATTTATTAAAGGATTAATTATTGGTCTATTAATTTACCATTTTTTTATTAAATAATGACAAAAAAATAAAATGACTTACGATAAAAATAATATTTTTGCTAAAATTCTGAGAGGTGAGATTCCTTGTAAAAAAATCTATGAGGATGAGTATGTTTTAGCTTTTCACGATATAAATCCCCAAAAAAAAGTTCATGCGCTTGTAATTCCTAAAGGCTCCTATGTAAACTTAGACGATTTTTCATCAAAAGCATCTGAAAAGGAGATTGTTGGTTTAATAAAAGGCATTAGTAATGTTGCCCAAAAATTGGGTCTATCCGAAGTGGTTAAAGGAGAAGGTTATAGATCTTTGGCTAATATAGGAAAAAATGGAGGACAAGAAGTACCACATTTACATTTTCATATTTTTGGAGGAGAAAGAGTTGGGAAAATGGTTTCTTAGAGATCTTTTTCCTGTGGAATTTTAAAAAAACTATCTACAATTTGATTATTAATTATTAAATTATTTATTTCAAAATTTACTTTATTTGAATATGCATCGTTAGTTTCCCAACCTCTAAGTTCTAAAGTATTTTTATCGAAGAGTATTTTTACTTTATTTGTTTTTTTACCAGCAAATATAAATCCAATTAAATCTGGATTTAACTCAGATGGATCACTTTTTCTTATTAAATTAATAATTTTTTCTTTTTTTAAAATAAAAAAAAGTGGAGTCGATTTTAAGGGATATAAATAAATTTTTTTATATTTTTTTTTTACTACTGCTACAGTTTTTCCATTAGAAATAATTGTTTTATTTTTTAAATCTTTTAAAGATAATTTATTATTAGAATCTTTTAAAACCGCCAGTTCTTTATAATCACATTTCATTAACAAAGGATATTTTATGAAGCATCGCCCATTTTCCTCCTTTTCACCAATTATTTGCTTGAAATCAAAAGTTAATGTTTGAGTTGCTGTTAGTTTATTAATAAGTTTTTTTTGTAAATCCGCAAAAGACGTATTAATGGTTAATAAAAAAAAAAACAGAATTTTTAAAAGGAAAAATATTTTTTTTGTCAAAATGTACCTATAAAATTTCTCTTTTACCTACATGATTGGCTTGGCCGACTATTCCTTCTTTTTCCATTGTTTCCATAATTCTTGCCGCTCTATTGTAGCCAATTTGTAATTTTCTTTGAAGAAAACTTGTAGAAGCTTTACCTTCAATTTTTATAATTTCAACAGCTTTAATATACAATTCATCTTTTTCATTATCACTATCTTCGCCTATGGATGAATCTTTATCTCTAATAATTGTTATCTCATCAATATAATCTGGATCTCCCTGGGATCTTAAAAAACTATTTACTTTTTCTATCTCGGATTCTGACACGTAGGGAGCGTGAATTCTTATAATCCTATTTGCTGACGACATAAACAACATGTCTCCTTTACCTAACAGTTGTTCGGCTCCCTGTTCTCCCAAAATTGTTCTGCTATCAATTTTTGAACTCACTTGAAACGATATTCGTGTAGGAAAATTTGCTTTTATTGTACCTGTGATAACATCTACACTTGGCCTTTGTGTAGCCATTATAATATGTATGCCAGCCGCTCTAGCCATTTGTGACAATCTTTGAATATAATTTTCTATTTCTTTTCCAGCAACTAACATCAAGTCTGACATTTCATCTACCATTACAACTATATAAGGCATATGTTTTTTATGTTTAGAATTATACCCATCAATATTCTTAACACCAACGCTAGTCATTAATTTATATCTACTTTCCATTTCCTTTACCGCCCAGCCAAGAGCAGCAGTAGCTTTTTTAGCTTCTGTAATTACCGGGCAAAGTAGATGAGGAATTCCTTCATAAGCTGAAAGTTCTAGCATTTTTGGATCTATTAAAATTAAATTACATTTTTCTGGCGTATACTTATAAAGCAAAGATAAAATTATTGTATTAATACAAACTGATTTACCAGAACCAGTGGTTCCTGCGATCAATAAATGAGGCATCGAAGATAAGTCTCCAATAACAGGAATACCAGAAATATTTTTTCCTAAAGCAATTGGTAGTTTAAATTCTTTTTTATTAAATCTTTCATCTGAAATAATTTCACTTAAAAAAACGTTTTCTCTTTTTGAGTTAGGAATTTCTATTCCAATAGTACTTTTACCTGGTATTGTCGCAACTCTAGTCGAAATAGAACTAGTATTTCGGGCTATATCATCTGCAAGATTAATTATTTTTGATACTTTAATTCCAGATGCTGGTTCAAATTCATTAAGAGTAACAACGGGACCACAACTTACTCTTCTTATTTTACCTTCAACACCAAAATCAAGCAAAATTTTTTCTAAAAATTCAGAATTTTTTGTTAATTCGCTATCATCTATATTTTTTTTGTTTCTTAAGTCAGTATTTTTTTTTAAAAAATTTGTACCAGGTAATTTAAAAATGCTTTTCTTAGTTTTTATTTCTTTGTTTTGAGAAAATGGTAAAATTGGTTGTGTTATTTTATTCTCTTCATTTGCATCTGGCTGGTTTAAAAAAATATTTAAGTTTTCTTTTTCTGCATCTATTTTTTCTTTATCTTTTTTTATAAATCTAAAAATTGTTCTAATCCCAGAAATGGGAAACAAAAGAATTTTTATAATTTCATTAAAACTTGTACTTAAACTTAAAATGAAAAAAACAATTGTAAAAAAGGCAAAAAAATAAGTTACATTTTGATTATCATTTAAATAACTAAAATAATATATATTTTCTTTAATTACTCTTCCAATAAATCCTCCATTTCCGTTATCTATTAACCAAAATGAATCATTTAATAGATTATTTAAAACAAAAGTTCCGAATATTATATAAACTATAACGAAAAAAAATTTTGTAATAAAATTCTTCAATGATTTTTCAAAAATAATTTTTAAGCCCCAAAAGAAAAGATTAATTACAAGTAAAATAGATATTAGTCCTATAGATTGAAGAAGAAAATCAGAAATAATACTACCGTAAAAACCCCCAATATTTTTTACTTCTGTATTTTCTGGAGAGTAGATAAAATTTGGGTCATTTGGTGTATATGTTAATATTGATGCTAAAATGAAAAGACCTAGTATTATTAATATAATTCCAGAAAGTTCTATTGTTCTTTTCTTAATAAAGGAGTTAATTTTTTTTATTATTTGAGATTCCATTTTATTTTCAATAAGTTAATTAACTTTGTATCATTTATTAATAATTGTTAAAATTAATTTATAAAAAATCATGAAAAAACAAAAGATTTGCATTGTGGGAGGCAACATGTCAGGACTTGTGACTGCAATATGTCTTTCTAAGCTTGATTTTAATGTAGATTTAGTAATTGGAAACACAACTCAAAGACAAAATTCTAGTAGAACTATAGCTATTTCAGAAAATAATTTTAAATTTATCAATAAACTAAATATATCAGAATCACTTAGGGATAAATCTTGGATATGTTCAAAAATGGAACTGTACACTGAAAATAAAAATAAGAAGTTTAATAAAATTTTTGAGCTAGATAGAGAGAAAAAAAATATTTTTTACATGTTAGAAAATTCAAAGTTAATGAAAATTCTAATGAAAGAGATTAATAAAATAAAATCTATTTCGATAAAAAGAGATAATGTTACTCATATTTTAGATCAAGACTCGTTAAAGGGAATAAAAATTAAAGAAAAAATTTATAAATATAATTTGGTAATTCTTTGTATTGGACATAATTCTGATCTAGTGGAAAAAAACTTTAATCAAAATAAAATAGAAAATTACTATAATGAAACTGCTATTAGCACAGTTCTAAACCACGATCTAATTCAAAATAATACAGCAAGACAAATTTTTCTAGACAACTCAATATTTGCACTACTTCCTATTTCAAACACAAAAACCTCAATAGTTTGGTCAATCAAAAATAAATTAAATAAAAATAATCAACTTAATTTTAAAAAGAAAATAAAATCCTTTGCTTCAAATTATTTAAAAAATATTAAATTTAATAAAAATATAGAATTTAAAAATTTAAACTTTTTAATTAGAAATAAATATTTTTTAAACAGAACACTTTTGTTTGGTGATGCTCTCCACGTTTTACATCCCTTTATGGGACAAGGTTTTAATATGACTATCAGAGATTTAAAATGTTTAGAAAATGTTTTGAAAAAAAGAATTAATTTAGGTTTAGATATAGGCACAGATGATGTTTTGTCTGAATTTTCAAATAAAACTAAACCAAGAAATTTTGTTTTTTCTCTGGGATCTAATTTGTTAAAAAACTCAATTGCTTTTAAAAAAACACGAAATGATATATTTAAAATTGTAAATAAGAGTAATTTTGCTAAAAATATTATTTTTGATATTGCTAATAAAGGTTTAAGATTTTAATTCTAATTTAGAATTGATCTGTTTCAGTTGAATCTTTCATTGCTGTTGTGGAACTTTCACCGGAAGTTATAGCATTTGATATAGCATCAAAATATGAAGTTCCTACCTCCCTTTGATGTTTTGTAGCAGTATATCCTTCTTTTTCACTATCAAACTCTTTCTGTTGTAATCTTGAATAAGCTGACATCCCATACTGCTTATATTTTTTAGCTAGATCAAAAATTGCATAATTTTGAGCATGGAAACCTGCTAGTGTTATAAATTGAAATTTGTAACCCATATTGCCAATTTCCTTTTGGAATATCTCAATTTCTTTGTCGGACAGATTTTTTTTCCAGTTAAATGAAGGTGAACAATTATAGGCTAATAATTTACCAGGAAATTTTTTGTGAATAGCGGTAGCAAAATTTCTAGCTTCTTCTAGATTTGGTTTTGCTGTTTCACACCAAAGTAAATCACAATAAGGTGCATAAGCTAATCCTCTTGATATAGCTTGGTCTAACCCTTCTTTCACATAATAAAATCCTTCGGGAGATCTTTTTCCAGTTAGGAAAGGCTTATCATTTTCGTCTATATCGCTTGTTATAAGTTTTGCTGCATTTGCATCAGTTCTTGCTAAGATAATTAATGGAACTTCCATTATATCTGCAGCAAGCCTAGCAGATTTAAGATTTTTAATCATGGTTTGTGTGGGCACTAAAACTTTTCCACCCATATGACCACATTTTTTTTCCGACGCTAACTGATCTTCAAAATGCACTCCAGCAGCTCCAGCCTTTATAAATTTCTTTGTCAATTCGAAAACGTTTAAGGGTCCGCCAAATCCAGCTTCTCCATCAGCTATGATAGGCATTTTATAATCTATTTTATCATTTTTATTAATTTTACCTTCAGAACTTTCCATATGTTGAATTTGATCTGCTCTAATTAATGCATTATTCATTGCTTCAACTAATTTAGGAGCACTATCGTAAGGATATAGACTTTGATCTGGGTACATTTCGCCAGCACTGTTAGCATCAGCCGCTACTTGCCAACCACTTAAATATATTGCTTTTAAGCCTGCTTTAGCGTGCTGTACTGCTTGGTTTCCAGATAATGAACCAAGGGTATTTACATAAGACTCTGTATTTAATAAATTCCAAAGTTTTTCTGATTGTGATTTGCAAAGAGTATATGCAATATTAAATGTTCCTTTAAGTTTTTCAACATCCTCTTTTGAATAGTCTCTTTTTATTCCTACAAATCTTTTTAGGTCAAAAGAAACATTTCCAGATTTCATTATTAATTTTACTCTGAATCTTCTTGAACGTTGTTCATGCCTGCGCTGCCCCAATCTTGATCATCATCATTAACATACAAACCTTTATCAGAAGATCGATCTATCATAATTCGATTATTTGGATCAGTTAACTTGTTCATAAATTTACTATATTTACAAATATTTAATAATGCAATATTTTTGTTGATTTTGCTTGTAAATATTTGTAAATAAAATATATTATATATGTAAATGTTGTAAATATGAATCAAATAGATCAACAAATTGGCCACAAAATAAAGGCTAAGAGAAAAAAATTACAAATTACTCAAGCAAATTTATCTAAAAAACTAGCTATATCACCAACATATCTCAACTTAATGGAAAGTGGTAAACGTAAAATAGATTTAGATCTACTTTTGAAAATTTCAAATGAACTTAATGTCGATGTGTCAGATATATCAAAAAAAATAGACACAAATTTGTATCAAAATTTAATGGACTTGCTTGGTGATAATTTATTCGAAAATTTAGATATAACAAATTTTGACGTCAAAGAACTAATAAACACCAATCCATCAATTGCAAAAGCATTAGTTAAGCTTGGAGATAATTATAAAAAAAAAAACCAGGATATAGTTAGTAAAGTAGAAAACATATCAGGTAAATTTATTGATAGCAGAAAAAACTCTTTTCCAGGTGAAGTAGTCTCAGATTTTATTCAAGAGAATGAAAATTACTTTCCAAAATTAGAAGACTTTGCAACTAATACATTTCATAAAATTCAAACAAACAATAGAGCTGGTTACTCATCAATTTGTGAATACTTGGTAAATAATCACAATATCAATGTTAAAGATGTTGTTCCTGATGAGAACAAACCTTTTACTAAACAATTTTACCCTGACACAAAAAATTTTGTTTTATCTGATTATTTATCCTTAGAAACTAAAAAACTATTTGCAGCCGCACAAGTAGCTCAATTGGAAGCTAATGAAATTATTGATGAATATTTGAAATCCTTTTCTTTTCCTACTGAAGAGTCAAAAAAATTGTCTAAAGTTGCATTACTAAATTATACAGGAGCAGCAATAATTATGCCATATCAGCCTTTTTTTGAAGAATGTATTAAACAAAGATATGATGTAGAGCTTCTGCAAAATACCTTTGCTACTTCATTCGAACAGGTTGCCCATAGAATTACATGTTTGCAAAATCCTAAAATGAAAGGAATCCCATTTCATATGTTAAGAGCTGATGTTGCGGGGAATATATCTAAAAGGTTCTCCTTATCAGGTATAGAGATACCTCGTTATGGTGGTGCTTGCCCAAGATGGAATATTTATGCAGCATTCACTATGCCAGGAAAAATTAATGCAGCAGTTTCAAAAATGCCTAACGGTGAAAAATATGTTTGTATTGCGAGAACTGTAGAAAAAGGAGTTGGCAAACATGGAATGTTTAAAAGCTTGTTATCAATAGGTCTTGGTTGCCAAGCAAAGTATGCAAAAGATTTTGTATATGCCGATTCTCTAAATTTAAATGATAAAAAAACTGAAACACCAATAGGTGTAAATTGTAGGACTTGTGATCGTATGGATTGCCAACAAAGAGCGTTTCCCCCTTTGCATAAAAAGTTTGATATAGATCTTAATAAAAGAGGTATATCAGTTTATGTTGCTGACTAATATTTCTTGACCTTTAAGTTAGCCTTGATTAATAATATCCAGACCATTTAGCGGGTCTAGCTCATTGGTAGAGCGAATCGTTGCCAACGATTAGGTAGAGGGTTCGATTCCCTTGACCCGCTCCATATTTTTTTAACTATAATAATTTTTAGAAAGGCTGCTTTTTAAATATTTTTTATGACTCTCTAATTCATTGGAACTAATTTTAATTACTTTTCTTTTTATATTTTTCCCTAGAGTTTTGTTATTTGAGCTAAGATTTATTACTTCATTGTTTTCTAAATTTAATTTGGGTTCTTTTTGGTCTAAAAGATTAATATAAACTTCTTTTAAAAGTTCACAGTCTACTAAAGCACTATGTTTTTCCCTCCTAGAGTTATCAATATTAAAACGTTTACAAAGTGCGTCTAATGAATTTTGAGATCCTGGAAATTTTGCTCTTGCTAGATCTAATGTATCTACAACATATTCTTTATTAATTTTTTTTTTGTCTATTAAACTTAGTTCGTAATTAAGAAAAGACAAATCAAATGATGCATTGTGTATAATTAATTTTTTATCTTTTATAAAACTTAAAAAATCATCTGAAATTTCTTTAAAAGTTTTTTTATCATTTAGAAACTTATCGGAATAACCATGTACTTTGAATGCTTCATCTGAAACTTTTCTATTTGGATTTATATAAGCGTGAAAGATTTTTTTAGTGGGTATTTGATTTTTTAATTCAACACATCCTATTTCTACTATTTTATGTTTTTCGGAAATAGATAAACCTGTAGTTTCTGTGTCTAATATTACTTCAAGCATTTAATAAAATTTTCTTTACTAGCTTTTTAACATTTTTTTTAACAGAAATGTTTGTAAAATTATTTATTAGAATATAACTAGATTTTTTTCTTTTTATTTCTAAAGGAAGTTGAAATTTTTTCAATTTTTTAACAATTCCAGGATTAAAATTTTTTCTCTTTTTAAGTCTTTTTTCAATTTGTTTTTTCTTTGCATCAACAAAAAGAATAATATCATTTTTCTTATTTAGTTTATTCTCCAAAAATAAAGGAATATCTAAAATTACTATTTTTTTCATTTTATTTTTTTTCAAAAAATTATTCATTTTTTTCCTAATTAAAGGGTGAACTACTTTATTAATTTTTTTTAAATTTTTAATATTTGATAAAATTGCTTCCGTAAGTTTATTTTTTTTAATTGGATATGAAATTATATAACTAGGAAGCGCTTTTTTAAGTTTAATATAAATTTTTCTATCATTATTATATAGTTTAGAAACTTCCAGATCTGCATTAAAAACTGGATAATCAAATTGTTTTGCCACATAACTTTTACCTGAACCAATGTCCCCAACTATACCAATTCTAATCATTAATTTAGTAAGCTTTCATTAATTTTTGGTAAAATATCGTGCCAAATTTTAAAGGCCCCTGCTGCTTGGTAAATGAACATTTTTTTTCCATTTTCGGTTTTGTTACCTAAATCTTTTCCTGTTTTTAAAAAATTTGTTTCTTTAGGATTATAAATAACGTCATAGAAAAATTTACCTTTGCCAATTTTAGAAAAGTCCAAATTTAACTTTTGATCATTTTTTAAACCTACGCTAGTTGTATTAATAACCATATCAAATTCGGGTATTTCTCCCCAATCAACTACCCTTATCTTTTTCCAACCATTCTCTTCAACCATTATAGGATTATAAAAATTTTTTAAGTGTTCAGCTTTTGCTTTAGTTCTATTAGACAGTATAATGCTAGATACTTTCATCTTGTATAGTGCAAAAATTATTGATGGTGTAACGCCTCCAGCTCCTAGGATTAAAATTTTTTTTCCTACAAAATTGTACTTTGTATCTTTGATGGCACTTTCAAATCCACCTATATCGGTATTGTGACCAACAATTTTATCATTAGCTAATAAAATTGTATTGACTGACTGTGTGGATTCAGCATCTAAAGTTAGTTTATCTAAATAAGAAATTACTTCTTTTTTAAAAGGAACGGTAACATTTATTCCAGCAATTTTGCCTTCCCTAACTTGATTAATGATATCTTTAAGGTCGACTTTGTTGACGAACTTTTTTTCATATATTGCATCTATATTGTTTTCCCTAAACCAATGATTATGAAGTTTAGGTGATAAACTATGTTCAATTGGATTTCCTATAACTAAATATTTTTTCATTTTAATGTATTTAAATATTCCATTATTTTTTTAACTGGTAGTCCCATAATTGTATTTTCATCTCCTTCTATTTTTGAAAATAAAGACCTTCCATCTGCCTCGATTTGATAAACTCCGTACGCATATAATTCTTTATCTTTTATCTTTGATAAATATGATTTAATTTCGTCTAAATTTAGTTCTTTCATTGTTAAATTTGAATCTTCTGTATAATGCCAGATCATAGAGCCGTTTTTAGAAATACAAACTGAACTTATTAATTGATGTTTTTTTCCATTTAACTTTTTCAATATATCTAAAGCCTCACCCCTACTTTTTGGTTTTGAAATGAGTTCACCATTTAAATCAATAACGCTATCGGCTCCTAAAACTAAATGGTCTAATTTTTTTTGACTTATTTTATTCGCTTTCAATTCAGCTAAATTTTTAGATATTATACTTGGTGAAGCTTTTTCAGTAAGCAGTGCCTCTTTTACTTGGTCTTCATCGATATTAGCTGGAATGACTTCACAAACGATATCATTGTTCTCTAAAATTTTTTTTCTCACCCCACTTTTTGATGCAAGTATAATTTTATCGGTCATTAAGAATTCATAATGTCTAGAATTTTTATTAGAGAGGCGGCTGTTTCTTCCACAGATTTTCTTGTAACATCTATTATTGGCCAATTATATTTTTTAAATAATTTTTTTGAATTTTCCAGCTCATTTAAAATATTTTTCTCATCTGTATAGTCACTTGCTCTATCTTCATTCATAGACTGAATTCTGTTTCTTCGAACATCTAACAATCTAGTTGGGTCACAAGTAAGTCCAACAACGCAAGTGTTTTTAGTTTCTTCTATAATTTGATTAGACAATTCTTTCCCAGGAATAAGAGGTATATTGGTTACCTTATAACCTCTATTTGCTAAGTAGATAGATGTGGGTGTTTTGCTCGTTCTGCTTACTCCAACTAAAACTATATCAGATTTATTAATATCAGATATAATTTTTCCATCATCGTGTGCTATTGTAAATTGAACAGCTTCAATCCTTTTATAATATTCCTCGTCTAATATATGTTGACCGCTTGGTTTGCGGCTGGCTTCTTGATTTAGTAGTTTTGAAAAGTCTGATATCAAGCCGCCCAACACTTCAAAACTTGGAATATTATTTTTTTTGGATATTTCATACATATATTTTGCTAATTTTTTATCTACGATAGTATATAAAATAATTACATTATTTTCATTTTTTGACTTAGATATAATTTTATCTATTTGATTTTCAGTCCGTGTAAAAGAATAATGGATTGTTTTACAATCAAAGTTAGAAAATTGTGCTTTTATAGCTAAAAATATTCTATCTAAAGTCTCTCCGGTTGAATCTGATACTTGATAAACCTGGTAAACATTGTTCATAATACTGTTAATAAATAATTAATAATAAGATTATTCATAATATTTTTTAAAATAACTAATGTTGTTAAATAAAATCAACAATAATTTAGACAAGTTATATACGTTAATAAAATATAAACAAATTATTATAAAAAATTAATAAATTATAATATATGTAATTAAATCAATAATTTATAATATAAATTATTAACAGTTTTTATGGATAACCTGTACACAACTAATTAATACCGTTATTAACATAGCCTAATAATACAATTAACTTATTTATATAATATATTAATGAAAGATACATTAAAGAACTGCATTCTAAATAAAGATACATCTTATGTTCCTATATGGTTTATGAGACAAGCTGGAAGGTATCTACCTGAATTCAGAAAAATTAGAAAAGTCAATACGGATTTTATTAAACTTTGTTTAAATCCAAAACTAGTTAATGAAATAACAATTCAACCACTAAAAAGATTTGATATTGATGCTGCAATAATTTTTTCTGATATATTAATGATACCATATGGCCTTGGCCAAAAAGTTGAATTTAAAAAAGGATTTGGTCCCTTCCTTGGCGATGTTAATCTTGATAAAATAATTAATACTGACCCTGTAGATTTTGTACAGAAATTATTACCTGTTTATAAAGGTATAGAAAAAGTTAAAAAAAATATAAAAGGAAAAAATCTTATAGGTTTTGTTGGGGCGCCATGGACCTTATTATTATATATGCTCAATAAACAGTCACCTAAAAATAATTTTAATTTTGATAAAATAAATAAAGATAAATATTTAATTAATAGATTATTAAATAAAGTAGAGGAGATAATATGTTTACATATCGATAAACAAATTGAGGCTGGAGCAAACATAATACAAATATTTGATTCTTGGGCTGGATTGTTACCAAAAAAGGAGCTTCCGAACTATTGTTTCATTCCAACTTTAAAAATTGTTGAACACGTTAAATCCAAAAAAATACCGACAATTTGTTTCCCAAGAGGCATTGCAGAAAATTATATAGAATTTTGTTCAACAGTTAATCCAGACTGCATTAGTATTGATTACGAAGTTAATCCTATGTGGGTTAAAAACAAACTTAAAAATATCCCTATACAAGGTGGACTAGACCCCAAAATATTATTAACTAATAAAGAAAATATAATTAAAAATACAAAAAAATATTTAGATATATTTAGAGATTATCCATATATATTTAATCTTGGTCATGGAGTTTTACCAGAAACCAAACCTGAGAGTATCGAGTGTATTATTAATACTGTGAGAGATAAAAAATAAAAGAAAATGAAAAGAATAGAAATTGAAAATCAAAAACCTAATTTTATAGGCTGTTGGAATATTGAGAATAAAATTCTATGTGATGAAATAATTTCTTTTTTTGAAAAAAATAAAGATTTATCCAAAGAAGGCACTACTACCCTTGGGAAAAATGTAGATGCAAAAAAAACAACTGATATTACTATTACACCAAAAAATTTAGAACAACCTCAATTTAATATTTTTAAAGAATACTTTAATGAGTTACACAAATGTTATGTTGACTATCAAAAACAATGGCCTTTTGTTAAATCTATTTTTAGTAAAGTTGATATTGGAGTATTTAATGTACAAAAGTATAATCCAGGAGATCATTTTTCACACCTTCACTGTGAAAGAACTTCACTAAATTCTTTACATAGGCTTTTTGCTTTCATGACTTATTTAAATAATGTTGAAGATGGAGGTAAAACAAATTTTGATTATTATAAAATAAAGATTAAACCAGAAGTAGGGAAAACATTAATTTGGCCAGCTGAATGGACCCATGCTCATGCGGGCGAGGTTTTAAAAAGTGGAATAAAATACATAGTTACAGGATGGTTACATTTCCCAGTAAAGTAAATTAAATAAATATGAATAAAAAAAAAATATCATCTGAAGAATTATTTAAGCATGCGTTTGAGAACCACAAAAAAAATAATCTTGAAGTGGCAGAAAGTTTTTATAAAGATGCAATTAAAGAAAACCCCAATCATTTGGGATCACTTTTTTATTTAGGAGGTTTGTTTGCGCAAAAAAAACTCTTTAATGAAGCGGGGGAATTATTTGAAAAAGTGTATAAAATAAACCCTAAATATCCTGCTGTTAGTGATAATCTTTGCGCTATATATAAAATGCTAGCAAGTATATCCTCCAAAAAAGGAAAATTAATTGAGACAAAAAAAATTTTTGAAAAATTTTTAAATCTTAATCCCAATGATCTTGAAACTAATTACAAATATGGAGTTTTATTACTTCAAATTAACCAACATGTTGAAGGTTTGAATTACATTAAAAAAGGCACAGGATTTATTAGGTTCGAATCTGCAAGCTGTAAAATTATTTAATAAATGAAAAGAGCAGTTATTCTATTCAATTTGGGTGGCCCTGATAAATTAGAAAGCGTTGAACCTTTCCTTTTTAATTTATTTAATGATCCTGAAATACTTAGTATTCCTTCATTTTTTAGATATCCTTTAGCTAAATTTATTTCTAAAAGAAGAGCACCAATTGCAAAAAATATTTATAGAGAAATTGGAAATAAATCACCAATACTTGAATTAACACAAGAACAAGCAACGAGTTTAGAAAATAGCTTATTAACAAAAGGTAAATATAAATGTTTTGTTGTTATGCGTTGTTGGCATCCTAGAGCCACTGATGTAATAAAAAAAGTTAAAGAATTTAATCCAGAAGAAATAATATTGTTACCACTTTATCCGCAATTTTCTGCGGCAACCTCAGGTTCATCTATTAATGAATGGAATGATTTGTGCAAAAAAGAAAATTTCAATATTAAGACAAAAACAATTTGTTGTTATCCTACAGAAAATAATTTTATAAAATCTCATGTTTATTTAATTAGGAAAACAATTCAAAATGTAAAAAGTAAAAATTTTAAATTACTATTTTCGGCTCACGGTCTACCAGAAATTAAAATAAAAAAAGGGGACCCTTATCAGTGGCAAGTCGAAGAAACAGTTGGAAAAATAATGTTAGAGTTGAAGAATGACAACCTAGATCACACAATAAGCTATCAAAGTCGTGTGGGGCCTTTAAAATGGATTGGCCCGTCAACAGATGATGAAATTATTAAATATTCAAAGGAAAAAAAAGGAATTGTTATAGTCCCAGTTGCCTTTGTCTCAGAGCACTCAGAAACATTAGTTGAATTAGATATAGAATATAAGAAATTAGCTGAAAAAAATGGTTGCAGTTTTTATAAAAGAGTACCAGCATTAGGAATAGAGGAGAATTTTATTAAGGGTCTTTCTGAGTTAGTTTTGCAACAAGTAACAAGAGGTAACTTTGTTTCATCAGTAATGTGTCCTAATAAATATAGAAAATGTCCATGTTTAAGTTTATAAAAAATAAAAAAAAATGATTTCAGATGAAGATAAAATAATGATGGAGACCCTATATTGGTGGGGTATTCCAACTTTGTTTAGATGTAAAAATGAACCCGATCCCAATAAGTGTGATATTGCTTTAGTAGGGGTTCCTCATAGTACCGGTAATGGTACTACGGAAAGAGATCAACATCTTGGTCCAAGAGCTGTAAGAAATATTTCTGCGATGTTAAGAAGATCTCATCTTGAATATGGTATTGATCCTTGGGCGCTAAATAAAATTCATGATCTTGGAGATGTACCTTTTCCAGAAGCTAACGATAATGAAAAATGTATTGAAAGAATTTCAAGTTTTTACGATCACATTGAAAAAGCAGAAAAGCCAGTAGTATCAATTGGCGGCGATCATTCAGTAACAGGTGGAATAGTACAAAGTTTAGCAAAAAAAAATTCTAAGCTGACCAAAGGAAAAAAAATAACCCTAGTTCATTTTGATGCGCATACTGATTGTTATGAAAAATTAGACCACTTTTTAGGTGCTAAAAAATCAGCAGCCCATTGGGCTTCTTATTTAGTTAAACAAGGAAATGTTGACCCCAGCACAAGTACACAAATAGGAATTCGAGGAAACCCCAGAACTTTAGATTGGTTGCAGGCAAGTTATGACATTGGATACCAAGTTATAACTATGGAAGAATACAAAGAATTAGGTCATGAAAAATGTTCTAAAATGATTTTGGATAGATTAGGTGATAATCCAATTTATGTGACTTTTGATTTAGATTGTTTGGACACGACAGTGGCACCAGGTACAGCAAATCTTGAGCCAGCTTTTAGAGGTTTTAATATGGATGAAGCAAGAAATCTTATTCAAAGTCTTAAAGGTAAAAATGTAATCGGTGGCGACGTTGCCTGCCTAATGCCAACAAAAGACAATCCAAACAATATTACTTCTATGGTTGCTGCTTCAATAATGTTTGAAATTATTTGTCTTATTTCAATTAATTTAAACAAAAAATGAAAAAACTTTTAGGCATCTTGGCTATTGGTTTATTTTTAAGTACTAATACTACGATGGCAACCGAAGAAGTAAAATTTGATATTATTCATAAAAATGAAATATATGAAATCAGAAAGTACTCAGAACGTCTTGTAGTTCAAGCTATTAATGATAAGGATAGTAGTACTTTTAGAAAACTTTTTAATTATATTTCAGGTGACAATAATTCTTCTAAAAAGATAGAAATGACAACACCAGTTACTCAGATGAAAAAAAATAATGTGTCCTTTATGCAGTTCTATCTTCCTTCAGAATTTAATAAAAAAACGACACCCATTCCAACTAATTCGGATGTTGAAATTACATTAATGGAAGAAGGATATTTTGCAGTAATAAGATATTCGGGAAGATCTTCTGATAAAAATTTTATAAAATATACTGAAATTCTTCGTGAAAAACTTTTAGAAGATAAAATTTTAATGAATGGTTCTGCAATTAAAGCAACTTATAATCCACCTTGGACGCTCCCGTTATTTCGTCGCAACGAGGTAATGTTTAATGTTAAATGGGATAGTTAATATTTGCAAAAATGAAAACCGCATTAATATTTGGTTCTTCTGGGTTAATTGGCAACGAACTTTTAAATGTTGTTAAGCAAAATAATAATTACAATAAGATAAAATTATTCGTTCGTTCGGTGCCCAATAACAACGATCCAAAAGTTGAGATTATTCAAACTGATTTTAATAATTTAGAAAAGCACAAAGATTCAATCTTAGGAGGAGATTGTTTTTTTTGTATTGGAACAACTAGAAAAGATACCCCAGACAAAAATGAATATAGAAGAGTCGAGTATAATATACCTGTAGATGTTGCAAAAATTTCAAAATTAAATTCAGTAAAGGTTTTTATTTATGTGTCATCATTAGGCGCAAACCCAAACAGTTCTAGTTCTTACTTAAAAAACAAAGGCCAGGTAGAAAAAGAATTAAATAATTTAAATTTTCCAAAACTTGCAGTAATACGACCATCAATTTTGCTTGGAAACAGAAAGGTTTTTAGATTGGGTGAACGTATTGGTATATTTGTAATGCAAGCTTTATCTATATTTTTTTTAGGAAATTTAAAAAAATACAAACCTATTCAAGCTCAAAATGTTGCAAAAGCTATGGTAGCCATTGCTCAAAATCATAATAAAAAAACAGTTTTTGAGTCGAACGAACTAAATGAAATTGGTAGGATAATTTAATGAAAAAACTTTTAGGAATTTTGGTTTTAACTTTATTATTTTGCAATAATGGATTTGCTGGGAAAGCAGTTAATCTTCCAAAAGATACTGTTTCAGGGAGCAAGTTTAAAAAAAGTTTAACTGGAAGTTATTATAAAAAATATGGAATGCAAGTCGTCGATAAGAAAGATGGTCATCCCGTACGAATGGGAGAAAAATCAATAAGATTTGAACTTAGAGCTGGGGATTGTGGAAAAGACAGAGATGGTGGATGGAGCGATTGTAAAAAGGATCGTGAAAGACATGAATTAAGTGGAAGATATAGAGTTAGCAAAGGTGAGAGATGGTATGCTTGGTCAATTTATCTGCCAAAAGATTTTAAAAATGTACAACCGGCCTCAACTATGTTGGCCCAATTTCATCAAGAAAAAAAACATGTCATATGGATGTTTAAAAATAAACATGGAGGATATTGGATTGAAAATTATGTTCCTGAATATACTGTTTCCTCTACTCAAATATTAACCCGAGAGCAGATGTCAGGAAAATGGAATGATATTTTAGTTAATGTAAATTGGAGCCATAAAGATGATGGTTTTTTTAAAGTTTGGGTTAATAATAAATTAGTTCAGGATTTTAAAGGAAAAACAAAATCCAAAGGGGTTAAAACATATTTCAAGTTTGGAATATATAGATCAAAGGTAAGCACTTACGAACTAATGTATAAAAAAAAAATCCCTACACAAATAGTATATTATGATGAGATTAGAGCTGGTAAAAAAAAAGATGATGTAGTTGGTAACCTTAAATGAAATTTTTTTTAGGGATCTTGGTTCTAGGTTTGTTATTCAGTAACAACGCTGAAGCTGGAAAAAAAATTAAGTTTTCAAAAGATCTTGCTATAGGCCTTAATAAAACTGAAGTTTCGACTGTATCACACAAAAAGAGTTATTTTTTTGAAAAGGTCAAAGCTAAAGATGGGCATCCAGTTAGGTCTGGAGAAGAGAGTATGAGATTTGAAGTTCGACCTGGTGATTGTGGGATCAGTAAAGGAGGTTATGACGATTGTAAAAATGATGCAGAAAGATCAGAACTTCATAATGGTCAGATGGACTGGGGAAGCGGAAAAGGTGAACTTTGGTATGCCTGGTCAATCTATTTTCCCAAGGAGCACAAGCATTTTAGTGGAAAGGGATGGAATGTAGTTTCGCAATTTCATCAAGATGCCAATAAAAATGATTTCCCTACGTTTATGTTTTGGGATCATACAGGTGGTTACTGGATTTGTATTGATCACAGAATGGGCAATCCAAGCAATTTAGCGAGAAGAACTAGTGGTTCACAATTTAATGCTAAACAACTTTTAAAAGAAAAAGAAGTTTTGGGTAAATGGAATGATCTTATTGTCCATGTTAAATGGTCAGATAAAGAGGATAAAGGATTTTTTAAAATTTGGGTAAATGGAGAATTGAAACTTAACCATCAAGGAAAAACTAAAATGAAAGGTACAAAGCCTTATTGGAAATGGGGATTATACAGAGGGGGGTTTAGAGAAGATTATATTCCTAAGTCTCTCTACACAACACAAGTGATTTATTATGATGAGCTTAGACAAACAAAAAAAACCTGCAAAAAACTCAAGTTAGAACACATTGGTTATAAATGTGTAAATGGAAATGAAATAGAAAAATGACTTCACTAACGCCTAAGCAACTTAAAGATTATAATGATCATGGTTATGTTGCGCCCATAGATATTTTAACGGCGGATGAGGCAAATGAAATTAAAATAGAGATAGAAAAAATTGAAAAAAAATGGCCAGATGAACTATATGGATTAGGAAGAAATTATGTTCATATGATTTCACCTGTTTTTGATAAAGTCTGCCATAATTCTAAAATTTTAGATGTCGTCGAAAGTATTATTGGAAAAGATATTTTAATTGGTGGAACAACTTTATTTATTAAAGATCCTGATAACAAAGGTTTTGTTAGTTGGCACCAAGATGCAAAATATATTGGTTTTGAGCCACACAACTGGGTTACTGCCTGGTTAGCTGTTACTGATGCAAATGAAGAAAATGGCTGCATGAGAATGTGGCGTGGTACTCATAAAGAAGAAATCCGAGAACATAGGGACACATTTAATGAAAACAATTTATTAACTCGAGGTCAAACAGTTCAAAACGTACCATTAGAGGACACAGTCCCCAATGAATTAAAAGCTGGTCAGCTATCGCTTCATCATCCAATGATTGTTCATGGCTCTACTCCAAACAGAAGCAATAGCAGAAGAATTGGATTTGTTATTCAAAGCTATATAGGAGCGAATGTTGATCAAGTAATTGGAAAAGTCTATGTGCAACAAGCAAGAGGAATAGATAAATTTAAGTATCATGAGCACACAAAAAGACCAGTTGAATTAATGAATAAATATGACAAGATATTAAAAAATAAAGCCAATGAAGAATTATCTAAAATTTTTTATAGAGATGCTAAAAAAGTAGGGAAATATTAAATGAAAAAACTTCTAATAATTTTTTATATATTTTTATTATTTAGCGTTCCAGTGAAAGCGGATAATATTGCGTCTGGATTTGAAGATAAAAGCGATTTCAAAAATAATGTAACAGATTTTAATAAGTGGCTGCATGATAATGGTCATCATCAATATTTAATTATAAAAACTAAAGAAATATGCAAGACTTTAGAAAAAGGAAGCCAAGCTTGGTATGATAATGGATGTAATGCGAGAGCAGAAAATAATTTAAAAATAAAATTTTATAAAGATAGGTGGCAAGTTCGTCCAAACGCAGAACCTAACAGGGATACACTAATTTATTATTTATGGAAAACTATTAATCATCCATATTCTTTCTCGTTTCATACATATGAAATAAATCCCTCGAAAGAAACTTATGAATTTAAATCAAATTTAAGGAACGATGAGACTGCAAAAAAGGAATTAAAAGAGTCAGCTATACTTAGTTATTTACTTTTTGAGGGTGATAAAATTGTTATAGACGAAAAATCACCCAAAGAAAGACTAGGAGAATTTTTTGATGACGAAACAAAATTTCGTTCCAATTCTGTTGGTAAAAGTATGATTGGATTACTTGCGGGCCATGCAATTTGTGCAGGTTATATTGATAGCATAGATTCAAAATTAAATGATTGGCCACTAATTGAAAAAACTCTTTATCATGACCAAAAATTAATAGATCTTTTGAACATGAATGCGGGAGATCATAAACACGTTACTGATGTTGCTATGTGGGATGGCACAAGCAATGATGATGAAAATCTTGCTCGTTATATGTTTATGATGAAAGATAAAAAAAAATCTAAACCTAAATATAATTATCACGGACTGTTACCAAATATAGTTTTTAATTACATAAAATATAAAACAGGTGATCAATTTGAAAAATTTTTAGAGGATGTTTTCCAAAGACATGTAAAAATTAAAAATAGTGTTCTTTTTTTTAAAAGTAGAGAGCTTCCTGACGCTGGAAAAGCAAATTCTATGTTTTATGCAGATAGGTATGATTATTTAAGAATTGCAAAAAGTATAATGGATGATTATCAAAATGATACTTGTGTAGGTAAATATTTTAAGGATATTCATGAAAGAAGAATAAAGAAAAAAACTACTCAAGAATTTAGAGATCCTCCTTACAATCCAGCAAAAGCATACGGGGGTTACTTTCACATGGATTATAAAGGTTTAGAAGATCGAGTAGTATTTGGAATGAGTGGCTATGGGGGAGTTTCCATATTGATTGCACCAGAAACATCAACCATTACCGTAATCAATTCTCTTCATTACAGCTCTAAAAAGAAATCTAAATTTAGGTATAATGAAAAAATACTATCGCTTAATCCAATAAAAGATAGAAAATAATATTGAATACATATTTATTATTTAAATCAATTCATCTTATAGCCGTGATTTCTTGGATGGCAGGCCTTTTGTATTTACCTAGAATTTTTGTCTACCATAGTGATGCTGTTTTAAATAACAAATCTGAAGATTTAACATCTACTTTTAAAATTATGGAAAGAAGACTTTTTATTTATATTATGAATCCTGCAATGATTATATCCTGGATTTTTGGAGTGCTTTTAATACACATTATTGGTATAGAAAATGTAAGTTTTCTTTGGCTTCAGTTAAAGCTATTATTTGTTATTATTTTGACTATTTATCACTTCTTTTTATTTGAATGTGTAAGAAAATTTTCTGAAAACAATAACTCTTATTCATCTAAATTTTATAGAATTATCAACGAAATACCTACTGTTTTACTAATAGGCATAATAATAATAGTTGTTTTTAAACCACTATGAGACTTGTAATTTTTTAAAAAGATATTATATTAATATTACATTTCTCAATAAACAAAACCCCACATATGAACTTAGAAGAACTTAAAAAAAAAACACCTGCGGAACTTATTTCACAAGCTGAAAAACTTTCAGTTGAAAACCCAAGTACACTTAGAAAACAAGAAATTTTATTTGCAATTTTAAAAAAACTTGCTGAAAAAAATGAACAAATAATTGGTGGTGGAACTCTTGAAGTTTTACAAGATGGTTTTGGCTTTTTGAGAGCTACAGAGTCAAATTACCTTCCCGGAGCAGATGATATTTATGTTAGTCCAAGTCAAATAAGAAGATTTGGATTAAGAACTGGGGACTCTGTTGAGGGTGAAATAAGAGCTCCAAAAGACCAAGAAAGATATTTTGCTTTACTAAAAGTTGATAAAATAAATTTTGACAATCCTGATAAATCAAGAAATAAAATTGCTTTTGAAAACTTAACACCTTTATATCCAGATTCTCAACTTGTTATGGAGGTTGAGACTACTAAAATTGAAAAAAAACCAGATCAAACAGCAAGACTAATTGATCTTGTTAGCCCAATTGGTAAAGGACAGAGATCATTAATTATATCTCCACCAAAAGCAGGAAAAACAATTATATTACAAAATATAGCAAACTCTATAGCGAAGAATCATCCTGAATGTTACTTAATGGTCTTACTTATTGATGAAAGACCAGAAGAGGTAACTGATATGCAAAGATCTGTAAAAGGAGAAGTCATAAGTTCTACTTTTGATGAGCCAGCTTCGAGACACGTTGCGGTAGCTGAAATGGTTATTGAAAAGGCTAAAAGATTAACAGAACACAAAAAAGATGTAATTATTCTTTTGGATTCAATAACAAGACTAGGAAGAGCATATAATGCAGTAGTGCCGAGCTCTGGAAAAGTTTTAACTGGAGGAGTAGATGCTAATGCACTTCAACGACCAAAAAGATTTTTTGGTGCAGCAAGAAATATAGAACAAGGAGGCTCTCTCACTATAATATCAACAGCGTTAATTGATACTGGAAGTAGAATGGATGAAGTAATTTTTGAAGAATTTAAAGGAACAGGAAATAGTGAATTAATTTTAGATAGAAAAATTTCAGATAAAAGAATCTACCCAGCTATTGATATAACTAGGTCTGGAACTAGAAGAGAAGAATTGCTATTCAAAAATGACGATTTGCTTAAGATGAATGTTTTAAGAAAAATATTAAGTTCAATGGGAACTATGGATGCAATAGAATTTCTTCTTT
Source organism: uncultured Pelagibacteraceae bacterium (assembly GCA_902588625.1). GTDB lineage: Bacteria > Pseudomonadota > Alphaproteobacteria > Pelagibacterales > Pelagibacteraceae > AG-414-E02. The sequence goes on along the minus strand of CACIPU010000004.1, from coordinate 41,467 downwards.
CTAAATTGAAAACCACAAAAAATAATGCTGACTTTTTTGTTTCAATGAATAAACCAAGTTAACAATTTTCAAATTTTAATAATTTTTTCTTAAGGGAAATTCCTCCTTTTGCAGAAAACCCTCCCATAGTACCATCTGATCTAACTACCCTATGACAAGGGATGGCTAGTAAAATTTTATTTTGGCCGCATATTTTTCCAATATGTCGAGGAGATAATTTATTTTTTTTAGCTATTTCCCCATAAGTTTTTGTTTGACCAAATTTTATTTTCTTTAGTTCGTTCCATATTTTTTTTTGGACAAAATTGCCATCAACCTTAGTATTAATATTAAAAAATTTACTTTTTTTTGAGAAGTATTTTTTCAAATTTAATTTGAATTTCTTGAGATTTTTGCTTTTACCTATAGATTTATATTTACCGAATTTGACTTCTGTAATGGCATTTTTTACCTCAAAAGCAGATATCCAGCCAAATTTAGTTTTTATTGAAATTTGCTTCACCATTTTTTATATAAATGTAACATAGATTATAAAATTAGCTATATAATTAAAATTATGGATAAAAAAAATGAATCTTTACAAAATGAATTTTTAAAAGTCTTAGAGTTTTATAAAAATAAAGATTATAAAAATGCTGAAATTTATTGTTATAAAATACTTAGCATAAATTCTTATCATTTTGACTCATTGATAATATTAGCAACTATTTCTGTTTTAAGTAGAAACTTTGAAAAAGCAAAAGAATTTTTGATTAAAGCTATTGATATACAACCTAACAACATAAGTGCAATTCATAATTTAGCTACATGCTATAAAGAAATGGGTAATACTGAGGAGGCAAAAAAATATTATAATAAAGTTTTGGAAATCAATCCTAAGCATACAAATTCTTACTATAATCTTGGGATAATTTTTTATCAAACGAAAGATCTAAAGCTTGCAAAAAAATATTTCCAAAAAACAATTGATATTCAAAAAAACTATGGACTTGCTTTTTTCAGTTTAGGAAACGTACATACTGATTTAAAGGAATATCATGAAGCCATAAGTTGTTACCAAAAAGCAATTGACATCAATCCAAAACTTGTTGGCGCTCATAATAACTTAGGTTTAATATATAGAACACTTAATGATTTTCAAAATGCATTAAATTCTTATAAAAAGGCGATTGAAATTCAACCTGATCACGGTGGCGCTTATCATAATTTAGCATTAGCGTATAAAGAATTAGGACAGTTCAATAATGCAATTAAATCTCATGAAGCAGCTATCAAATCTGAACCAACTAATTTAGCTCATTATTATTATTTAAGTGAACTAAAAAAAGATATTTTGGACTCTGAACTTAAAAAAAATATTAATAAAATTATAGTTACTAATAAATCACAAATAAACAATGCATATGGGAATTATCTATTAGCCAAATATGAAAGGAAATCAAAAAATTATGAAGAAGAATTAGAATTATTAAAAAAAGGACACAAAAGTTTTTTTGAAACTAGAAAGAATAAATTTAAGTTGGGTGTCAAATATTGTTTTGATGATGTAATAAAAATAAATCAAAATCTGGAAGTTAAAGTTTTAAATGGAAAAAAAGACTCAAAGATTAAACCAATTTTTATAGTAGGAGTTCCAAGATCAGGATCAACGTTAATAGAGAAAATAATTGCATCAGGAAGCAAACCAATCTTAATAGGTGAAGAAACTGGGATATTTGAAAATTTTATAAATAAAAAAATACTAGAAAAACAATCATTAAATTTAGGTAGGTGTTCGGATATTAGAAATGAAATTAATTCTATTTATGAAAATAGAGGACTAATATCAAAAAAAAACAATTATACTTTTACAGATAAATCTTTAAATAATTTCTTTTATTTAAAATTTATAAAAGACATTTATCCTAACGCGAAAATAATAAATTGCAAAAGAGATGTAGTTTCATCAATAATATCAATCTTTCAAAATAATTTAGCTGAACTAGCTTGGACACATGATTTAGAAAATATATTTAAGTATTTTGATAATTATTTTAAAATTATAGATGATTATAATAATAAAAATCCCCAAACTATGTATCAAATTGAGCTCGAAGAATTAACAGAAAATCCCAAAGTAGAATCTAAAAAGTTAATGAAATTTTGTGATCTTCCTTGGGATGAAAAATGTTTGGAGTTTTATAAAAGAAAAGATTTGATATCAAAAACTGCTAGTAACGTGCAAATTAGAGAGTCAGTATACAAGCAGTCGTCAAATAAATATTTACCATATAAAAAATTTATACAGGATTTGGGAAAAAAATATTCTTGGTTTAAATAAATTATGACAATTTATGCTTTATCATCTGGATCAGGAATATCAGGAATAGCTGTAATAAGAGTTTCAGGGAAAAACACGTCTACTGTTATTAAAAAAATTACTGGAACGAAATTACCACCTCCAAAAATAGCAACACTCAGAAAGTTCAACAAAAATGGGGAAAAAAACATGATTGATGAAGGTATACTTATATGGTTTCCAGCTCCAAATAGCTACACAGGAGAAGATTTAGCAGAATTCCATGTACATGGTAGCAGAGCGGTGGTTCATGCAATGCAATTGGCCATATCGAAAATAAAAAATTGTCGTTTAGCAGAACCAGGTGAGTTTACTAAAAGAGCCTTTCAGAACGGAAGAATAAATTTATTAAAAGCTGAAAGTATTGCAGATTTAATTTCCGCAGAAACAGAAATACAGAGAAAGCAGGCACTTAAAATTATGCGAGGAAAATCATCAGATAAATTTAATTTGTGGAGAGAAAAGCTTTTAAAAATTTTATCTCATATCGAAGCAAAGATTGATTTTCCAGATGAAGATTTACCAAATAATATTCTTAAAGAAATACACAAAACATCAAATAAAATATTAAACGAAATTAAAAAAACTTTAGATGACCAAAAAGTTGGTGAAAGAATCAGGGAAGGTTTTAAAATAGCAATTGTAGGACCTCCCAATTCAGGGAAATCCAGTTTATTAAATTATTTATCTAGGAGAGATGTTGCGATAGTTTCAGAAACCGCTGGTACTACGCGAGACGTGATAGAAACACATTTAAATCTTGATGGTTACCCAGTTATAGCTTCTGATACAGCAGGAATTAGAAATTCTAAAAATGAAATAGAAAAAAAAGGAATAAAAATTGCCCTAAAAAGAGCGCAAGACGCAGATTTGAGGTTAATCATAGTTTCCGCTAAAAACGTTGAATTTAGCTCAGTTTTGAAGGGCCTTATGTCTAAAAATTCTATTTTGGTGATAAATAAATCTGATTTAATAAAAGGAAAGTTAAATAAAAATTTTAAGAAATATGAAAATATTTTAATTTCACTAAAAAAAAATTCAAACTTAAATAAACTAATTTTAAAAATAAAAAGTAAATTAAAAAATAAATTTATATCAAGTGAAGATATTTTAATCACTAGGGAAAGACATAGACAAAATTTAATTAATTGTGTTCAACATTTAGAAAGGTTTAAAAATAAAAAATCAACAAGCGATTTTGATAAAGCTGCTGAAGATTTAAGATTAGCCACTAGAAATCTTGGGATGATAGTTGGAAAAGTTGATGTTGAGGAACTCTTAGGTAGTATTTTTAATGATTTTTGCATTGGAAAGTAGTTATCAAAAACAAGTAAAAGTCCAATATAATCAACGTTTTTCAACACTCTTATAATCTCTTTCCTTGAAAATAAAGCTATCACCTGTAAGTTAAATTTATGTACAAAGATTTAACATTTGATGTTGTAGTTATAGGTGGAGGCCATGCTGGTTGTGAAGCTGCTGCTGCATCAGCTAGAATGGGAGTTAACGTAGGCTTATTCACCCATAAAATTGAAACTATAGGAGAGATGTCTTGTAATCCAGCTATTGGAGGTTTAGGTAAAGGACATCTTGTAAAAGAGATAGACGCTCTAGATGGAGTAATGGGCGTAGTAGCAGATAAATCAGGTATTCAATATAGATTATTAAATAGAAGCAGGGGTCCAGCAGTAAGAGGTCCTAGAACCCAATCTGATCGAGCTCTTTACAAAAAATATATGCAACAATTGCTCCTAAGTTATTGTAATTTAAGGGTTTTTTCAGACCCTGTAATTGAGTTCATTTTTGTTAAAAATCAGATAGTCGGGTTTCATACCAAGTCAGGAAAAAAAGTAAATTGCAAAAAAATGATTCTGACAACAGGAACTTTTCTAAATGGATTGATTCATATTGGTAATGAAAGAACCCCTGCAGGTAGACATAATGAAAAACCATCAACAGGTTTAAGTGAACAGTTAGAAAAATTTAAAATGAAATTGGGAAGATTAAAAACTGGAACTCCACCAAGACTAGATGGATCAACTATAAATTTCGAAAATTTAGAAAAACAAGATGCAGACTCTGACCCAGAGTATTTTTCTTTTTTAACAAAAAAAACTTATAACAAACAAATTGCTTGTAGAGTTACTTATACAAATAAAAAAGTTCATGAAATTATTAAGAAGAATTTAAAAAAAAGTGCAATGTATTCAGGAAGCATAAAGGGTGTTGGCCCAAGATACTGCCCATCTATTGAAGACAAAATTGTAAAATTTTCTGATAAGATAAGACATCAAATTTTTTTAGAACCCGAAGGTCTTAATGACAATACGGTTTATCCAAATGGTATTTCAACATCTTTACCAGCTCAAGTGCAGGCTGAAATATTGAGTAAAATCAATGGTTTAGAGAAAACTCGGATAATAAGACCCGGATATGCTATTGAGTATGATTACGTTGATCCAAGGGAACTATATTCTACTTTGGAAACAAAAAAAATAAAATCACTTTACCTCGCTGGTCAAATAAATGGCACAACAGGATATGAAGAAGCAGCTGCACAAGGACTCATGGCAGGGATCAATGCTGCTTTAGCAATTCAAAAACAAGAGCCATTAATTTTAGATCGCGCCCAAGCTTATATCGGAGTTATGATAGACGATTTAATTACTAAAGGAGTTGCAGAACCTTATCGTATGTTCACTTCTCGTGCCGAATATAGATTAAGTCTAAGAGCAGATAATGCTGATGTACGTTTAACACAATTAGGAATTAATATTGGTTTAGTTCATCCTTACAGAGCAAAAATATATACGAAGAAAGTCAATAAAATCAATGAATTAAGTAATATTTTAAAAAGTCTCAAGATATCCCCTAATCACGCAGAGAAATATAATGTTAAAATTGCAAAAGATGGAGTAAAGAGGACAGCTTTAGAAATTCTTTCAAGAGAAAATGTTACTTTCAGTAAGCTTAGATCTATTTGGCAAAAAATACCAAGGGCCTCAAGAGAAGAAGAAGAGCAAATTGAAATAAATGCTCATTATTCTGGATATTTAAAAAAACAAAATGCAGATATAGTTGCCTTTAGGAAAGATGAGAATTTATTAATACCTTTGGATATGGATTATAGTAAATTGAGCGGTCTTTCTAATGAAGTTAAAGCTAAATTTAAGCTTATTAGACCAAAAACACTTGGTCAGGCATTGAGAATTGATGGGATTACTCCTGCTGCTGTATATATTGCTTTCATTTGTTAAAAAACGGGATAAAAGTAGAAAAAGAGCATAAATGGATAGGAGTATCCAAATAAGCACATTTAGTAGAATTACTCAAGTTTCACGTGAAACAATTGTAAGTTTAAATAAATATGAAAAAGCTTTAATAAAAGCAAATACAAACGTAAATCTAATAGGAAAATCAACAATACCACAAATATGGACTAGACATTTTCTAGATAGTGCGCAAGTAGTTGATTTAATTGACGAAAATCAAAAAACTGTGGTAGATATTGGTTCTGGAGCAGGTTTTCCCGGTTTGGTCATCTCAATTATTGCAAAAGATAGAAAATCTTCATTAAAAATTAAACTAATTGAAAAAAGTCCAAAGAAAATAATTTTTTTAAAAAAAATAATAAAGGAATTAAAATTAAATACTGAAGTTTATAATGAAAATGTAAATGAAAAAAATTTTAGATTTGTTGATGATTTTTTTATAGCTAGAGCCTTCAAGCCTTTACCAATAATTTTAGAACTTATACACAAAAAAGCAAAAAATTTTAAAAAAGCCATTATTTTTATGGGAAAAACTGGTCATCAAGAGTTACTTCGAGCTTCAAAAAGTTGGGATATTAAGTATAAGCAAACTAAGAGTATAACAAGCAATGATTCGACAATATTGGAAATAAAAGAACTTAAAAAAAAAATTGAATAACAGTCAAATTATATCAGTAATAAATCAAAAGGGAGGCGTTGGTAAAACTACGACTGTTATTAATTTAGCAACAGCCCTATCCTATAAAAATAAAAAAATTTTAGTAATAGATCTAGATCCACAAGGTAACGCTACAACTGGATTTGGATTATCAAATGGTGAAAATGCTAAGACTATTTATGATGTGCTTAATGGACAATCTAATTTTGAAGATGTTATTAAAGATACTAAAATAGATAATTTAAAAATCGTATCATCAAATGTAGATTTATCTGGGCTTGAAGTAGAGACTGCTAACGAAGGAAGAAGAGCTTTTTTACTTAAAGATAAAATAGAAAAATTCATAAATAGTGAAAAAAATATTTATTCTTATATTTTTATAGACTGCCCCCCTTCATTAAATCTTCTGACAGTAATGGCATTGGTAACTGCTAAATCTTTAATAGTCCCACTTCAAGCTGAGTTTTTTGCATTAGAAGGATTAAGTCAATTAATAAAAACAATAGATAGAGTTAAGGAAAAACTTAACCCTGAACTTAATATAAGAGGTGTACTTTTAACAATGTTTGATAAGCGAAATAAATTGTCATCAGAAGTTGATGCAGAAGCAAGAAAATTTTTTAGTAATAAAGTTTATAAAACAGTTATACCAAGAAATGTTAGGCTATCAGAAGCGCCCTCTCATGGAGCTCCAGTTTTAGTTTATGATAAAAACTGCTCAGGTAGTAAGTCGTATATTAGTTTTGCTGAAGAATTTTTGAGTCAAGAAAGTATAATGGAAAGTGCTGCATAATGATTGAGAGTACTATAAAAAAAGGTTTGGGAAGAGGCTTATCATCTTTGTTAGGCGAAGCAAAAAAGTTTGAAAATACCAAATTAAGTATAAAAGATTTATCAAGAAATAAATTTCAACCAAGAAAACATTTTAGCAAGGAGAGCCTTGAAGAATTATCTAATTCTATAAAAGAAAGAGGTGTTATTCAGCCTATTCTAGTTCGTCCAGACAAAAATTCAAATGGCAAATATGAAATTATAGCTGGAGAGAGAAGATGGATTGCTTCTCAAAATGCTGGATTACATGAAGTCCCAGTTATTATTTTTGATATAGATGATGTTAAGTCACTAGAGTTTGCGATTGTTGAAAATGTTCAAAGACAAAATTTAAATCCAATTGAAGAAGCGCAGGGTTACAAAAGATTAATTGACCAGTTTAATTACAACCATGATAAATTATCTCAATTTATTGGTAAAAGCAGAAGTTATATTGCTAATTCATTAAGGATATTGTCACTATCTGATGAAATATTATCAATGATAGAAAAAGGACATCTGTCAGTGGGTCATGCGCGAACACTGATTGGTCTAAATAATTCATTAATTTTAGCAAAAAAAATTATTGAAAGAAAATTATCTGTTCGACAAGCTGAGCAATTAACTAAACAATTTAAGGATAAAAAATTTAAATTGGTAAATAAAAAGGATCCAAACATATTGGATTTACAAAAAACTTTGGAAGATAAAATTGGCTTAAATGTTTCAATTAATAATAAAAAAAATAATACAGGGACAATTTCTTTTGAATACAGAAATTTAGATCAATTAGATAAAATCATTAATATTATAAAGAATAATTATTAGCTTTTTTACATATTTTAGAAAAAAAACTAAAAAAAATACTGTTTGATATTTGTGGGTTTTTTTTGCACATAAATTCAGTATTATTAATATCCTCAATTATTTTTTTTAAGTCATTTAATTTCCAAATAGATAGTTGTTTTTTAATAATTGGCTTTTCTTTCCAAAAAATTGGTGGTTTACAAACATTAATTAAATTATCTAAACTATTAGTTTCAGTTTCTTGTTCCTTGATTTTTAATAAACGGTGTATTTTGCTGCTTAAAATTCTCAATAGTAATACTTGATTTACTGTGTTCGTATACAATTCCGATATAATTTTTTTATATTGGAGAAGATTTCCTGATAAACACTCATTTACCATGATATCAGATTTATAGTCTCCCGAAAAATTAATTAAAGACTCAATTTCATTAAACTCAATTTTTTTTTTATTAAATGAATAAGATATAATCTTTTCAATTTCATTTCTTAGATTATTACGATCTGCATTTGATTTTTCAATTAATAAATTAATTGATTCTCTTGATAAAATAATTTTATTTTTTTCCAGTTCTAACTGCGCAATATTTAATAAATCTTTTTCACTATCTAGATAACAGGGAATACAAATAGTTTCGCTTTCTTTTTCAAATAAATTTCTTAATTTAGATTTTTTTTCTAAAATATCTGAAAAAAAAATTAAAAATATATCATTAGAATATTTATGAAGAGATCCTTCAATTTTTTTTACAATTTTATCTGATGCATCATAAATAGTTACTATTTTTTTTTTGCTAAATAATGATCCCGAATATAACAAATTTATAAACGAACTTTCGTCCTTAATAATATCACTTTCATAAAAAGATAAGGTTTCAATATCATTTTCTAGTTCGTTTACAGCTTTCGTAATAAAATTTTTTATATCTTTTTTTAATCCCAAGTTTTCTCCATACAATAAAAAAAAATTACTTTTTAACAAACTTTTTTTATTTTTTTTTATTTCAAAACTTTTTAATATCATTGGGATGAATAAATATTTGATATTTTAAGTATTATATTTTGATAAGTTTTATTAACTAGATTTGCAGTATTTATATTTTCAAGCTTTACTGTTTCTGAATGTTGTTCCTGAGTATCATAGGAAGCAGAGTAATTGTAGTTTTGATTTAATATTTCTTTATTAGTAAGAAAGTCATTCATGACTATTACAGTTTTCAAATTAATTTTATATTCTAAAATTTTTCCAGCATTATTTTTAACTGTAGGAATTTTTTCCCTAGATACTTCAATTGTTAAAGTTACACTTTGCAAAGAAGGATCGTCCGCATTTAGTCCTGAAGAATTATACAGCTTAGAATAAATAATTTTTCCTAACCTTTTTTCACCTTTTATTTGATAATCTTCAATTTTAAATTTAAGTTTAGATGAAGCAAATATAGGTTTATATCCCGAGCAGTTGCTAGTATGTAAGAATAAAATAATAGAGATAATGCAATAAATTAATTTTTTCATTTTTTAGTTATAAAGTTTACAAGTTTATTTTTAATATAAATATTTTTAATAATCTCAGTATTTCCAATATGTTTTACTACATTATCAATTTCTTTTGATTTTTTTATAACAATTTGTTCTTTCGAATCTGTAGGCATTTCTATTATGCCTCTCTTTTTTCCATTAACTTGTATTACTATTTTAGAATTTTTTTCCTCTAGTAATTTAAGATCATATTTAGGCCAATAAAATTTTTTGCTTAGTTTTTCACAACACTCGTGTGCAAGATGTGGTGTAAGTGGTAATAGAAGCATTATTATTTTTTCCCATTCATTTCTTAGTGTATCTTTGGATGATTTATCATTATTTACGTGTTCATAAAATATATTGTATATTTCGTGCAGATTAGCAATAACAACATTATATTGAAAATTATTTAAATTTTTAGTCACATTATATACCGTTCTATTAACAGCTTTTTTAAGATAGATATCAGAATTTGAGGAAGAAGATTCCTTTTTATTCAAGATATCATAATTTAATTTCCAAATTTTTTGTATAAATTTAAAAGATGCTGACACACCTTCTTGTGACCATTGAACATCTCTTTCAGGTGGACTATCTGACAACATAAACCATCTTATCGAGTCAGCTCCATATATTTTTATCATTTCTTCGGGATCTATTGTATTTTTCTTAGATTTTGACATCGACTCAGATGGCCCAACTATTACTTTTTTTTTGTCTTTTTTAGTTATCAAATTACCATCAGAATTTTTTTCTATTTCATCTGGGTATAACCATTTATTATTCTCGTTTTTGTAAGTTTCATGACAAACCATACCTTGTGTAAATAAGCTTTCGAATGGTTCAGAATAATTAAATTTTTTGTTTTTAAATGCTAATGCTTTCATAAAAAATCTTGAATAAAGAAGATGTAAAATTGCATGTTCCACACCTCCTATATATTGATCTACGGGCATCCAATAATTAATATCCTCAATTTCATATCCATATTTTTTATATTTTGGTGAGCAAAATCTTAAGAAATACCAAGAAGAATCTACAAAAGTATCAAGCGTGTCTGTTTCTCTTATAACTTTTTCTCCATTTTCAAGTTTAGCAAATTTCCACGTAGGATGATTTGCCAGAGGATTTCCTTTTGTATTCAAATCAACTTTGTCAGGTAATAAAATAGGAAGATCTTTTTTTTCAACTGGTAACGCTTCACCTTTTTGATTGTATACTATTGGAATGGGGCAGCCCCAATATCTCTGTCTCGAAACACCCCAATCCTTAAGCCTGAATGTAATTTTTCTTTCTCCCAATTTTTTTTTTGTTATTACTTCTATTGCTTTATTTATAGCTTTATCGACTGTTAAATTATTTAAAAAATCTGAGTTAAATAATATCCCATTTTCAGTATATGCCTCATTATCAATTTTAAATTTTTCAGGATTAGAATCTTTAGGTCTAACAACAGGCAAAACGTTAAGTTTATATTTTTTAGCAAAATCCAAATCTCTTTGATCGTGAGCTGGACATCCAAATATAGCTCCAGTTCCATAATCCATTAGAACAAAATTAGCTATGAAAATTGGTAGTTTTATATCTTTCTTGAATGGATGTTGAGCAAATAATTTTGTATTGAAACCAATTTTTTCAGCAATTGCTAAAGCTTCTTCCGTTGTTCCAGACTTTGAACATTCTAACTTAAAATTTTGAAAATTTTTATCATTTTCAAAATTTTTAGCTATTGGATGGTCAATTGAAAGTGCAACGAATGATGCTCCAAATATTGTATCTGGCCTTGTTGTAAAGACCTTTATTTCGTTATCGTCACTTTTTTCTTGAATTTTAAAATTAATTTCACACCCGAAGGACTTTCCTATCCAATTCTTTTGCATAAGTTTAACTTTATCAGGCCAGTTTTTTAATTTTTCTAACTCATCTAATAATTCTTGAGAAAACTTCTTAATATTAAAAAACCATTGTGAAAGTTTTTTTCTTTCAACTGCAACACCTGAACGCCAACCTTTTTCATCATATCTCATTTCAAAAAATAAACTCTTTCCAAGTCCAGTTCTTTTTATAGTCTTTAAAAATTGCTTAGGTATAATCATATCAGTATCAATATTAATCATTGGTAAATTGGCAGGTACACCTTTTAAAATATTAAACTTTTTCATATTAATTTTTAAACTTTCTTACATCAGATAAGTGACCATCAATAGCTGCAGCTGCAGCCATAGCTGGGCTTACTAAGTGAGTTCTGCCTCCACGACCCTGGCGTCCCTCAAAATTTCTATTTGAAGTTGAAGCGCATCTTTCTTGTGGGTTAAGCTTATCTTCATTCATAGCTAAACACATTGAACATCCTGGTTCTCTCCAATCAAACCCTGCTTGAGTAAAAATTTTATCAATACCTTCTTCTTCTGCTTGTTGCTTAACAAGTCCAGAACCCGGCACAACCATGGCACTTACATGTTGAGCTATTTTTTTACCTTTTAAAATATTTGCAGCATCTCTTAAATCTCCAATTCGTCCATTAGTGCAGCTCCCAATAAAAATTCTATCTATTTTTATATCTGTCATTTTAGTATTAGGTTTTAGACCCATATAACTTAATGATCTATTCATAGCGGTTCTTCTATCTTGATCTTTTTCTTTTTCTGGATCTGGAATCATTTCTGTAATTGAAACTACATCTTGTGGTGAAGTGCCCCACGTTACCATTGGATTAATTTGTTCACCTATAATTTCTATTTCTTGGTCAAAATTTGCATCCCTGTCAGATTTAAGTTTAGACCAATACTCGACTGCTTTATCCCAATTTTCTTTTTTAGGTGACATTGGTTTATTTTGTAAATATTGAACGGTTTTGTCATCTGGTGCAATAAGACCTGCTCGCGCTCCAGCTTCAATTGACATATTACATATTGTCATTCGTTGTTCCATATTTAAATTAGTAATAACATTTCCACTGTACTCTATGACTGTACCTGTTCCTCCAGCTGTTCCAATCTTACCTATTGTTTGTAAAATAACATCCTTACCAGTCACTCCAACTAATAATTTTCCTGTAACGTTTACTCTAAGATTTTTTGATTTTTTTTGTATTAATGTTTGTGTCGCTAATACATGTTCAACTTCTGAAGTACCTACTCCAAAAGCTAGTGCACCAAATGCTCCATGTGTTGCTGTATGACTATCTCCACAAACAATTACTGTACCTGGTTGAGTGAAACCTTGCTCTGGTCCAATTATATGAACTATACCTTGTCTTTTATCATTTATATCAAAAAGTTTTATTCCAAATTCTTTACAGTTTTTTTCTAAAACTTCCACTTGAATTTTAGATTCTTTATCTTTTATTCCTTCCGATCTGTTGGATGTAGGAACATTATGGTCTGCCACAGCAAGCGTAAGGTTTGGCTTTCTTACTTTTCTATTTGATAATCTTAAACCTTCAAAAGCTTGTGGGCTCGTTACTTCGTGAACAAGATGCCTATCTACGTATATTAAAGCAGTACCATCATCTTGTTGATGAATCATATGTTCAATCCATATTTTGTCGTAGAGAGTGTTGGGCATTTTACAAAAAAATTATTTTTTTTTAATCTTTAATTCTTTTTTTTGTTCTTCTTTAGATGTAATATTTTTTTCAAGTTTTTCAGCTTTTTCTTCTGACTTTATTTCTGATTTAGTATTTTCTGCTTCTTTACTAATTATTTCTTTTTCAACCATTTGTTCAGAAACATCAAGACCAATACTTTTTTTAATTTTTTCAGCAATTCTTGCAGATTTACCTTTTCTACTTCTCAAAAAATATAGTTTAGCTCTTTTTACTCTACCTGATCTTACAACCTTTATAGATCCAATAATTGGACTATATAATGCAAAAGTTCTTTCAACACCTTCTCCAAATGAAATTTTACGAACAGTAAAGGAAGAGTTTAAGTCTCTATTTTTTATTGCAATACAAACTCCTTCAAAAAATTGAATTCTTTCCCTTTTGCCTTCAACAATTCTCACCCCTACTTTAAGAGTATCACCTGCAGAAAATTCAGGAATCTTTTTTTTTGCTAAAATTTTTTTAACACTATCTTTGTTTATTTCTTCTATATTTTTCATTTATTTTTTTTATATTTTGTCCATAAATCAGGACGTCGGCGTTGTGTTATACTCTCAGATTGACCTAAACGCCAGTTTTTAATTTTAGCATGATCTCCGCTTAATAATACCTCAGGAATATCCTTTTTTTCCCATATTTGGGGTTTTGTATATTGAGGATATTCTAACAGATTCCTTTCAAAAGTCTCTTCATCTAATGAATTACTGTTTCCTATTACGCCAGGTATTAATCTTACGATTGCATCAATTATGACTAAAGCTGCAACTTCTCCACCTGATAATATAAAATCTCCTACACTAATTTCTTCTATATTTCTGGTTTCTAGTAATCTTTGATCAACACCTTCAAAATGTCCGCATATTATATTTAAATTTTTATTTAACATTTTTTTAGCATCAGTTTGCTCAAACTTTTTTCCTTTTGGGGATAAATATATAATTCTTTCGTCTTTGTTAAAAATATTTTTATCTAATGCATTAGCTATTACATCTGCTCTCATTAACATTCCAGAACCACCTCCAAACGGAGTATCGTCTACTGTTTTGTGTTTATTGGATGAATAATCTCTTATGTTTACTACTTCCAAGGACCATAATTTTTTTTCAATTGCTTTTTTGTAAAGCCCAATATCCAACGGCCCTGGAAATAATTCAGGATATAAAGTAAATATTCTTGATGTCCACATTTAGTTTTTTTTAGGTTCTTCCTTTTTAGGTTCTTCCTTTTTAGGTTCTTCCTTTTTAGGTTCAGCTGCTTTTTTTGCTTCCTCTTTTTTAGGTTCAGATGAATTTTTTTTTCTATCTTTTTTCGGAATTGCCTTTAATGGATTATTCCCTTTTGGTGGCATAGGATAAATATCTGCTTCACCTAATATTCTTGATACTCTTAGAGTTGGTTTGGCACCTTTACTAATCCAATGTTTTATTCTTTCTATTTCTAAATTTATTCTTTCTTTTTTTGTTTTTGGTAATAATGGATTAAAAAAACCTACTTTTTCAATAAATCTTTTCTCTGGTTAGAATTTTTATCTAAGTCAAAAAATATTGCATTTTCTAAATGTTCTTTATTGTATTCTTCAACTGCATTTCTATTTTTAACTAAATGCCAGGACGCATCAATAATTTTAACTTTATCTAAATTTTCGTTGAGCCAATCTGTTGAAACTAAAGTCATCTTTTATTTCTTTTTTCGAAATATTTTTGATGGTATTCTTCAGCTTTGCAGTAGTTTTTTTCTTTTCGAATAACTGTTACAACTTTTCCATTAAGTTCTTTGTTCACTTCATCTAATATTTTTTCAGCAGATTTTTTTTCATCATCATTAGTATAGAAAATTTCTGAACGGTATTGATAACCAACATTGGGGCCTTGGCGATTTAGAGTCGTTGGATCGTGGATTTTGAAGAATAATCTAGTAATATCTTCATAAGAAATTATTTCAGGGTCAAATGTAACTTTAACAACTTCTATGTGTTCGGTGTCACCGCCACAAACTTGCTCGTAAGATACAGTTGGATTTTTTCCACCACAATATCCACATTCGGTAGAAATAATACCAGGAACATCTTGATATTCAGTTTCATCCCAAAAGCAACCGATTCCGCCTATAAATATTTGCATAATATTTTTTAATTTAGTGGTAAATATAAATTAATTTATCAAAATGATCAAAAACCAAAATCACCTCGGGGCAATTTGCATGATATTAAGTGTTTTATTTTTCTCACTTATGGATTGTCTTATTAAAGTAACTGCTACTGAATTTGCGGTTGGACAAGTAATGTTTAGTAGAGCTTTATTTGGCTTAATTCCAATAATTTTTTTGATACCTAAAAATAGATTTAAAGATTTTTATAAAACAAAATATATTAGCCTTCACTTTCATAGAAGTTTTTGGGGGGCTATAGCTATGTATGCCATTTTTGTAGGAATTAGGAATTTAGGTCTTGCAGAGGTGACTTCAATGGCATTTTCAGGACCAATTTGGGTTGTTATATTTTCTATTTTATTTTTAGGAGAAAAAATAAAAGCCAAAAGATGGATTGCAGTAGGCTTAGGATTTATTGGTGTTCTTATAATTTCAAAACCTGGGTTTGATAATTTAAATTTTTATTATATTTATCCCGTAATTTTTACTTTAGGATTTGCAAGTGTTTCCATTTTTATAAGAAAATTAACTTTAGTAAATGAACCTATTTACCTAATTGCTTTCTATTTTTCAATTTGCTCAGGAACTATGGGGCTTTTAACTTTACCATTTGGCGGATGGGTTTTTCCAACAGCATATGAACTAATCTTACTAATCTTGATAGGTCTTTTTGGTAGTATAGCAAATTTACTTTTAACACAAAGTTATAAGTTAGCTGAGGTATCTTTAACAACGTCTTTAAAATATCTATCTTTAGTTTTTGCTATTATTTTTGGATTTTATTTTTTTGATGAAAGCCCAACTATTTATACATTATCAGGTGCAGGATTAATTGTTATTTCATCTGCTATAATTTTTGTTAGAGAACATCAATTAAAAAAACCTATTACATTACCTAGGCAACAATGAAAAAACCCCCATCATATTGGTATAAGGCAAAAAAAATTTTATCTAGAAGAGATCCGGTTGTAAGAAAAATTATAAAGAAATATAAAAAAGGTTATTTAGCAACTAAAAATAATCCTTTTTTTTCTCTATGCAGAACCATAGTAGGACAGCAAGTATCTGTTGCAAGCGCTGACTCTATTTGGTTTAAATTTTCAAAAAAATGTAGAAAAAAAATAGAGCCTAAAGTTGTATTAAAAATATCCTCCCGAGAACTTAAAAGTGCTGGTTTGTCTCGCCAAAAAATTAGTTACCTTAAAATTATTTCAAAAGCTTTTAAAGATAAAACTTTTGAAATTAAAAAAATTAAAAAAATGAATAATGCTGATGCCATTGATTATATTACAAAATTAAAAGGATTAGGTGTATGGAGTGCGGAAATGTTTTTAATGTTTAATCTAAATAGATCAGATATATTCCCAGTTAAAGATATTGGTTTGCTTAGAGCTATTTCAAAAAATTATAAAGTTTCATATCCACCTAGTAACCGATTTTTAGAAAAAATTTCTAAATTACACTCAGGTTATAGAACTGTTTTTACATGGTATATGTGGAGGAGTATAGATCCAACTGACGTTGAATATTAAGTAAATCTTTTTTTTAATTCAATTAAACGCAAGTTTGCAATTTCTTTTACTTGCTTAATAGCCTCATCAAATTCAACTTGCTTATCAGAAACAATTCTTCTTTTAAAATTGTCCAAGATTTCCAACTTATTTTTTCCTTTAACAGCTAGAATAAAAGGGAAACCAAAATTATTTTTATATTTTATATTTAAATTTTTAAATTCATTAAATTCTTCTTCATTACATTGATCTAACCCAGCACTTGCTTGCTCTTTATTTGAATCGAGAGTTAAAGAACCTATTTTTGTTTTATTAGCAAGATCGGGGTGCGAATTCAGAATTTTTAATTTACTCTGGTTATCAGATTCTTCAAATATAGAGATCATTTTTTTACACAAATTATTAAAGTTATAAAAGGGTTTTTGTTTATATAATCTTACAGCTATCCAGCTTGCATTTTCAAAAATATTACCAAAAACTTCAGTAAATTCGGTTTCAGATAGCTTGTCTATTTTATTGAACATTTTTTTTGTTAATATGTATATTATAGTAATAATATTTTATGACTAAATTAACAACACATGCTTTAGACACTTATTCTGGAAAACCTGCAAAAGGCATGAAAGTTGATATATATTTTATTTCAGATAAAAAAGAAAAAATTAAATCAATTATTTTAAATGAAGATGGTAGACCTGATGAAGTTTTAGTAAACACTATTAAAACCGGAAATTATGAACTAGTTTTTCACGTTGGAGAATATTTCGAAAAGATAATAGAATTAAAAAATCCAAAATTTCTTAATGATGTTTCAATTAAGTTTGGCGTTTCAAATCCAAAGGAAAAATACCACATACCATTATTAGTTTCTCCTTGGGCTTATTCTACTTACCGAGGAAGCTAATGATTTCTAATATTATTAGTTTTGTTCACAATAATCGAATTATAGAAATTAAAAATCCTGATCCAAATGAAACACTACTTAACTATATAAGAACACAATTGAAAAAAACTGGAACAAAAGAAGGATGCGCTGAAGGTGGTTGTGGTGCATGTACAGTTATTTTATGTGATTTTAAAAATAATCAAATGAATTACAGAGCAGTAAATTCTTGCATAACTTTTTTACCTACCTTGCAAGGAAAACAATTAATACTTGTTGAAGATCTCATCTCAAAAGATGGGTCTTTACATCCAGTACAAGAGGCCATGGTAAAGTTTCATGGTAGTCAATGTGGTTTCTGCACTCCTGGATTCGTTATGTCTTTATTTTCGATGTTCAAAAATAATTCTAAATTTAAGGATGAGACTATCAAAGATACAATAGCAGGTAACCTTTGTCGATGCACAGGTTATTCTCCCATTATTAAAGCAGCCAAAAGTTTAAAAAATAAAAAAAAAATTGATCATTTTACAAAAAATGAAAATAATACTTTAAAATTAATAAAAAAAATAAATACTAAAAGTATAGCTATTTTTAAGGAAGAAAAAAAATATTTCGCACCAAGATATTTGGAAGAATTAAAAAAAATACTTAAAAAAAATAATGATTCTGATTTTCTTAGTGGAGGTACAGATTTATCCTTGAATGTTACAAAAAAAAGAAAGGATATTAATTCAATTATTTATTTGAATTCAGTTAAAGAATTAAATTATATAAAAAATGATAACAGTTATATCGAAGTAGGAGCATCAACACCTTTAATTGATTTCGAAATTTATATAAAAGAATACTATCCGGATTTTACGAAAATTCTTAAACGATATGGTTCTCCACAAATACGTAATGTTGGAACAATAGCAGGAAATATAGCTACAGCATCACCAATAGGAGATTGTCTTCCTTTATTACTATCATTAAATGCAGAAATAGTTTTACAAGATTTAAAAAAAACTAAAACTTTACTTCTTAATAAATTTTTTATTAGTTACAGACAAACTAAATTAAAAAAAGGCCAATTTATTCATTCTATTAAGATTCCTTTAGTAGAAAATAATATTTTTAAAGCATACAAAGTTTCTAAGAGATTTGATGATGATATATCATCTGTCTGTGCAGCTTTTAATTTTAAAATTGTAAAGAATAAAATTGAAGATATAAAAATTGCATATGGTGGTATGGCAGCAATACCCAAGAGAGCAACCCATTGTGAAAAAATTCTTTTAAAATCCTTATTTACAGAAAAAATTATCAATAAAGCCAAAGATGCTTTAGACGAAGATTTTAAGCCAATTGGTGACATGCGAGCAAGTGGACAGTATCGTATGCAAGTAGCAAAAAATTTACTTGAAAAATTGTATGTCGAAGTGAAACAAAAAAAAATAATAGGAATATATGCTCAAAACTAAAAAAGAGATTTTTATTAATGAAAAAAGACCTCATGAAAGTGGAATAAAACATGTAAGTGGAAAAGCACATTACATAGATGATATTCCTGAGTATCCAAATACTATTTATGGAGCTATAGGTTGGAGTAAAAAAGCCCATGCTATAATCAAGAAAATGAATCTGGAAGAAGTAATTAAAAGCCAAGGGGTAATTGCTGTGGTTACTTCAGATGATATTATTGGAAGAAATGATGTTGGCCCTGTATACGATGGAGATCCAATATTTACTAAAAATCCCAAATACTTTGGAGCACCCTTATTTGCGGTGGCTGCGACAACAACCGAGTTAGCAAGAAAGGCTGTGTTAAAGGCAAAAATAACTTATAAAACATTAAAAACAATAACTACTATTAAAGAGGCTTTAAGAAAAAAATCTTATGTTTTGAAAGAAAGAATAGTAAAAAAAGGAGATGCGCTAAAAGAGATTCAAAGATCAAAACATCAATTAAAAGGCAACTTTACCACAGGTAGCCAAGAACATTTTGCACTTGAAGGTCAGACAGCTTTTGTAATTCCTCAAGAAGACAGTGACTTTAAAGTTTATTCATCTACTCAGCACCCAAGCGAAACACAACAAATAGTAGCAAAAATGCTAAACCAAAAAAGTAACAGCATTACAGTTGAAACTAGAAGAATCGGAGGCGGTTTTGGTGGAAAAGAAACTCAGTCATTCATATTTGCAGCAATTTGTACTTTACTTGCAAAAAAAACTAAATGTCCAGTTAAACTTAGAATAGATCGTGACGATGATATTATTATTACAGGAAAAAGACATGATTTTTATTCTGAATATGAAGTTGGTTTTGATGAACTAGGTATTATTAAGGGTTTGAAAGTAAAACTTGCATCTAGATGTGGAATTTCTCCAGATCTTTCAGGAGCAATCAATGAAAGAGCTTTATTACATATAGATAATGCTTACTTTCTTGAGAATATTTTAATTGAGAACTATCTTTGTAAAACAAATACAGCTTCTAACACGGCTTTCCGTGGCTTTGGTGGCAATCAAGGCATGATGGTTATTGAAAATATTATTGACCATATTGCAAACTCACTTAAAAAAGACCCATCAGAGATTAGACGAAGAAATTTTTATCAAAAAAAGAAAAAAAATATTACTCATTACAATATGAAGATAGAAGATAACATAATCCAAGATATGTTTGATCAACTTTTAAAATCTTCAAACTATAAAAGTAGGCAATTAAGTATAAAAAAGTTTAATGCTGAAAATAGATATATTAAAAAAGGTATTTCTATTACTCCAGTCAAGTTTGGAATTAGTTTTACAACTTGGCACTTAAATCAAGCAGGAGCACTTGTGCATATTTATTTTAATGATGGAAGTGTTCACGTAAATACTGGAGCAATTGAAATGGGCCAAGGCACATATACAAAAATAGCACAATTGGCAGCACACGCCTTAGGGTTACCATTTAGTAAAATTAAAGTTTCAGCAACTCGTACTGATAAAGTTCCGAATACATCAGCTAGCGCAGCAAGTTCTACTACAGATTTAAATGGAGCTGCCATGTTAAATGCGATTTATAAAATAAAAATGAATTTAAAAGCGTTTGTAAAGCGTAAGTATAAAATTAAAAATAGTGAGGGAATTTATGAAAATGGAATGGTAAAGTTTAAAGGTAAATCTTTTAAATTTAATCAGTTAATTAAAGAAGCTTACTTTAATAGAGTTTCATTATCTTCTTCTGGTTTTTATACAACACCCAAAATTTATTTTGACAAAAAAACTTTTACTGGAAGACCATTTTTATACTTTGCTTATGGTGCAGCAGTAAGTGAAGTAGTAATAGATATACTAACAGGGGAAAATAAAATATTACAAGTTGATATTTTACATGATGCAGGCAAAGCTATTAACCCTGCAATTGAATTAGGACAAATAGAAGGTGGTTATGTTCAAGGAGCTGGATGGTTAACAATGGAAGAAGTAAATTGGAAATCTAATGGTGTACTTACAACTCACTCACCGTCAACTTATAAAATACCTAGTGCGAGTGATATGCCAGAAAAGTTTAATGTAGAGATTTATAAAAAAGGCATAAATAATGAAAGTGTAATTAATAAATCCAAAACTACAGGTGAACCACCATTAATGAATGCTATGTCTGTTTTTTTTGCTATTAAAAATGCTATAGCATCAGTGAGTAATTATAATATAAATCCAAAACTTGATGCTCCAGCTACACCAGAAAAAATTTTAATGAGTATAAATAAACTAAAAAGGAAAATATGAGTAACAAGTTTATGATAAGAGCAATTGAGCTTTCAATTAAAAGTGTTAATAGTGGTACTGGGCCTTTTGGTGCAGTAATTGTTAAAAATAACAAAATTATTTCTGAGGGTTTTAATACTGTTACTCTAGCTAACGATCCTACATCACATGCAGAAATTGCAGCAATTAGAATTGCATGTAAAGATTTAAATAATTTTAGCTTAGAAGGCTGCGATTTGTATACGACATGTGAACCATGCCCTATGTGTTTATCCGCTATCTATTGGGCTAGACTAAATAAAGTTTATTACGCTAACACAAGAAGCGATGCCCAGAAGATTGATTTTTCTGATGCCTTAATTTATGAAGAATTAAACAAGACTATAAAAGAGAGAAAGATTCCTATGCATCAAATGATGAGAGATGAAGCTTTGAAAGCATTTGAACTGTGGGACAAAAAAACAGATAAGGTTAAATATTAAATGGAATTCTTACCCGATATCACTAAATGGACTCAAGCTTTACTTAGATGGGGACATGTTTTTTTTGCTATACTATGGGTAGGTACATCATTTACTTTTAATTATCTAGATAACAAATTGCCAAAAAATTCAAAAGCAGAAGATACTGAAGCTGAAGGAATTTTACAACACAGCGGTTATTATTATAAACTAACCAGATATCATGGCGCACCTCCGGAAGTTCCAAAGAATGTAATTATTTGGAAGTATACTTCCTATTTGACTTTTTTATCAGGTATAGCGTTATTGATATTAATTTATTTTGTAAATGCTGATATTTTAATGATTGATAAAAGAGTAAATGAAAATATTACTCCTCTAATAGCAATATTAATTTCAATCGTCTCAATAGTAGTTTCGTGGAAAATATATGATTTAATTTGTAAATCTAAATTGATAAATTATAAAATTATTTTCCCAGTTTTATTATTAATTTTTGGAACAATAATTTCATTTGCTTTAACTAAAGTTTATGGTCCACGATTTGCTTTTCTGCAATCAGGTATTATTTTGGGAAGTATAATGACTTTAAATGTATTTCATGTCATAGCTCCTAATGGTAAAAAAATAGCGTTAGCTGCTTTCAAAAAAGAAAAAATTGATTTAAATCTTTCAGTTCGAGCAAAGGTGAGATCAGTTCACAACAATATTATTACATTATTAGTTTTGTTTATAATGTTAAGCGGACATGCATCCTTCATTTCGAATAGTAAATATAATTGGATAATTCTTTTTGTATTGGCAATAATTTTTGGATCAATACAGCATTATGTTAATTTGAAGAACAAAAAAGAAAGCAGCTAAACCCCTTCAACAATCTGTAGATCTCTCACCGTTGAACTTTTTGCCAATTTCCAGGCTTCTTGATATTCCTTTGAGTTGTAACATTTTTCTGCAGCATCGTAAGTTGGAAATTCCCATATCACGGTTCGCGGAAAATCATTACCCTCTAAACATTTATATTTTCCTCCTCGTACAAGAGCGTTTCCTCCATGACTTTTTATCGTCTCAGTTGCTTTTGCGGCATAGTTACCAAGATTATCTTTGTTTTCTATTTTTTTGTAGGTTGCTAACCAATATCCTTTAGGCATCAATTTTCTCCTTTTTAATTAATTTTTTTTAGCTATGATAGCAGAATTAATATGTCAGAAAAATTAATTCTTTCTTGGGATGAATATAATAAAACTGTAGAGAAGTTAGCAGTCATGATTCATGACAGTGGTTATAAACCAACTTTACTTGTTGGTATAATGCGTGGTGGTGCCCCAATGATAGATCTCTTGAGTAGGGTTTTTAAATTAAAATGTGCATATTTAGCTGTAGAATCTTATAGTGGAAAAGGAATTGAAGACGAACAGGGAGATATAGTGTTTTCTAGAGAGATGAGTTCAATAGCAAAAAATATGGGTGGAAAAATTCTTTTATGTGATGATCTTTCTGATACTGGAATTACTTTAAATAAAAGTGTTGATTGGTTAAAAAACTATGAACCTATAAAGGATAAAATTGAAGATATAAAAACAGCAACATTATGGAAAAAAAAGAAATCAACTTTTGAACCTGATTATTGTGCAGTGCGTTTGTCTGATAATCCATGGATCGTTCAGCCATTTGAGCATTATGAAGAAATTAGAATTGAAGACTTAAAAAAAAAGCACACCAAATAAAAAAAGGGCCAGAATAAATCCGGCCCTTTCTTATAAAATATTTAAATTTTTAACCTACTATAAAGCTTATAAGACTTAATATAGCAATCACCCAAATAGCAGGACTAACATCTGTTCTTCCTGTGCAAATTTTAATAGCAGCATAAGAAACAAACGCTAAAGCTATTCCATTTGAAATAGAGTAAGTAAATGGCATTGCAATCATTGCAAGGACCGCAGGTCCAGCTTCACCTATATCATCCCATTCTATGTCCTTAATATTACGAACAAATAAAGTGGCAATATAAATAAGAGCTGCTGCATCTATCTCTTTTGGTAAACTTGTAGCTAATGGTGATAAGAACAACATTGCTAAGAATAAAATCCCTATAACAAGTGATGTCATTCCTGTTCTTCCGCCAGCTTTAACTCCAGCGGCAGACTCAACATAAGTAGTAACCGTACTAGTTCCCATTACAGCTCCAGCAACAGTTGATACACTGTCTGACAACATCATTTTGTCTACATCTTCAATCTTACCATTGCTTCCAATTTTTCCTGAAACATTAGCAACACTCGTTAAAGTTCCTGCAGTATCAAAAAAGTCAATGAAGAACAGAGTAAAAATTACTGTTACCATTGAAGCTGAAAGTGCAGCTCCTAAATCAAATGCAAATAAATGAGTCATCGGAGGAGGCATAGAAGCTACTCCATTAAATTTACCTAAGCCAGTAACCCAAGCAATGATACTAAAGGCAATAATTCCTATAATTATATTTCCTTTAATTTTCATTTTTTCCATTACGATCATCGATATAAATGCACCTGCACCTAAAAGAAGTAAAGGATTAGAAAGGTCACCAAGTTGAACTAGTACTACTGGATTATCAGAAGTAAGTCCCATTAATTGGAAACCAATAATAGCTAAGAATAGACCAATACCTGCACCAATTCCTAGTTTTAAACTTTTTGGAATTGAGTTAATTAGCCAAGCTCTAATTGGAGTTAGTGAAATTATTAAGAACACTACACCGGCTACAAGAACAGCACCAAGTGCTTCTGCTGGAGTATATTGCATACCCAAACAAACTCCATAAGCAATGAATGCATTTATTCCCATTCCAGGCGCAAGACCAACAGGCCATGTTTTTGCGTAAAAAGCAGCTATGAAACAAGCCAATGCCGCAGCAAGGGCTGTTGCTGTGAAAACACCACCAAAGTCAAACCCACCATCAGCAAGTATAACCGGATTCAAAAACATAATATAAGCCATTGTCAAAAATGTTGACACTCCAGCTATTACTTCTGTTTTAAAATCTGTTTTATGTTTTCTATAGTTGAAATATTTATCCAACATATTTTTCTCCTTAAATTGTTATTTATTTTAGATTCAAGACTCTAATTACTTCTTTGCTAATAACAATAAATTAACTTATTTTTTTAAATTTTATTGTGCACAAAATTTCAACTTGAGGGTTAGTTTAATTCGTTAAATTCTATGTTAAGTTGTTTTATGAGACGTAATTTACTATCCATGACACTTTCACTATTCATTTTGTTAACCAGCTGCGAAACTGTTAATAAAAAAATTTCAGAAACAGTCAAAAAAGAAAATCAAAAATTATCTATGTTTATCGGCAAAAATCAAAGACATGTTTTAATAGAATTAGGACAACCTAATGAAGAATTAAGAGACGAAAAAGGTTTTAGAAATCTAATTTATCAATCTAAAAGATATGGTTTAAAATGTGTAAGAAAATTTACTGTCGATGAAGGTGATATGATCACAGGATTTGAGTCCAAGGGGTGTTTTTAAAATTTAAAGACTAATTTTTTATTTATTTATTTTTGCATTTTTTAGAATAAATGAATATTCTTCAGCCAATTCTATTATTGCGTTGTCCCGTCCCGATGCACCACCATGACCCGCAGCTTCTAACTTACATTTTAGTAATTGAACATTATTGTCACTTTTTAATTCGCGCAGCTTTGCAATATATTTTGTAGGTTCTGAGTATAGGACTCGGTTATCAAAAATTGAAGAAGTAACTAACATAGGTGGATAATTAGCTTTACGTAAATTATTATAAGGAGAATAAGATCTTATATATTCAAAATATTCTTTATATTTTTTTGGATTTCCAAAAACTTCATATTCACCAGGTGTCAAAGGTAATTTATCATTTAAAGCAGTTGTTAAACAATCAACATAAGGTACTAAAAGCAATGCTGCAAAAAATAATTCAGGATTTATATTAATAACAGCAGCACCAGTAGTTCCACCAGCGCTCCCTCCATAAAATGCAAGGCCACCTCTGTATGTGTATTTATTTTTTATTAAATACTCACAAACACTTATATAGTCAGAAAAAGTTTGTTTTTTTTTTAATAGTTTTCCTTCTAAGTACCAATTTTCACCTAATTCTCCTCCACCTCTAACATGTGCGATTCCAAATATAATTCCTCGATCAACGAGACAAAATTTTGAAGCACTAAATGAAACAGGTACGCTATGCTTATAGCAGCCATAAGCATAAAGAAGCAGTTTTGACTTACCGTCAAGTTTAACATCTTTTCTCCTTACTAAAGTTATAGGGATTTTTTGACCATCACTTCCGATAGCTTTCAATCTTTCTACTACATAGTTATCGGGATTGTGACCTGAAGGAATTTTAGTCTCTTTTACTAACTTTTTTTCTTTAGTAATAATATCATACTCATAAACTTTCCCTGGAGTAGCTAAACTGTCCCAAGAGATCCAAATTTTTGTCGTATTTGTTTTTTTTTGCATTAGAGAAATTCCTGGTGATCCAACTGGCTCTTTTGAAATTATTAATTCTTCTTCTTCATTAGAATGAATATTTCTAATAAACATTTTAGGAATAGCATTTGATTTTTCTGCCCTCAAAATATAATCATCTAGAAAATTTAAACCACCTATAATAGTTTTTTCCTTTGGTGGAATAAATGTCTCTAATTTTTTAATTCTGCTATGCTTACAGCGTAAGATTTGATAATCCAGAGCATTTTTGTTTGTATGAATGTACCAATAGTTTTTCCAACTATCTATTGAATATTTTATTCCCTTTTTACGTTTACTAAATAATAAAGGTTTAATAGTTTTACTTTTTGAAGGAAAAAAGTATTCTTCGACCGTATTTGAATCTGAAGTGGCAATCACAAAAAATTTTTCATCAGCGGTTAACGATATACCTACAGAAAAAGAATCATCATTTTCTTCAAATATAAGTTTATCTTTTAATATTGAGGTTCCTAAAGTGTGTCTATAAATTTTTTTTGATCTATGATATTTGTCTAATGGTGAATAAAAAAAACTCTTCGAGTCCAGGCTCCATGTAATATTTCCAGATGTATTTTTGATTTTTTCATCTATAAATTTATTCGTTTTAATATCTTTTAAAAATATATCATAGTACTCAGAACCCTTTAAATCAATTGAGTACGCAAGTAATCGATCATTATGTGATACAGAAACGGAACCAAGACCAAAATATTTTGACTTATTTAATTTTTTTTCTTTATCACCATCAAAATAAGTTTCTATATTAGATGATCCAATTTTTTGTCTGAGATATTTAACATAGTTTCCTTTTTTAGTTGTTTTCGTCCAATAAAAATATCTAGCATCTTTAAATTTTAAACTTTCATCTTCTAGCTGTATTTTCCCTTTTATTTCATCAAATAATTTTTTTTGTAAAATTTTTGTATCATTAAAATACTCTTCCGCTATTTTATTATTTTCTTCCAAATATTTTCTTACTTCAGGTAAAAGTTTTTTAGGATTTTGTAAAACTTCAAGAATATTATGGGGTTGATCAACATAAGCGTAATGATCAGTTAATTCATAACCATGGTACTTTTTGACTGTTTTTTCTTTTCTTAGTTTTGGTATATTCATTTAAATGAGCATTAATATATGAACTTAATCTTTTTGGGTATAATTATTTTTATTATTTTAGTCTTAATTTTGACTTGGTTTGCTAGGGCCAATGTTAAAAAGATTTCGAAAAGCATAAGAATACTAGTTATCATTTTTTCTATACTTGGTGGTATTATTCTACTAATTGCCGGTAGAATTTTATTAGCAGCTCCAATATTTTTATTAATATTACCCTTAATAAAATTAAAATCTGGCTTATCCCTTTTTAAAGCAATTATGATTTTTAGATTATTAAATAGATTAAGACAACAAGGAAGATTTTCATATACATCTGGAACAAATTTCTCGCCAGGATCTAGTAGTATAAGTTTAAATGAAGCTTATGAGCTTTTAAATTGCAAAAAGGGAGATTCTCAAGAAAAAATCGAGTCAAATTATAAAAAATTAATGCTTAAGGTTCATCCAGATCTAAACAAGGATATAGATAGCACTAAAATATCTCAAATGTTAACAGAAGCAAAAGATTTGATAATTAAAACAGACTTTAGCTAATTAATTCTATAGATTTTTTCAAAACTTCATCAAAAGAAATCTTGTCCTTCCCTCTAGTGTTATGTTGGCAGATTTGTAAACCTTCCGGCACAATAATTTTAATATTATTTCTCCAAACACCATAAGCTTCGCTGGGGCTATCGCAAAAAATAATTAGTGATTTTAAATTTAAAGCTGCAGAAATTTGAGCCCAACCAGTATCATTTCCTATAAAATTTTGACAGGCACTAATAATAGGTATTGTTTCTGCAATGGTCATATTTGAAAAAGAAATACATTTATCTTTTATTGAGGAAGAGCTCATAATTTCCATTACGAGATCTTCATCCTTGGGACCCGCGGCAATAAAAAATTTACAAGCAAATTTACTATTTAGATTTTCAAATAATTTTATATAATTTTTAACATCCCACCTTTTTGTTGGCCCAGATGCTGAAATTCCACATACAATATTTTTTGTCTTATTTGAAATATTAAATTTTTTTTTCATATTTTCTATTTCATTTTCATCCCAAAAAATTTTTGATTCGTGATCAATTTTGGAATTTAAAGTCTTCTCAGTAAATTCTTTTGCAGTTTTAAAGAAATTTTTTTTTCTTTTTGAAAAAAATCTATATTGAAAATTATTTTTTATTCCTGAAAACTTTGAGATCAGATAAAGTCTTAAACTATCACTGTAAATATATGATTGGTTGAAATTTCTAGATTTAATTTTTTTAATGATTTTAAAAAATCCTTTTTTATCTAAATCGATTACCTCCTGCACATGTGGGTCAAATTTTAATATTTCAGATGCGCGTGTATTTGCCTGCGCTAGAACTACTACTTTTTTATTAATAGATTTGCTAATTGCATCAATATTACTCTTTAGAATTACCAGATCACCAATTCCCATTGATTTTATTATAACTAAAGCTGTTTGATTCATTTTTTCAATTTTATATAATTTATATTAATTAATTAAGTTAAGAGGTAAAAATATGGCAGTCAAACCAGGAATTTATGCAGCATCTATGTCTTGTGTAGATAAAGATCTATCTTTAGATATTAATTCTACAATATCGCATGCAGAAAGACTTATAGACCAAGGTTGTCATGGAGTCGCTATATTTGGAAGTACAGGCGCAGGTCAGTTAATTTCAAGAAATGAAAAAGAAAAATTAATAGATAAAGTTTGTAATAGCAAATTTAAAGAAAATTTCTTAATAGGCACATCTAACAATTCACTTAAGGAAACAGTTGAGTTAATGAAACGTAGTTTAACTAACGGAATGAATAAATTTCTTATAATGCCCCCAGCTTACTACAAGTACGGCGACGAAGAAGTTTACAATTTTTTTTCAAATGTAATCCAGAGAGTTCCAAACTGTGAAATAATACTTTACAATTTTGAAAAGCTTAGTGGGTATAAATTTAGTATTCAGGTAATAGAAAAATTAGTTAAAAATTTTCCGAAACAAATAGTTGGCGTTAAGGATAGTACTTACAATCTATATGAAGATTTAAAAATACCAAACTTTCTAGTTTTTCCAGGCTCAGAAACAAAATTACTTAAAGGTCTAAAGCTAGGTTGTGCAGGCATTATTAGTGCAGTCTGTAATGTTACTGCAAACTTAGCTCGTAAAGTTTATGATGATTTTCATAATAAAAAAAAACAAACACATAATGAACGCTTATGCGCTATACGTTCAATTTTTGATAAAAATAATTTAATTTCAGGGATACATACTTTTATGTCATTAGAAGATGAAAAATATAAATTTATAATACCACCATTAAGTTTACTAAATAAGGATCAAGAAAAAAAAATGATGTCAGAGTTAAAAAGTTTAGATTTTTATCCTGACAAAAATATTGCGGCCTAAATTATGTTAATAGCTAGATTATTTTCAAAGATATATAAAAAAGATGGTATAATTTTAATTGACCATCTGGGACAAAAATTTATTTGTGGAAATCCAAATCTTAAGAAACCATTAACTTTAAAAATTTTAAATAAAAATCTTAATTGGAAGCTATTAATTAATCCTGACCTTTCTTTTCCAGAAGCATATATGAATGGTGATATTAAAATTGAAAATGGTACGCTATTAGATTTTTTAAATTTAACTTTTAAAAATTTAGGTCATAGTGAAATCAATACAGCTGGCTATACTTTTAAAAAAATTTTACATGTGTGGAGATTTTTTACAAATTATAATTTACCAGGTAAATCAAAAAAAAATGTTGAACATCATTACGACCTGGGAGAAGATTTATATAATTTATTTTTAGATAAAAAACATCGTCAATATTCCTGTGGATATTGGAAATCTTCAACTGATACTCTTGAAAACGCCCAACAGAATAAAATTGATCATATAATTAAAAAATTAGATTTACGTCCAGGTCAAAGAGTATTAGATGTAGGATGTGGTTGGGGTTCAATGTGTTTTGAGATTGCAAAACAATCTGAATGTGAAGTAACAGGAGTTACATTAAGCAAAAATCAATATGATTATTGTATTAAAAAGGCTAAAGAATTAAAACTAGATAATCAATGTCATTTTGAATTAATAGATTATAGAAAAATAAAAGGAAAATTTAACAGAATTGTTTCAGTGGGGTTTCTAGAGCACGTTGGTAGGAAATTTTATAAAACTTTTTTTAAAAAATTAAATAATTTAATGACTGACGATGGTCTGAGCTTAGTTCATACCATTGGTTCAACAGAACCAAAGGGACCTCCTCAACCATTTATACAGAAATATATTTTTCCAGGGGGTCTGGTTCCTAGTGGAAGCGATCTCTTAGATTCTATTGAAAAAACAGGCTTAATATTGGCCGATATGGAGAGTCTAATACATCACTATGACAAAACTTTAAAAGCTTGGCTAGACAGATTTTTAGAAAATAGGGAAAAAGCAAAAAAAATGTATTCTGAACGTTTTTGCAAAATGTGGGAATTTTATCTCGCCAGCTGTTCAGCTGCATTCCATTATAGAGATTTGCTAGTATACCAACTTCAGATTGTAAAAGATTTTAGTTCTATCCCGAGTAATCGAAGAGATTATATATACAACTAATATTTGTTATATATAAGTAAAGTAATCTTTTATGAAAAAAAAGAAAAAAAAATCACTAAAAAAAAATATAACTAAGAAGAGAAAAATTAAAAAAAAGTTATACAAAGTCTATTTTAAAAAAAAAAAAATCAAACACAAAAGAAATATTAAAAAAAAAAAACAAAATAAAAGAAAAAAAACTACAAAATTCAGAAGACAACCTTTAGATAGATTAAAAAGTTTAAAATTTAGTTTACCAAAAATAAAAAAAACAAAATTTAAATTAAAATTTAAAAAAAAACAAATTTCAAAAATTAGAAAACAAACAGCTAAAATTACAAAAATAAGTTTACAAAAAATAGCTAATTACATATTGAGACCTTTTTTTGTTGCATATGATAGTTATTTTGAGAATAAAAAACTTAAAAAGTTAGCAAAAATCGCTTTAGATAAAAAAGAAGAAGAAAAAAAAATAAAAGAATATGAAAAACAAAAAATAGATGAAAAAAGAAAAGAACTTCAGTTTGAAATAAAATTAGAGCGCGAACGAAAAAATGATTTAAAAAAGTTTATTCAGGAAGGTCAGGCTCAATTACGTAAAGAATTGCAAGAAAAAAAACGTAAATTATATGAAAGTATGCAAGTACAACGTAAATTAGATCAATTTGCTAAACGTGAAGCAAATGAGATAGCTAATCTTGAACGGTTGTCATTAAAAGAAAATATATCAGAATATCGATCTGTTCAGGAAGCTATTGAGCGAATCCGTTTCAAATATAAGCAGATAAGAGAAAATAAAATCAAAGAGAGAATTGAAGCTTTAGGGATTACAGTTGAATCAGGCGATACGCGCGAAGATCTTTATAGAAAAGAAAAAGAATTTAATGAAAAACGACTTCAAGTAGAAATAGTTTTAGAAAGTTTTTTTAGATCAGCCCAAAGTTTAGTATTTCAAATAAACAAAAGATGGCTACCTAAAAAATCTGAAATTTTAAGAGTAATTGATAGAAGGTGGGAGGAGAATTTATTTTACATCAGGTATGATAACGAAGTTGAAGATAATTGGATTTTTTTAATTTATCTTGAAGATAATAACACAGATTCAAAAACTATTACCATTGAGGACAAAAGTGATGAATCAAAAAACATTCTTAAAAAATTTAATACCAACGAAGTTTTTGCTTATAGTGATTTTCTTACAGATAGAATCGTTGGACATTTGGATAGAATTTTTAAAAAAAAAAAGGAAGCTAATTAAATACTTTATTATTGACAACTAAATATTTATTTGATATTTTATAAATACTAAATAATAAAGTTAACCTTGTAATGTACACTGATGTGTTTAGTAATTAACAAAATCTTACATTACATCGTATACTTAATAATAAGTTAAAATTACTTTTATTTAAGAGGTAGTTAAAATGAATGAAGGTTTGTTTTTAGGAATCCTTATAGGAGTTATACTAGCTTCTATTGTGTGGTTTTATTTTAAAAAAAATCAAGTTGATAAATCTCAAAACATTGATGTTTTTGAAAAAGAAAAGGTTATTGCATCTTTAGAATCAGAAAAAAAAGGTCTTTTAGAAATTAAAAAAAACCTAGAAGAAACTCTTAAATCTGAAAAAGAACTAACTAAAGAGCAGCTTAAAACAATAAATAAGATAGACGATCATAAAACCGCAATATCTGAATATACGCAGATAACAGAAGAAAGAAACAAATTTGACAGGGATAATATTGGTGAAATGAAAAAATATCTTGAAGATCTTACTGGTAGCAGTAAATTTCAAGGAGAGTTTGGCGAAAAAATCTTAAAAACTCTCTTAATTTCATGCGGATTTCGTGAAGGTACTGATTTTAAGTGCCATGTTGGAGATAAAATTCAAGATCCTAACGATAGTCAATCTTTAAAAAGAGTTATACCAGATGTGCTTATAAGGATGGAAGAAAGTTATCTAGTGATTGATTCAAAAGTATCCTTAGATAATTGGAAAAATTGGTCAAATGAAAAAAAAGATAAAAAATTACAAGAGGATCATTTAAAAAAACATATAAAATCTATAACAGATCACATTCAAAAACTAAGTACAAAAAAATATTCACAAATATTAAACACAAAAGTTTTTCCAACAACTATAATGTTTATACCTTTCGAAGCATGTTATCTTACAGCAGTACAGCATGATCCAAATTTAGGAGAAAAAGCTTACAATAAGAATATAATATTAGCTGGACCTGGAAATCTTATGGCTATAATTAAAATTGTTGAAACTATAAAATCTAAGCAAAAACAAATCGAAAGTGTGGATGAGATTGTTAAAAGTGCTACAAAAATTTATGAAAAATATGGGACTTTAAAAGGGTTTCTTAAGAAGTTGGTTACTAGTTACAGAACACACGGTGTAAATCTAGAAAATGTTATAAAAAGTGGGTGGGGAGGTAAGGATAGTCTTGAAAAACAATTGACTGATTTAAAAGAAAAAAAATATTTACCAGCAAAAAATATTGAAAAAACTCTTCCTGAAGAAGATAAAATACCAAGTGTGAACGATCCAGAAGATAAAGGTCCATTTATTCACTAGTAAAAAATTCAAAATATATAGTTAAAACTTAAAGGTTAAATAAACAGTGATTAAAAAAAAAAGTAGAGTGAGAAAATTTGATCCGAGCAGTGAAAAACCTTTTACTGTTAGTAGAAGTCGCATTCAAGGATTTCTAGATTGTCAAAGATGTTTTTATTTGCAAAATAAGCTTGCTATTAAAGCCTTAAGATCATTTCCATTTAGACTTAATTCTGCAACTGACACATTGCTAAAAAAAACATTTGATGCAGCTAGAGAAAAACAAATTCCTCATAGATATTTTAAGGATAAAAAAATTAATTTAGTTCCTTTTCAACATGAAAAAATAAACGAATGGAGAGAAAATTTTCAAGGAGTAAAATTTCATTATAAAAAAGCTAATCTAATAATTCAAGGAGCTGTCGATGAAATATTAATTAATCTTAGAACAAACGAATTAAGTCCAGTAGAATTTAAAAGTACACAAACAAAGGAAGGTGATTCAGTTAAATATTTAGGACAGCCGTACCACAAAACTTGGAAAAACCAACTAGAAATTTATGGTTATCTCTTAGAAAAAAATGGTTTTAAAATTTCAGAAGACTCCTACATAGTTTTTTGCAATGCTAGCTTAGAACCTAAAGAATGGAATGAAAAATTAATCTTTGATATTCAGATTATCAATTATAAAATTGATTATACATGGGTAGAAGATGTTCTAGATAGAATAAAAGACTTATTAACACGAGACAAAATCCCTGATTTTAGTGGTGAAGATAACTGTGATATGTGTCGTTACTTACAAGAACACCAGGAAATAGAAATTTAAAATATATGAATTATTTAGTAGCAGACTTTGAAACATCATCAAGTGCAGTAAATCATCTTTCATTACTTCAAGGTGCTTTTGTTTTATTCGATGAACGCTGGAGAGAATTAAAGCGATTAGATGTTCGTTGTAGAATGCGTCCAACCGTAGTACCGTCAATTGGAGCTCTACTTGTAAACAAAGTGAAAGTTCAAACTTTAAAAGGGGCAAATCTTTCGCACTATGATGCTGTCATGCAAATTCATGCGTTCCTTAATAAAATTGGACCAGTTACGGTTCTTGGTCACAATATTATATCATTTGATATGGAGGCATATATTAGGCAACTTTATAAAAATTTGATTCCAGATGTTTACCACTTAAAAAAATTACCACATAGAATTATTGATACTCTTAACATAGCAAGAGCAACTAAGCTTGTAGATGACAAAAGTCTTAAATGTGAAATATCGCCTAAGGGATCGTTTTTATTTAAATTAGCCAGTTTATGTGAAAAAAATGACATTAAACATGAAGTTGCCCATGAAGCTATGAGTGACGTTCTTGCCAATGCTGAGCTGGCTCGCATTATGATGAAAAATGTTCCTGAGGTTTGGGAGGGTGCAATAAAAACTGGCCATAAATCTGAAACTCAAAAATTATTAGAGAAAAATAAAATTCTCTCACATGTTGCTTATTTTTATGGCAAGGCAAGATGGTACGCTATTCACTATTTGTTTTCACACCCAGTATATCAATGGGCAATTTGTTGGGATCTTAGAGAGCCAATAGAACCTTATTTAAAACTTGGATATAAAGATTTAGAAAAAGCAATGAAAAAGTCTCCTAAATTTCTACGAACTATAAAACAAAATCGTAATGAAATTTTACTCCAGAGCAGCCATGCCTTTAAAGCAGATCCTTATAACAAAATAAAAGGTGGAGAAGAGGAATTAAACAAAAGAGTTGAACTTTTAGACAAGAATCCAAAATTTCTCAAATTAATGCAAACTATATTAAAAGATCAAGCAGAAGAAAAAAAACAATTTGATCAAAAAGAACTAATACCGGAAGAACGCTTATATTTAGATGGCTTTCCATCTGATTCAGATAAAAAAAATATGGAACTTTTTCATAAATTGGAGTGGAAGGACAGGCTACCTTTAATAGACAAATTTACTGAAAAATATAGATTTTTTGCAGCAACACTTTTTTATGAAAACCATCCTGAATTACTTCCAAAATCTATTTATAATGAGATTCATCGAGAGTTTGGTAGAAGACTTTTATCAAACAACGATGAAAATTTTGAAACCGTTGGAAAATTTTATAAAGAATTAGATGACTATCGTAATACCTTTGATAGACAGGGTAATAATGAGGCTTTACAACTTTTAGATGAGTATGATTCATTTGTTCAAGATATAGAAAAAAGATATCAAAACGCATAATTGACATTTACAGTAAAATTATTAAATTCCTATAATCTTATGTCTAAATTAAATGAAATTACAGATGAAAATTTTCAAAAAGAAGTTTTAGAAAATTCTAAGCCCTATGTGGTCACATATTCAGCTTTATCTTATTGTCAGCCATGTATTCAGTTACATAAAGTTCTTAAAAATGAAGTAATTAACGACCCAATAGCAAATGAAGTTAATTTTGGAACTGTTGCAGTAGAGGATAAGGGAATTAATATTAGTAGTGCTGCTGGTGTAAGGGGTGTTCCAACGACAATTATATATAAAAACGGTGAAAGAATTTCCGAAAAAATTGGGCTAGTCGCAGCCGAAGCTTTTATTGCTTGGGTAAGAGAATCA
Source organism: uncultured Pelagibacteraceae bacterium (assembly GCA_902588625.1). Taxonomy (GTDB): domain Bacteria; phylum Pseudomonadota; class Alphaproteobacteria; order Pelagibacterales; family Pelagibacteraceae; genus AG-414-E02. The sequence goes on along the minus strand of CACIPU010000004.1, from coordinate 5,315 downwards.
ATTGTTTAAATTAAGAACAGCCCCGGCAGTGTAAAGACTACCAATAATACTTAAACATTTAGGTTGATCTGAAGAAATTAATTTAATTGCTGATTGAATATTTTCAGCCGTTTGACATTTTATTCCGTTTAAATTAGCAATTTGTTTAAGTTGTTCGGCTGAGCATGCATTCGCTTCATTTGGTACTTTTATTGCTACTATTTTTTTAAAACATTTTAAGTATTTTACAAATTTTTCTGGTTCACGATTTTTCATTAAAGACCATATGGCGTACTTAGGTTTTTTTATACTTCTTAAAAATTTAATATGGTTAGCAATAGCTACAATAGAGTGACATCCATCTAAAATAAGATCCTCTTTAGGAGATAATAATTTTCTTATTTTTCCATTTTTTATGAAATGTAATCTCCCTAAAAATTTTATATTTTTAAGACTCTTTAATATAGTTAGATTACTAATTCCTAAATCTCTAGCTACTTTTACAGAAAGAGCTATATTTTCCCATAATCCCTCACTATGAATTTGTTTTGCATGAAGTTTAAGTGAACATTTTTTATCTTTATAAAGATAGAAATTTTTTTTTCTTATAATTTTAAAATCTTTACCATAGTAAAATTTTTTGCTACTGTTTTTTTTAAGAACTTTTTTAATGATTTTAAGTGTTTTTATTTTCTGCTTACCAATATAAATAGAAGTATCATTACTAAGTGATCCACATTTGATTCTGCATATATCATTTATATTCTTTGCGCCAAGTAAGTCTTTATGTTGTAGATTTAAATTAGTTATTATTTGTGCACGGGGGCTATCAAATAAATTTGTAGAATCTTTATCAAAACCACAACCAGCCTCATTAATTAAGTAATCTATGTTCTTAATATTTTTTACACTTTTTATGTAGATTAAAGTTATTACTTCAAAAAGAGTAAGTTTTGTTTTTAATGAAGCAATTTTTTTAGCATTGTTTTTAAATTTCTTTAGACTAATAAATTTATTTTTTAAAAATATTCTATCTAAAGGGGAGACAATTGAAGGAGACGTAAAAGTTGCAATATTTTTTTTATTTTCTGTTAGTATTGCTTTTAAACTTTGGACAACAGAATTTTTTCCATCAGATCCTATAATTGATAAAACTTTTCCAGGTAAATCTTTATTTGGATTTATCTTGAGCTTTTTAAGAGCTATTTTTATTCTTGATAAGTCTAAATTTATTCTTCTGCTATATTTTTTCTGCAGTTTTTGGTAAAATTTTTCCGCTTTCAATTTCTGCGCTATCATCAGATTTATTTTCAATTATAGGCAGATTTTCCTTCTTTTTAATAATTTTAGCAAGTGTACAAATTGTTGATTTGATTTCTGATCGTTGCAGAACCAAATCAGCAAAGCCTCCAGCTAGTTTTTCTTCAGCTGTACCAAATGTTTTTTCATCCATAGTTTCTCCAGCAGCTAAATAATTTTTTGAAATTTTTTTTCCAGCAAAAGTTACATCATGGGATCCCTTTTCAAAAATTATAATTTCAGAAGCATAAAAAATACTAGCGAGTACTCCACCAGTTGTTTTTGATTGACCTACAGAAACTGTTAAAATATTTTTTTCTTTAAGTTTTTGCATTCCAATCACTCCCGCTCCCATTACTGCATTAAGTCCCATAGTTGAATTAAACATTGAAACTCCTCCAGATTTTAGTATTAGAACAAAAGCATCTGCATTATTTTCAATTGCATCTTCAACTGCCTTTTGAAAGTAAAAGCTTTCATTGACACCCCAAGAGCCCCCTAAAAATTTGAAATTGCTTACAATAAGATGAATTTTTAAATTATCTACAATTCCTTTATACGCAAGTATTGAACACCACTGTTTTTCTTTTTTTCTAGCCTTAGCAAGCTTATCTTTATAACTACCTAGCTCAGTTTTAAAATTTAAAGGATCATCATTTCCTAATTCTGTAGGAGGTTGAATTAAATTTCCACCTTCAGGAAAAAAAGTTTTAACTATTGCTCGAGGAGGTTTGTCAAGATAATAAGTACATTTGCTGCAAATCCAGTCTTGCTCTTGAAGAGAGCTTTTTAAAATCATAGTAGAACAACTTTGGCAGATTACCCAAAGGGAAGCATTTGGATCTAGTTTTTCCTGAACTTTAAAAAGTTTTTTAACTTTAATTTTTAATTTTTTAAAACCTGAAATCCAATTCATATAATTTTTTTCTTTAATTTTTTTACCATATTACTAACATTTATGACAGGATTTTGTTTTTTTTTCAAAGATAATGAAATTTTATTACAGATTTCACTACCTACCACACATCCATCGGCAGTTTTAAATGCAGATATATTTTTACTGGTAATTCCAAAACCAATAACCAAATTTTTTGATTTATCTATTTTTTTAATTTTATTATAATTTTTTAAAATTTCTTTTGGTAAAGCTTTTAACTTTCCTCCAGTAGTAGATAAAGTAGAAATAAAATACATCATATCATGTGAGTCCCTTACAATTTTTTTCATTCGTGATATTGAAGTTGTTGGACTTAGAAGCTGAACAAAGGTGATTGAAAATTTTTTACATTTCTTTGAAAAGGTCTTATTATCTGGCCATGGTAAATCTACGACAATTAAACCATCCACCCCAACATTTTTACACTTCTTTAAAAATTTATTTTCACCATATTGAAAAATCATATTGAAATAACCCATAAGAATTACAGGTTTTTGATTTTTGTTTTTTTTGAACATTTTAACAATCTCAAAAACATGTTGCATTTTAATACCATTTTTTATTGCACGGTAAGACGAAGTTTGAATTTGCCCACCATCAGCAATCGGAGTGTTATGTGGAAATCCTATCTCACAAATATCTGCATGATTAGAAATTGAATTTAAAATTTCTAATGATTTTTTTTTAGTATTATCTCCAGCAACTGTATAAGTTAACAAAGCTGGCCTTTTTTCCTTTTTACATTTTTTAAAAGCCAAACTAATTTGAGAACTAATCATTTATATTTTCCTAATCTTTGTTTTAAAATATCACGATCTTTTATTGCATCTCCGCATGAGTTAACACAAATAATAATATCTCTACTTAATTTTGGTGCTATTTTTATAGCTTCTGCAAATGCATGGCTTGGCTCTAGGCTAGGATTTAAATTTTCAAATCCAGTAACTAATTGATATGCATTTAAAGCTTCTTCATCACTGGCTGCAGTATATCTTGCTCTATTTGTATCTTTTAAAAAACAATGAAGAGGGGATACTCCTGGATAATCCAGTCCAGCACTTATTGATTCTGTTTCTTCTATCTGGCCATCTCTATTTTGATTTACGTATTGAGCTGCACCATGTAAAATTCCAATTTTTGATCCATAGGTTAGAGGAGCTGCGTGTCTTTTACTTTTTTTTGGCCCACCAGCTTCAACACCAATAAACTCAACTTGCTTTTTGTTATAATGCATAAATTCATTCCAAAAACCAAAACTTGACGATCCTCCTCCAACACAATTTATTAATTTTAGTTTTTTTGGAACTTCTCCAAACTCTTCTTTTATTTGAAGCATTAATTCTCTTGAAATTTGCGAAGTACTCCATCCACAAATTTTTACAAATATATTTGGCCCAACAGTTGAGCCCACGCACATTGCTGTTGTAAGACAGTTAGATACCCAATATCTCATACATTCACTAACAGCGTCCACAAGAGTTTGGCTGCCTGTATAAACTGGAATTATTTCTGCACCATTTGCACGTATTGCATCACAATTAGGTTTTTGTCTTTTAATATCTTTTGCTCCCATAAATATTTTACATTTCAAACCAAATTTTTTAGCAGCCATACTCAACATTTTTCCAGCATATCCTGCGCCAGTATCGCCAACTATATATTTTTTCCCAGCTCTTTTAGCTATAAGGCAATGAACGGTAGCATTATAAATTTTATGAGCACCTCCCTTAGCTTCAGAAACAATTTTTGTCCATATTTGAGCTCCACCTAAATGATCTGTTAAATTTTCTAACTTTACAAATGGGGTAGGAGCACCAACCCAATTTTGGAAATAATAATCTCTTTCTTTTATAAATTTTTTATCTTTTCTCAATTTTTCGAACAAAATAGTAAGATCTTCTACAGGCTTTTTTAGAGTCTCAGGTATAAAGTTTCCTCCAAATTTTCCCCAGAAACCATTTTTGTCATGTTGATCTATTAGAAGTTTATCTTTTTTTATTTTTATCATAACTTTTTAATCTTTTTTAAAAAATTTAAAATTTTTTCTTCTGATTTTATGCCTGGATTATCCTCTAAACCTGAACTAATATCAATTTTTAAAGATATTTTTGAAGCTTCTTCAAGATTATTGATATTTATACCACCAGCAAGAAACCAGTTTTTAATATTAACATTTTTTAAGTAGCTCCAATTAAAAATGGAACTTTTTTCCATTGCGGCAGAGTCAAATAAAAATTCATCTGCAACTCCAATATAATCCTTATATATATTTATATCTTCTTCTTTCTTAACTTTAATAGCTTTGATAATTTTTTTATTAAAGATTAGTTTAATTTCCTTAATTTTTGATGGAGGCGTATCATAAAGTTGCAGGTAATCAAATTGACTTTTGATTTTATTTATAAAATCATTTTTAGGATTTACTAAAACAGCAACTTTTTTAATATAGTTTGGGACTATATCCGTAAGCTCTTTTGATTGTTCAATAGATAAATTTCTTGGAGATGCAGGATAAAAAACAAATCCCAAATATTTACATCCTCCATTCTTTATAATTGTTTTAATGTTATTTTTAGAATTAATTCCACAAATTTTTAATTCCATAGACATAAATTATTCTTTGAGAGAATTTAACACTTTATCTAAATTTTTTTCTACATCACCTTTCATCAGACTTCTTCCCATAATTATTTGGTTGGCTCCATTTTTAATGCTATCTATAGGCGTGCATACTCTTTGTTGATCATTTGAATCATCATCTTTCATTCGAATACCTGGAGTAAATATTGATAGATCTGGACCTATAATTTCTCTAACAATTTTAGCTTCATTCCCAGAACACACAACACCAACCTTTGTTTCTTTTGCAATTTTTGCTAATTTTTTAACCTGTTCGATTACAGTATTTGTATTTCCCATATCTTTTAAGTCAGAGTCACTTAAAGCGGTTAAGATTGTAACCATCATAATTTTAGGTTTACACTTAATCTCACTAGCAGCTTTTGTAGCTTGTTCTATCATTTTCTTCCCACCTTGACCGTGAATTGTTAAATAACCAAAGCTAATGTCATCCAAAGCCTTTATTGCTTTATAAACTGTT